>JACAFD010000031.1 GCA_013388555.1 Nitrospirota bacterium | reverse complement strand
TGTTCCGTCCAGCCCGCGACTTTAAAATTGATCGTGCAGACAAAATTGTCCCCGTCATAGAAATTGACTTTAATCTTCTTCTTGCCATAGGTCTTGGCCAGAAAGGCGTCCGGATCATCGACCAATTCCTGATACCCTCCTGCCGGATATTCGCTGAGGTCGTGAAAGACCACGATCATCCCCACTTTCACTTCTTGAAGAACCTTGGTCCGACAACGGGGATAGACCTCCCAAAACTTAGCCTCGATGAGCTCCTTCGTCGGCTCCGGACGATCCTCCCCCGGCTTCAGAGGCTGTGCAAACTTGGCCAACCGCCGGACATAGGGGTACTGGTGTCCCGTAAACAGCTTGTACAACCAGGGCGGCACTGTCGGTCTCTCAACTGAATTCGTCATCTTCTCCTACACGTGAGAGGTGAGACGTTTTACGTTGTTAATCTTTGATAGATCCGCGGCAATCGCATCGGCAAGGCTTCGATTTGATCAATGACCATGAACTGTACGTCCCCATACATTCTTCGAACATAGCCATCGGCCTTCCGATCGATCGTGACACAAAATGGATGCACCCCTCGCCGACGCGCCTCTCGTAATGACGCCTTTGTGTCTTCCAGGGAATACTCGTCCTTATAGCCGTCATCGAGCGGGCGCCCATCGCTGATGAGGACGAGCAGCCGCGTTCTCGCCTCTCGCGCCAGCAATTTCGCAGTGGCATGGCGGATGGCCGCCCCATCACGGTTTTGCCGCATGGGGGACAGTCCGCCTACACGCTGCGCCGTCTTCCCGCCCAATTGATCGTCAAAATCCTTCATGACAAGAAAGTCGACTTGCCCCCGGCCTTGGCCCGAATAGCCATAGAGGGCATATTGGTCTCCGACAGCCTCAAGCGCTTCACACAAGAGGACCAGCCCCTCTTTCTCCACATCGATCACGCGGCGGCCGTTGTCCAACTGGCGGCTGGTTGACCCACTCAGGTCTACCAGAAACGCGACTGCGACATCCCGTTCTTTTCGCTCCCTCCTGACGTAGATCCGGTCAGACACATCTGCCCCCGCGGCCCGCTCGGCACACATGCGGACCGCAGCATCCACATCGAGATCATCGCCGTCGGCCTGACCAGGCACTCGCCGCAAACCGGGTGGCCGCAGACCTTCGAAAAATCGTCGAAGCGCCGAGACTTCGCTCCCGTGAACGTTCAACGTGGCGCCCACGATATCCCCGCTTCCTTCCTCCGAAGCACACTCGACGACGCGACACCAGTTGAGGCGATAGTCATCGATTCCTTGATCCCATTCCGGATAGCGCGCCACACGATCGCCGGGCCCAGGATGATCGACCAGGGCGGCCTGCTCAACCTTTAAGGCTAGGAGTTCTTCTACATGAGAGGGCAGCTGCCGTCCCCCGGCGAGACTGCCTCGGTCAGTCACCGTATGCGCCCCCTCTCGACCTTGTTGACTCTGCCCTGAAGGCTCCGGTGTCCCGTCCGCCGCACTCGCGATCCGTTCGATGCTTTCTGATTGGTTTTGATCATCCGAAGCCCGATCATCCTGATCCTGCCGACGAATGAACTCAGGATTCATCGCTCCACGATAAACCCAGTTGGTGACAGGACGATAGTCCTCACCGGTCTGTTCAGAAGCAGAAGGACCCACACCCGGATCCCCTGACTCGCGATCGGCCTGATCGCCCCGGACCATCGCTCCCTTCTGTGCCAACAATTCTTCAAGCCGCACATAGAGTGCATGGGCCACCAGCACAGCCTCTTCCGCCGTCGCTGTGGGAGTCAGAATGGTCTGGCACATCGGCCAGAGGATGGCAATCTCCTCTTTGATCGCTTCATGGATTGCGACAGGCTGAGACGCAGCGGTTGACAACTGGAGCAGTTGATCGACGACGAGTTCTTTCACGGTCAGTCCTTGCGTCAGCGAGCGTGTCGTGATTGCCTCCCGCGCGAAGCGCTGCAGGTCCCGCTGAAGTCCAGGATATTCCCGCTGCAGCAGGAACTCCACCCGTGCGTCCTCCACGAGGGTCCATAAATCTTGGGCCAGTCCCGGATGAGGATATAGGCGAAATAGCGCTGCCAAGTTGTCAGGCGCAGCCTGTTTCACCAGGCCATACTGTTGGCGCAAAGACACAACCAGATCCGCGAACGGCTCAAGGGTCAGGCGATAGGTCCCAAATTCCACATGCCCCGCTTCATGAGCCGCCATCACCAGATACAACCGCAGATTCTCATCGGCAGTGGGATAGCGACGAAGGACGGCTGGTAGTGAGATGGTGCGTCCATCCCGGCTCACCGTAGCCCGCATGGTCGTCTCCTGACTCAGCGAATCCGGAAGCGCCTGAATCGTCAGATCTGTTCCACAGAGTCCTTGCACGAAGAGCTTCACGGTCCGGGCCGCCTGCCGAAGCGTCACACCACTCAAGGCCGCTTCCACAGCTGTGAGCGCTTTCTGCGACTCCAGGGCGAAATAGGCCCTGGCACCTTCGACACTGTAAGCCAGGACTTCCATCCCGGCTGTAAACCAGGCCTCAAAGCGCGCTGTAGCCTCGGCAGACTCGCCGATCACGCTCACCAGTTCCGGTGCACCCCGCAAATAGGCCAGCGCCGTTTCCGCATCACGCTCTGCGACTAAGGCGCCATACTGTAATATTCTCAGTCTCCATCCCTCATTCGGCACAGGACGCAGCAGACGTGGCGATTCCGACAACCAGGCAATGCCCGATCCAGGATCACGTTCAGCCAGCAACGACCCGACCGTGACAACCTTGGCTCTCACCGATTGATCATCCACATCGCCGAGGATGAGAGGACTGGTGCGGAGAAATTCGATAGTTCCGAAATAATCCGTCATGCCAATGCTATTCCGGGAGACGAGTTTCAACCCGAACATCGCCCAGGCCCTGGCGTCTTGAACGGGTAGCACACGGGCAATCGCGGGAATCTGGTGGATGTACTCCAGCGCGACAACAAAGTCGATCTGCACCATTTCAAACCCTATCTCTAACCAAGCCCCCAGCTGATCCGGCGAAATAACCGTCACCACCTCAGGGGACACGCGGAGAAATTCCAGTGTAATGTTCCCATCCTGCTCAGCCAATTCCAGGGCGGATTTGAGCACTAACGACCGGACCGACGTTTGCTCGATCAGACTCAACACTAGCGGGCTCTCCTTGAAAAATTTCAACCCGATCGCCCCGGACGATTCGGCCAATGTGGTCCCAAGATCCAGCCAGATCAACACGTCGCTGAGCCGCCCCCTCTTTTGCAAGTCAGGGAGCGATTCGATCGCGGCACGAGCAACCTTCGGCGAGACTTTCTGTAACTCATCGAGTAACAGCAAGACACCCTCAACCTGATTCGGGTTTGCATGGGCTTCGGCGAGACCAGAGACCAGCTGCTGAGCCGCAGCAGGCCCCAGTTCCTCCGCCAGTTTGGCGACCAATTCCCTATGGGTATCCGGCATCTGCATGTTGTGTCCAATATGACGGAATTTGCAATAAGTGTTGGATTGTAAAGGACGCACCAGCGCTTGTAAACTGTACGCTCACAGGCCGGCACGAGCCGAGAAGCCTGAGGCTAAGGGGGAAAACTCAAGTCTGCTCCCTCGCCCCCCGCCGCTGGCTTAATTGAAAGGATTTTGGAATGGCTGAGCCCAAACAAGTGAGTCTCGACAAAATGTGGAAGTATGTGAAAGGATTCGCGGAGAAAAGCGGAACGACCATGCATCCCACTCCCGCAGTCACCGAAGCCGTGGTCAAAGGCCTCGCGATGCACATGGATGAGCTGGGAAAACCTCTCTGCCCCTGCAACTTCTATAAGGATAAACAAGCGGAAGCAAAACTCCGCCGCTGGATGTGCGCCTGTGACGAAATGCAGATCTACAAATACTGTCACTGTCTCTTGTTTGTGCGGGAAGACGGCCTGCCGATCACAGAATATCTCCCGGACGGCCACGAAGGACGCGAGATCTATGGCGTCGTCACAGATCCCACCCCTGACAAAGGCCGCGCCCTAAAACACAAAGCTTCTGCTGCACCGGCATCCTTGGGTGAAACACCGGAATCGTCTGCATCCACGTCATAGCAACCATGCCACTGAGTGGACAACTCCTGTACGGAATAATCATTACCCTCCTGCTGGGAGGGTTGTGGAACTATCAGGCACAGGCCGAGGGGGCAGGTAATGCGCCTCCCGCCATAGCGCCACAGCCTCCAAGTCTAAACGAAAAGGATTTGTTGCCTTACAAGCAGAAGGGGCGTGGCACTCTGGCTGGACAGGCATTTCTCGGCTCGCCATCCGGAAAAGCCGTCACGCAAGCTGGCGCTCTGGTACATCTTATCCCTATCACCCCATACACACGCTATTGGTTTGACCACACCATCAAAGCCACAAACTGTTCAGCGGCAGAGAGCCCTGCCTCCGCTGAAGGCAGCCCTACTCCACGCTCTCCGGCTGACTGCGCACACGAAGCGCTGACTCGGCTCCGTAGTGAAAAGCGGTTGGCTCCCTATCTCCGCACAACCAGAGCGAACCCTACCGGCCATTTCTGGTTTACCAAAATTCCCGCCGGGCGCTACTACATCGTCAGCCTTATAGAGGGGGATAGGGAGCGCACCAAGGAGGACCAGTTCGCGGGGCTAGCCTGGCTGGGTCTTGAACTTGAGGCAGGTGAGAAAGCCTCGAACCTTGTGGTGACCGACTGCAAATCAAACCTTTGTTGAACCAGGCCGATCCTCACCGGAACTGAAAAGTCTGATCGACGGTGAATCTAACTCTTCGTCTTCTTCAGACGTTCCAATATTGCCGGAATGGCTTTCCTTCAGCCTGCCGACATCCGAATCCGGGAAATCCTCCCCAGCAGTCTGTTGACAGACCTCTCTATTAGATCATCGTGATTGCATACCTTCTAGGCAGTCTGCTAAGGTGGCGCCGAGACCCAGTTCACAATTATCCACCTTCAGCCAACTGCCTCGTATGGTTTGGGACCCGAAAGATCCTTGGAGTAGAAAGAGCGACCCGCTTGAGGATGCCCTCAAGCAGGCTCAGTCGCAATTCAAGAATTTGATGCCCTCACTAGGGAATCTGTTGCCTTCAAGCGGCTTCAGAAACATTGCGTTATTAGGGCTTATCATTTTTCTCGCTTGGCAATGTGTCTTTATCGTCGCCCCCGATGAGGAGGGCGTCGTGAAGCGGTTCGGTGTCCCTGTCCGAACCGTGGAACCTGGCCCCCACTTGAAAATCCCTCTCGCCGAATCGGTTTTACAGCCGAAAGTCCAAAAGCTCCACCGTGTCGAGGTTGGCTTCCGCACAGAGCGACAAGGCCGCCAGCAAATGCTGGCGCAGGAAGCCCTGATGCTCACTGGCGACATGAACATCCTGGCCATCCAATTTATCGTGCAATACAAGATTAAAGAATCATCGAACTACCTCTTTAACGTCGCAGAAATAAATGAGACCATCGGCAAAGCTGCCGAGGCCTCGATGCGTGAAGTGGTCGGAAAAGGCAAGATCGACGAAGCATTGACGACCGGCAAAGCCCAGATCCAGCAGGATACCCAGGTACTCTTGCAATCCCTTCTCGATCAATATCAGGGCGGCATCCAGATCGCAGCCGTCCAACTCCAGGACGTCAGTCCTCCGGAAGCGGTGGCGGCTGCGTTCAAGGATGTGACGAATGCGAAGGAAGATCGAGAAAAACTGATCAACCAGTCTCAGAGTTATCGCAACGATATTCTCCCTAAAGCCCAAGGCGAAGCCGCTCAGGTGGTAAACCAGGCCAAGGGCAACGCCCAGGCGCGAGTGGATCGCGCCCAGGGTGAGGCCAACCGTTTTGTGGCGACCTTGAAAGAATACAATCAAGCCAAAGACATCATCACCAAACGGATCTACATCGAAACGATGGAAGAAATCCTGCCGAACATGGAGAAAATCATTATTGATGGAAAGGCAGCTGACCGGATGCTGCCGTACCTTCCGCTCGACCGTATCAAGCCCAAGACCGGCGCAACAACCAGTGAGAGCCAGAATCCATGACCAAGCAGGGGCTTATCATTGCGGTGCTGGTGCTCGTCGGCGGTTTGCTCTTCCTAGGAGCCTCACCACTCTTCATCGTGGACATCACCCAGACGGCGATCGTGGTCCAACTCGGAAAGCCTGTTCGAAATCTCACGGAGCCAGGGCTCTATGCCAAAGTGCCCTTCGTTCAAGAAGTCATCTACTTCGATAAGCGCCTGTTGGACTATGACTCAGCGGCGCAAGATGTCATCACACAAGACAAGAAGACTCTTCTCCTGGACAACTACGCCAAATGGAGGATTGTCGACCCGCTCAAGGTCTATCAGAGCTTTCAGTCCCAACGGGGAGCACTCCAACGACTCAATGATATTATCTATTCTGAGCTTCGAGTCGAACTCGGACGCCATGACCTTATTGAAATCGTCGCGTCGCACCGTGGCGAGCTCATGAAAATCGTGACCCAGCGCTCGAATGAGAAAG
This sequence comes from Nitrospirota bacterium, assembly GCA_013388555.1. Taxonomy (GTDB): domain Bacteria; phylum Nitrospirota; class Nitrospiria; order Nitrospirales; family Nitrospiraceae; genus Palsa-1315. Next base: position 41,292 of record JACAFD010000031.1, on the reverse strand, counting down.
CGTCCGCGTATGGGATCCAGATCGATGACGTGAGGATCAAACGAGCCGACCTTCCTGAGCAGAATGAGCGAGCGGTATTCGCCCGAATGCAAGCGGAACGGGAACGACAGGCGAAGCAATACCGCGCGGAAGGCGCTGAGGAAGCGCAGAAAATTCGGTCAGAGGCGGAAAAGGATCGAGAGATTATTCTGGCTCAGGCATACAAGGAATCGGAAGAACTACGTGGCGCTGGGGATGCGAAGGCCTTTAGGATCTATGCCGACGCTTACCGGCAAGATCCTCATTTTTTTGAATTTACCCGCTCGATGGAAGCCTACAAAAAAACCTTCAAAGATAAGTCCACCCTGGTGATGGGCCCTGACTCAGAATTCTTCCGTTATCTGAAGCAGCGCTAAACTTTAGCGCAGCCCCACAATTTCGCCGGTACCTGCGTCGATTCCAATTCGTTCCCCTGCCGGCTTTTTCGGCAGACCAGGCATGAGTTGAATGCCTGAACAGACCGCCGTGAGAAACCCAGCCCCTGCGAGCATTCGCACCTCCTTGATCGGCAGCGTAAACCCGGACGGGCGCCCCTTCAACGCCGGATCGTGCGACAACGATAGTGGCGTCTTTGCCATGCAGATAGGTAGCTGATCGAGTCCGAGCTGCTGTGCCGATTCAATATCTCTCTCGGCTTCTGCCTCAAATGTTACAGCCGAGGCCCCATACATGTGTGTCGCGATGGTCAGGATTTTCTTTTTGATCGGCCAGGTTACATCATATAAATGTCTGAATGTGGACTTTTCCTTTGTGGCCTTGACCACCGACCTTGCTAATTCTTCCGCCCCTTTGGCTCCGTCGGCCCAATGGGTTGAAACCGCAGCCTCCACCGCACCAACCTCTAGAGACCGCTCGCGCACCCACTTCAGTTCACCCACAGGATCATCGACAAATGCATTGACTGCCACCACCACGGGCACCCCATGGGCTTTCACGTTTGCAATGTGCTGCTCCAAGTTCGCAAAGCCTCTCGCCAATGCCTCCTGATTAGGCCCGGTAAGCCCTACTGGGAGTGGAGTTCCGACCTTGACCGCCCCTCCACCACCATGAAGCTTGAGTGCACGAAGCGTAGCGACCACCACAGCTACTGCGGGCTTGAATCCGGAAAGGCGGCACTTGATGTTGAAGAATTTCTCCGCCCCGAGATCACTCCCGAATCCAGCCTCCGTGACGACATAATCCGCACAACGTAACGCGATGGCATCGGAAAGAATCGAACAATTCCCATGAGCGATATTACCGAACGGACCCGTATGCACGAACGCCGCGGTTCCCTCCAGCGTCTGAACCATGTTCGGCAACAAGGCATCTCTCAGCAACACTGCCATAGACCCGGCACAGCCAAACTCTTCTGCCCGCAATGGCTTACCATCCGTTGTAAACCCCACAACGATCCGCCCGAGTCTCTGTCTCAGGTCAGCTTGGCTCGATGCCAAGGCGAGAATTGCCATGACTTCGGAGGCTTCCGTGATCACAAACTGGCCCGAGTGACCCGCAGTGCCCTCTCCCAGCACGATCTGTCGTAACGCTCGATCGCTGACTCCCAACGTCCGCGGCCATGTGATCTGATTGGGATCCACTCCAAGAGCATTCCCATGAAACAGGTGATTATCTACAAAGGCGGACAAAAGATTGTGGCTGGCAGACACAGCATGGGCGTCGCCGGTCAGATGGAGGTTGATCTCGTCCATCGGAAGGACTTGTGCTCGCCCTCCCCCTGTCCCTCCACCTTTAATGCCAAACACCGGCCCTAATGAAGGTTGTCGAAGTGTCACGGCCGTTCGATGGCCGAGACGGGAAAGACCCATGGCAAGCCCTATGGAAGTTGTCGTCTTGCCTTCTCCAAGCGGGGTTGGATTGATGGCGGTCACAAGTACATATCTGCCCAGAGGTGCAGCGTGAAGTCGCTCAAGCACGTCAAGCGAAACCTTTGCTTTTAGCCGTCCATGCGGAAGTAGCTCGCTGGCCTGGATGCCAAGTTGACCAGCGACATCGTGGATTGGACGCGCCTTCACTGACCGGTTGATCTCAATATCTGTCATAGGTAATAAGTATCGGTATGGTCTCTACCACCACAATAGGGCGGCAGTATAGCATAGGAGGAGTTGCGTTGACTCGTTCAGCGTTGTTGATGGAAGGGAGAAGGAGTAGTTCGGTGCGGCTTCGTTATGAACTGCGTTGGTTGAGAAGAGCCAATAACCAGAGGGGAGCCTGCTGTTAGCTATTCGAGTATATACTTTACTGGGTCAAGGGCCTGGCCATGTGCCTTCACCATATAATGCAAGTGGGGACCAGTGGCTAGTCCGGTACTACCGACTAAGCCAACAACCTCTCCACGCTTCACGCGCTGCCCTTCTTTGACTAAGGCCTTAGCCAGGTGCCCATAGAGAGTTTCAATACCGAATCCATGATCGATTTTCACGACATTTCCCAGCTTAGCATCGAAGCCGACTGCTGTGACTCGTCCCTGAGCCGAAGCTTGAACTGGCGCATTAGCGGCAGCTCCAATATCCAACCCATCATGCCACGCGGGCTTTTCTGTGAATGGGGAAACCCTTGGCCCGAACCCAGAGGTCACCCACCCCTTTACCGGCCAAATGGAAGGGGTCGCTGCCCATCGAGAAGATCTCTGTTCAGCAGCCAAGGACAATTCTTGAAGTGATTGTTCCTGGATCGCAGCTTCTTTCGATAGCCATTCTATGCCATCTTTAATTGAGGCGATCTTATCCTGCTCAGTTAGATCACTCGAATCAGCAGATGTGCTTGTTTGACCAGATAAATTACTTTGGTTGGTTTCATCGGTTTTGGATGGCTGAGACCCGGCGCCGTTCTTGAGGGCTTTTAAAGCCGCAGGCAGAGTATCCTCACCCTCAGGGAGCGGAGCATCTACACCACCTCGACCATTTATCATATCGCCTGTTTTGGGAGACTCGATCCCTAACATAACACGAAGTCGCTGATTAACTTCCTTCATGCTCATTAGTCTTTTCTTGAGATCGTCGATAGAGCTGGAAAACGCCTCAGTCTGTTCCCGTGCATTCATAGCTTCTGCCCGGAACGATGAGAGTTCCCACACTTCGCCGGTTCTAATCACGTAGTGCGCGATAACCAGAATGTTGGCTAAGACAAAAATAGACCCTACAATCAATAGCTTACTGACAAGTTTGCGCGGAAAGCTGAATCGAAGAGGCTTGGCTGATGAGCCACGGAAGACTACAACTGTATAACCATCGCTATTTTCTGTGCCGTTCACTTGTCCCATGGCCATTTACCCCCTCTGAACGGACTCTCGTACATCCTACTATGAAGTCTGTAGGAGTCTATCAATCCAGCTCACTTCGGTCAACCCCTCATTTTGGTGAGTTAAGGATATTCGCACCAACTATTAGTCGTTGGTCTCACAACAGACCCACCCAATATATTGGGCCAGGCCTTTCTTAACAGGTAATGCGATAATTTCTGGAGTGTCATAAGTGTGAATCGCCTTGATGGCTTTCTCAAGGGCAGCATACCGAACTTCGGTCGATTTGAATAAGAGCAGAACTTCTCGTGATTTAACAACTTTTCCCTTCCACCTATATATAGACTCGATAGCCGGGATGATACTCACGCAGGCGGCCAGCTTTGCTTCCACCATTCTTTTCCCAATTCTTCGTGCTTCTTTCTGATTTGCTACAGATACCATAATAACAAGGATCGGCGCTGCAGATTCCTTCATACGGTGGTCTTTCCGCTCTGCGATGGTTTCAACCAGTCCCTATATGAGCTGGCATGGAAAGCAATTTTTAGGCCAACTACGTACGTATGGAAATGATTATTATTATTTATCAATATGTTATAATTTTATAATCCTCATCTAACCTGTGCTTGCTCACGCTCACACCTGAATAAAACATCAATCGCTTCATTAAAACTACATATCGACACAGAAATTTGACAAAAATGTACAGTTTTCTCTGTCGTCTTCTGATACTTAGCCCTATTCAAGATCGTTCATCATTCTGTGTTGGTTAACTCTCGCTCAAAATCGCCAGATCGAGCGAGCCACCAGCCTCATTGACAGGCTTTTCGCTCCTCACATATGATGTTCTCAAGCAAGGGGGTCATCGAATGGGCTATGTCATTTCCCCGAAAGAATTGAAAACACGACTCGATAAGGGCGATAAGCTTGTATTACTGGACGTGCGGGAAGATTGGGAATACTCGCTCGCAAAAATAGATGGCTCAATCCTTGTTCCCCTCGGAACACTTCCTCAATCGCTCACTCGGTTGAACCGCGAGTCTGAGATCATCGCCATTTGCCACCACGGCATGAGAAGCGCTGATGCGACAAATTTCCTGCTTCAACAAGGATTCACAAATGTGAAGAATTTGGTGGGAGGAATCGACGCCTGGTCGACCCAGGTGGATGCAGCAATCCCCCGATACTAAGTACTCCACCAAGGCTCAATTCCGACAGACCCTCCCCCATGCTCTACATGGCGTAGTCGATTCTAACTCATGCGCTCGCGGAAATACTCGACGGTACGTTTGAGCCCATCTCTCAATTCGATTTTGGGCTCCCAGGACAACTCTTGACGGAGCTTGCTTGAATCAATCACACTCCGCGCCTGTTCACCACTCATGGCTGGCCCATGAACCTCCTTGCATGTCGAGTTTGTATGAGAGATTAAGATCCTCAACAAATCGTTGATTGAGGTTTCCTCTCCCGTTCCAACATTATATGTCCCTTGTACTTCCTGACCCATCACAGCAAGATTTGCCTCGACGACATCTTCGACATAGATGAAATCTCTCGTTTGGCGTCCAGTCCCATTGATGATCGCTTGCTCGTTATTCAGTAGCTTCTGAATGAAGATCGCGACCACACCAGCCTCTCCGTCAGGATCCTGACGTGGGCCATAGACATTGGAATAGCGCAGGTTCACCATTTGAAGCCCGCTCACGCGTTGATAATACGATAGATATTGCTCCCCGCACAGTTTGCTGACGCCGTAAGGCGACAGAGGCCGCGTGATATGGGACTCGGGGGCAGGATAGATCTCCTGCTCGCCGTAGATGGCACCGCCGGAAGAAGAGAACACAACCTTACGCACTCCATGCCTCACTGCTTGCTGCAGCACGTTCAGCATCCCAAGGACATTTATCTGTGCATCGAAGATTGGATCTTCCACAGACTTGCGGACATCCATCTGTGCAGCAAGATGCATCACAATGTTGGGCCGTTCGTTGCGAAACACTCGTTCAAGTCGCCAGCTCTGAATATCCAGCTTGCAGAAACGAGCAGCGCGATTGAGGTTGCGCCGCTTCCCCGTGGACAGATTGTCCACCACAACAACCTCATGTCCTTCCTGTACCAGACGATCGACCAAATGCGACCCGATGAAACCGGCACCTCCAGTCACGAGCACCTTCATGCATGCCCCCATCGCCGCTGAACCCATTCCATCATCTGTCCACCGCCGACCCAATCAGGCTGTTACTTCTCGAACAAAACCAACAAGAATCTCCCGATTCCCTTTTCGCCCTATTACGGGAGAATCGAGCACGCCTTTAAGCGTGAGCCCCAAATGAGCAGCGCAGTCAATGATCTTCGCAGTCACCGCCTCGCGCTGCGCATCATCTCGCACAATCCCCCCCCGTCCCACCTGACCCTTACCGACTTCAAACTGCGGCTTCACTAACGCCACGATTATTGCAGTGCTGTTGAGCAGGTGAATGACCGCGGGCAATACCAGCGTCAGAGAAATAAAAGAAACATCGATAACCGCCAGGTCAATCGGTTCAGGAACCAAACCACGGTCAACATACCGGATGTTGGTCCGCTCGAGCAAGACAACACGCGAATCCTGCCGAAGCCTCCACTCAAATTGTCCATACCCCACATCGATCGCATAGATGCGGATGGCCCCTCTCTGCAACAAACAGTCGGTGAACCCGCCGGTTGAACACCCGACGTCCACACAGATTGCCCCTTTCGGGTCAATATGAAAGGCCTCAAGGGCCGCAGCTAATTTCTCGCCTGATCGACTGACAAAAGACGCGGGCCGCACGATTTCAATCCGCGCATCCGGCAACACCAATTTCGCAGGTTTATCCACCATGATCCCATCGACCGAAACTCCCCCCGCTAAGACCCTTCTGGCCGCGGCTTCCCGACTGGCTACCAGTCCCTGAGACACAAGCACACAATCCAACCTTTCCTTGTGATCACGCGGGGGAGATGCCATAGCGACTGGGGAAACCACTCATCGGAGCATGGCCGGAGAAAGAAGCCGGCATTGGAGGAGACTAGGAGGACGGTTCATCGGCTTCTTCGCCTGAAGAGTATGCGTGGATTCGTTTCTTGCCATTTTTGTCTTGCACCAGCACTTCTACTTTATGCTCCGCTTCTTCTAAAATCTTGAGACAGCTTTTCGAGAGGCGAATACCCTCCTCAAAGATCTTAAGCGATTCATCTAGAGGAAGGTCGCTTTTTTCAAGCTCACCAACAATGGCTTCCAGCCGCGCCATCGCTGTTTCAAATTTCACCGCTGCCACATCATACCTCGGTATCATCAAGTGGGTGGAGACCTATTATACTCAACCACATCCCTATTTCAAACTGGGGAATCGTCCAACACGCGCGTGACCACGCAACTCAGACGCCCCCTTGCCAATTGAGCTTCCAACTCCTGCCCCGTCTCCACATCACTCGCTCGATGGAGAATTTGACCGGTCGAAACCGTCTGAAGAATACTGTAGCCACGCCCAAGAATCGCCAAGGGACTTAACGTATTGATTTGCGCCAACGTCGCACGGACCCGGTGACGATGTTGTCCCATTATCCCACCCATCTGTCCCTCAAGACGCCTTGAAAGTTGCGGGATTCTCACCAAGCCTTGCTTGATCACGAGAATGGGATTGAGACCGGATAGATCGCGCTGCGCCTGGTAGATCTGTTCACGCCTGACCATGAGCAGCTTTTGTGCTATCTTGTGCAAGCAATCCATCAAGTCATCTGCCTGTTGTGCTGCCTCCTGGAGACGGAACCTTACATCCTTGAGCCCTCGAATGCCGGCATCAAGCCGTTGTCTCTCAGAGGAACAATGCCGGTACATCACCTGTTCCATACGGACTTTCAGCTCCCTCAATCGTCCCACGATTTCAGCCAACACCGGAACCACAGCCTCCGCTGCAGCCGATGGCGTCGGCGCTCGGAGATCGGCGACAAAATCGGCAAGTGTCACATCGATTTCATGTCCGACAGCCGACACCACAGGGACATGGGAGGCCGCAATGGCACGTACCACGATCTCCTCGTTGAAACTCCAGAGGTCTTCCAACGATCCTCCGCCTCGCCCAACAATAATGACATCCACGGAACCCAGCCCGTTCAAGGCGGTCAGCGCTTCCGCAATTTGCCGTCCTGCATTTTCCCCCTGGACTTGAACCGGGGCAATAACAATGTGGAGCGTCGGCCAGCGCCGCCTAAGGACAGCCAGGAAATCCCGAATAGCTGCCCCTGTCAGTGATGTGACGACGCCAACCGTTCGAGGAAATGGAGGAATCGACTTTTTTCTATCCTGATCGAATAGCCCCTCCGCCGCCAGGCGTTCTTTCAACTGTTCAAATGCCAGCTGCAGCGCGCCGATTCCCTTCGGCTCCATCATGTCGAGCACGATCTGGTACTCTCCGCGTGGTTCGTAGACCGAGAGTCGCCCACGTACGATAACGTGCAGCCCTTCTTGCAAGCCAAAACGCAGTCGATTTGCGCTCGATCGGAACAGCACCGCGCGAATTTGACTCATCTTGTCCTTGAGAGTGCAATAGATGTGTCCCGATCCAGGAGTGCGGATATTGGAGAGCTCGCCTTCTAACCAGATGTCGGAGAATTGTTCTTCGATTGAGGCGCGAAGCAGACCCGTCAACTCCGAAACCGTTAAAATCCGTTCCGGATGGGCGGACTGAGAGAGGGATGCCGGAAAACCAAGAGAACTCGTGGTGAGTCTCCTTTAATCGATGATGCGAACTCGTTCAATCGTGAGTGCCTTGCCAAGTCGCGCATCTAGTTCGATCAGCACTGCACAGAAGACCGAAGGACCAGAGGCCACTTCAAAGCGCCGTGGCATCCCGGTCAGGAACTTTTCGATCGCCAACTCTTTCTTCACCCCGATCACGGAATGGAGCGGACCGGTCATTCCGATATCCGTCACATACGCGGTTCCCTTGGGTAGAATCTGATCGTCGGCCGTTTGCACATGCGTATGGGTACCAACCACAGCCACGGCCTCTCCGTCCAGGTAGTGCCCCATCGCCATCTTTTCTGATGTCGCTTCCGCATGCATGTCAACAATCACGGCAGCCGTTCGTTTCTTCAGAGCAGCCATTTCTTTTTTAGCCACCTGGAACGGACAGTCCAAAGTCGGCATGTAGGCTCGTCCCATCAGCTGCAGGACACCAAGTTGTTCTCCACTGGCCGACTCAACTACCACACTCCCATAACCCGGCACACCATCGGGATAGTTAGCCGGCCGAAGTAGACGTGGTTCACGGGGAAAGTAGTCCAGTATTTCTTTCTTATCCCAGGCATGATTTCCTGTCGTAATAACCGCGAGGCCGAGATCGAACAACTCTTCTGCCAACTCCGGCGTAATGCCAAATCCGCCAGCCGCATTTTCTCCATTTCCGATCACGATGTCGATTTGCCGCTGAGCCACCAGCCTGGGGACGGCTCTGGCCAGCGCTCGACGCCCAGGCTCTCCAAAAATATCGCCAATGAAGAGGACCTTCACTTGGCATACTCCACATACCGGCTTTCTCGGATCACAGTCACTCGGATGGTACCAGGATAGGTCAGTTCCTGCTCAATCTTCTTTGCCAGATCTCGAGATAGTTGGAACGACTCGGCATCGGTAATGTCTTCCTGTCGAACGATGACACGTATTTCTCGGCCCGCTTGAATGGCGTAGGCCTTCTGCACTCCCTTGATGGTCGTCGCAAGCGACTCCAGCTTCTCCAGCCGCTTCACATAGGTCTCCAAGGCTTCCCGTCTCGCCCCGGGCCTAGCCGCAGACAACGCCTCGGCCGCAGCCACTAAAACTGATTCCGGGCAGATCGGCTCTACCTGCTCGTGGTGCCCCGCAATCGCATTCACAATTTTTTCGCTTTCGTTGTACTTCTTGGCAATCTCAGCGCCCAGCATCGCATGCGGACCTTCTTCTTCATGACTGACGGCTTTCCCGATATCATGCAGCAGCGCACCCCGTCTCGCCAACTTCACATCAAGACCAAGCTCCGAAGCCATAATGCCGCAAATGTATGCGGCTTCACGCGAATGATAGAGATTGTTTTGCCCATAGCTGGTCCGATATTTGAGTCTGCCAAGTACCTTGATCAACTCCGGATGAAAATCCGAGAGTCCCAACTCAAAGATGATTTTCTCGGCCTCTTCATACATGAGTTTATCGATATCGACTTTGACTTTCTCGACGATCTCCTCGATCCGCGTCGGATGGATCCGCCCGTCTTGCATCAACCGTTCGAGCGAGACCTTGGCGATCTCCCGACGCAGCGGATCGAACCCGGACACGATGACCGCTTCGGGCGTTTCATCGATAATCAGATCGATCCCGGTTGCGGCTTCGATCGCACGGATGTTGCGCCCCTCCCGCCCTATAATTCGCCCCTTCATCGCGTCATTCGGAATCGGCACGACAGATATCGTGGACTCGGACACATAATCACGTACCACCCGCTGAATCGAGGAGGTAATGATCTCGCGCGCTTCCCGTTCTGCATTCTCCCGCGCTTCTTCTAAAGTCCGCTTGGCATGCCCAACGGCTTCGAGCCGTGCCTGGCTTTCCATTTCCTGGATGAGTTGCTTCTTTGCCTCGTCCGACGTCATTCCCGCAACACGTTCTAGCGCCTCACGATGTTCTTTCTCCACTCGAGTACAGGCCGCCTCCTTAGCCGACAGCTTCTCTTCCCGCTTCACCAACTCTAGATCCCGCTTCTGAACCTCACTCTCCCGCTTGTCTACCAGACTGATCCGCTTCTCTAGGGCCTCATCCCGCTGCACCAGACGTTTTTCCGCAACGGCAACTTCGGCCATTTTGGCCTTCTGCTCCTTCTCGATCTCCGCTTTCGACTGCAGCACGAGGTCTTTCGCCTCCAGCTTGGCTTCTTTGACAATGTTATCAGCCTCGCGCTGGGCGTTCTGTACAGCCTGGCGTGCCTGTTCCCCTTCCTTGGCCTTCTGTGTGGCACCCAAAGAGCGGCGGATCAGCTCAAAGATCCCAATTCCAAGCAACCCTCCAACGAGTCCTGCCAATAGATAAGTCATAATCGAGTTCAAAATTGGGCTCACCCCCTTACAGTCGCGAGGCGAGAAGAATCTTGCTTCTCAGCCTCGTCTTGAGACAAGGTTAGTCGACGGCCCGGAATAAGAAGGGAGCGCAGTGTCTCTCGATAAAGAGGAAGAAGAGGATGGCCAGAAACGCGGTCTAGGGGCTTACTGCGAGAACGGACTCCGCGGGGATGTATGGCTTGACGGATTGAGATATCGAGTACGTCCTGTGCGGGATAGATCTCTCGAACTCCATCTGCGTCGGCTCGCTCTCATCTGTGTGAGAGGAGTCATTGCGCGAACCGGAAGCAGTTGCTGACCGTTAGGGTAGACCACATTCCTTGACGGCAGCATAAATTCGATGACCTTAACCAATTTCTCCAAGAGATTATATATGAGGTGGACGAACCCCTGTGCACATTCAAGTCGCCTCAATTTCGCCAACATCAAGATTCCACATCCATTCCGCGATATCAGTATCAAATCCCCATTAGACTGAACCGGTTCAAGCATGACCTGATCATACCCTTATCCTAGAATCCACTACGTCCTTATACATCAACCTCACGATAACAAAGGGGCGCACCCTTTGCAAGGCTAATTTAGCGAAAGAGTGACGTCGGTACCTGCTCCTCGATCGATTCCATGAGTGACGTCATGCGCCGCTCGACATCCGCTTCACCTTGAGCACGTTTCCGTTCAAGCTCAAACAACTGATGAGCCAAATTGAGGGCCGTCAGCACGGCAAGTTTTGAGGGAGTCGTCGTATTCATCCCTTCCGCGAGATGCCGCATCTGGCCATCGACAAAGCTGGCGAGACGCCGGATATCGCCCTCATCCGCGTCGCCACGAATCGCGTATCGTTGTCCATAAATTTCCACGTCGATTGTCTTAGTCAAGAGCCACCTCCTTACGTTCTTCAAAACACTCCAACACCTCGATGTCGCTGAGAACTTTTTCTATGCGAAATTTTATATCGACACGCTCTTGCTCCCACCGTCGATTGGAATCATCCTTCTCCGCAAGTCGTTGTCGGGCAACCTTTAGCTCTTCTTCAACCGATGCGTTCTTTCTCTTCAATTCTTGAACCAGTTTAACGAGATCTCTAATCCGATTTTCGAGCGCGTCCAGTCGATCCAAGGCCATACTCCTCTGTGCCCTCTCTAAAAAGCCACTACAGGTTGTGGCGTACTATAGAAAGTTGTCTAGATCTTGTCAAGAAATAGCCGTCATGAGACCTTGTCTAGCCGCGTGTATTCTCGATAGCTTCGCAACACGCGCTTCACATACTGACGCGTCTCCTGATACGGGATCAATTCGACGAACTCATCCTGGCTTCGACCACGATGCAGCGCAATCCAACTCTCGACCGCAATCGGCCCTGCATTGTACGAGGCAATCGCGTAAGTAACATTCCCGGAAAATTGTTGGAGCAACTGCTCGACGTAGTAGACACCGATCCGAATATTGGTCTCTTGATCGAAAAGGTCATCCCGTCCGACCGCGGGAAACCCAAGTCGCTGCGCGACAGTACTTGCGGTCCCCGGCATCACCTGCATCAGGCCAATCGCACCGACCCGCGACACGGCCCGCCAATCATACTGACTCTCCTCTCTAATGATCGCCGCCACCAGATAGGGGTCGACACCACTCACACCCTGGCCCTTGATCGTGGGAAGGAGACCTGTCGGATAGGCCACCTTCCAGAGCGATGGATCAGCGACACCGCCGGTTCGCTCTAATTTATCACGGAACCTCGCCCGCGCGAGTCGGAGCGCTTGATGGTAGGCACCCACCTCGTTCAGCATTGTCGCAAGTGCCATGAGGACCTCTGGGCTTCTGCTATAGCGATCGGTCAACCCCACTAATTCTCGGGCAGCATCCGATTCCAACCCCAGTATTTTGAGCTCAATGGCGCGACGGTAGGCCGATTGTTGCTCGATTTCCGCTCGCGCAGAGGCTGTGCGCGTGGTTTCCCCATTCACAGCCGAACCACCACTCGCCGCGACGGTCGCAGAAACAGGGTCTGATGCAAGGGACTCTGACAGCGGGAGATTGATCCGTTCACGTGCCAGCTGACAGTAGTAGGTATAAACGTGTCGTTGGCACAGCTGCACATACACATCGCGAGCGTGAGACTGCTGGCTCAATTCGGCCGCACGCGCCATCCAATACAGAGCCTGCGGCTCATAATCATTGTCGTGCTGATCAGCGAGCACACGCAGCTCCTCACCCGCTTCGCGATAACGCGCCATACGGTAATACACCCAACCCACGTGCCACCGTGCCTCAGCTCGCTGGGACGCGGGCTCTCCGACCTTCGCTACCTGCCGATAACGCACAACCGCGTCCTCAAAGCGACCCTGATCTTCCAGCCACATCCCGGCGAACAAGGTAATCTGGCCCTTCTGCTCCGCGGAGAGCGACGCTGTCGGCAGCAAATTGGCAAGATCCAACAACCTGTCCCCCTGTCCTTGCCGCAGATAGACACGAGCGAGCCAGACCCACGCTTCATAGGACCCAACTCCTCCTTCTTTAATCAGCCCACGGAACGTCTCTCGAGCTTGGTCATACTGCTTCAGCCGGACCTGCGCGATGCCGAGCTTCAGCTTTGCTTCGGCGCGTCGAGGCGATTGCGGATCAGCGACAAGAAACTTTCTGAGCTCGTCGATCGCCTCGGGATGAAAGGACTGCCCAAGATATGCCTGCGCCCGAGCAAACCGCTCGGTTGATTGAACCACCCAAGGCTCGCCACCAAGATTTGAGACTAGTAGCGCTTCCGCTTCTTTCGCTTCGGCACTGTATGGAAACCGAACCCAAAGCTGCATCAAAGTCTCGCGACCTTCCTGGAGCTTGTTATCTCTCAGCTGGCAGGTGCCTCGCCGAAGCAGCGCCTGGGAAGCGCCTGGATCCTTATCATCCATTTCCACTGCTCTTACAAGCCATGTCGTCGCCTCCGGACAACTGGGCACTTGATACCATGCCTCCCCTGCCCGATAGGCGGCCTTGGCCAGCAGATACGAGTCGGGCACAGCCAGCGGAATGCTTTCGAACATGTTCGCCGCCTGCTTGGCATCTCCAAGGTTCAACAATGCCTCTCCCATCCATAATCGGGCATAATCATCCAAGGCTGGAAAGTCCCGCTGAGAGGCACGAAGAAATTGAATGGCTACGGCAGGGTTTCGTTCAATGAGCAATACTCCGGACAGCAATCCCGCACGTTTGGCCCAGAGTGTGGCAGGGAATCGCTCCATCAGCCGCTGCAACCGGCTCAGCTTGAGCGACAAGACTTGTTCTTTATTGAGCGACTTGCCAAGCCGCTCCTTCGGCAGCGCAGCAGCCTGGAAACAGTCTTCCACTCTCTCACAAGCCTCGCTGTCGCTCGATATCGATGGAGCAGAAGGACCGGCGCCCGATTGGTCGGAGAGCAGGGTAAACCCACAGAGACCAATGGACGTGGCCAAGAACAGATTTCGTATGGCCGGTTGATGCCGGTAATTGCGCACCGTCGTCTCCCTCCTGGTCTGTATCATATATAACAGTGTGTCTCACCTGTTGCCAGCAAAGCTGTGTGAGTTCACGCCTTGTTCCACTTTTTGAGCCTGTGATAGGCTAGCCAGATGCGGCACGAAACAGCTGCCTGCCCAACAGGCATACCTTCCACGAACCTTCTAGCCCTTGATGAAGAGGGGATGAACCGGCTCGTCCAGCAATTTGCATGGCCTCGCTACCGAGCCGGTCAGATTTTACGCTGGTTGTATCAACGTCGAGCCAACGACATATACCAGATGACGGACCTTGGCCAAGGGGAAAGAACCGCGCTGGCTTCCGTGGCAACGATTCCGCGTGCGACAGACTGCAGGGTTTACTGCTCGATCGATCACACGAGAAAATTGGTACTCACCCTCAACGATGGACTCACCGTCGAAACGGTACTGATTCCCGAAGAAGAACGCCTAACCCTCTGTGTATCGACACAAGTTGGCTGTACCCTAGACTGCGGATTCTGCCTGACGGGCACAATGGGGTTGAAACGGAACTTGAAGCCGCATGAAATTATGGAACAGGTGCTCACAGCCCAAGATCGCCTTGAGTCCGGCGAACGGATTACCAACATCGTCTTTATGGGAATGGGCGAGCCCCTAGCCAACATGGATGCTTTGACAGAAGCGATTCGTCGACTCACGAATAAGTCGTGGGGGCTCGGATGGTCGCCGAGACGCATCACGGTATCGACTGCCGGCCTGGCGGCACGATTGAAAGATGTTGCTCCGCTCGGCGTCAATGTGGCCATCTCGCTGAATGCGACGACAGACGACCAGCGCGCCAGCCTGATGCCGGCCGTGAATGGCATTGCTTCGCTCAGGACATTGCTCTCCGCTTGCCGTCGTTACCCCTTGCCACCAACCAGACGACTCACCTTCGAGTACGTGCTACTGGCCGGAGTGAACGATCAACCAGACGATGCCCGCCGGCTTACCAAGCTTGTCCGAGGGATCAGGTGTAAAATCAATCTGATCCCCTTCAATGAATTTCCCGGAAGTCCCTTCCGTCGCCCATCGGAATGTGACATTCTAGCCTTTCAAGCCATTGTACGACAGAAAGGCCTCGATGTGTTTGTCCGTAGAAGCCGTGGACGCGATGTCCTCGGCGCCTGCGGCCAATTAGGCAATCTCTCACCCAGTTACGCAGGGCGTGCCTTGACACAAATCGAAGCGCGTTGCTAGCATGCAGTGTGCCCACCGCCCAACCATGACCCAGCTGAATTCTCGATACCTCATGCAAGTATCGTGGATGATTGCCGCGAGCGCTCTTGTCCTCGCGTTTGCATCGCCTGTCGTCGCAATAGAACCCCATGAGTACATCCTCTCCAATGGGATGAAAGTCTTGTTAGCCGAAGTTCCCAAGGCACCTGTTGCCACCGTTCAGGTCTGGTATAAAGTCGGCTCGCGCAATGAGGTCATGGGTCGTGCTGGCCTATCCCACATGCTTGAACATATGATGTTCAAGGGCACCGCGAAGTATCCCAAAGGAACCTTCTCCCGTCTGATTCGCAAGAATGGCGGCATGGACAACGCCTTCACGAGCCAGGATTTCACCGCCTACTTCGAGAACCTCGCAGCCGACCGCGTCGAGCTGGCCTTGGAGCTTGAGGCTGATCGTATGCAGGGTCTCCTGCTCGACAGGAATGAACTCACGACGGAGCGAGAGGTTGTGAAGGAGGAGCGCCGGCTGCGCACAGAAGACGATCCGCAGGGCGCGCTCGTCGAGGCGCTCTTTGCCCAGGCTTACCTCAGCCATCCTTACCATTGGCCGGTGATCGGCTGGTTCAGTGACCTGGATGCCATGACCCTGGATGACCTGCAACGGCACTACGACACCTATTACTCACCCAACAACGCGACTCTCATCGTGGTAGGAGACATCAAAGCTGATAGTTTGCTCCCTACAATTAAACAGCTGTTTGAACCGATTCCTCGAGGACCGGAGCCCAAGCCGATTACCACTATGGAACCGGACCAAAAAGGCGAGCGCCGCTTCCTCCTGAAGCGGGATGCTCAAGTGTCCGTCGTCATAATGGGCTATCGCGTGCCAAATTTTACGAGCGAAGACTCCTACGCTCTCGACATTTTGGACTCGATTCTGTCGCATGGGAAAAGTTCGCGCCTCTACCAGAACCTCGTGTACGAGCAAAAGTCATCACTGGCAGTCGGAGCAGAGTACAGCTTGCTGCAGACCGACCCTGGGCTTTTTTACTTCTATGCTCTTGTGAGTCCAGGCCAGAAGCCGGAAGTGGTCGAGGAAGCCATTCATCGAGAAATCAAGCGCCTCCAGACCGACCCACCAACAGAGCAAGAACTTCAGCGCGCGAAAAACCAGGTTGAAGCGACCCATGTCTTCGAACAGGACTCCAACTTCCGGCATGCGATGTTGCTCGGACAGGCTGAATCCGTCGGAGCCGGGTGGCGGAAAATCGACCAGTTTGTCGAACGGATCAGGGCCGTGACGGCCAAGGACATTCAGCGTGTCGCCCGCCAATACTTGACGGAGGACAATCGGACCGTCGGGATATTGATTCCGCTACTTTCTAAACAACCTGAGGCGCCCGCCGCCGCGCACCTGGGCGGGCCTTAATCATGTCACCAACGAGACAATCTCCTATCTCCCCACGAAGACAGGCAATCCTGGTTCTCGTAATGGGGCTCTGCGCCTTCCTCCTGGGAAGCCGTCCCGGCATCGCGGCTGAAATCGCACCGACCAAATTTGTGACCGCCAACGGCATCACGGTGATCGTCCTCGAGCAACATTTTCTCCCCATCGTTGAGATCCACGCGCTGATCAAAACCGGCTCTGCCCAAGATCCTCCCGACAAAGCAGGACTCGCAAACCTCGTTGCCAGTCTCCTGGACGAAGGAACGACCACGCGCACGTCAAGACAGCTGGCGGAACAAATCGATTTCGTCGGCGGGGCCCTGGAAGCCAAGGCTTCGGAGGACTTCACCACTGCCTCCGCCCGTGTACTCAAGAAAGACATCGAGCTTGGCTTTACCCTGCTCGCGGACATGCTGCAACGCCCCGCGTTCTCTAAGCAGGAATTTGAACGGATTCGCACTCAAATCCTGGGCGAGATGGCGAGCGATAGTGACGACCCCGGCCATATTGCCATGAAAGCGTTCAACCAACTTGTCTTCCACGGGCACCCCTACCGCTGGCCTGTCAATGGAACAGAGGAGACGCTCCATAAGATCACCCTGGCCGATGTGCAGGCCTTCTATGGACGGGAATATTCCCCTTCCCAGATCATCTTGACCATTGTCGGCGATATGACGCTCGAGCAAGCAACTGCACTGACACAGACCAATTTTGGAGCCTGGAAAAAAGGGACCGTGGCGGCACGGAACTTGAAAAATCCCGTTCCGGTCGAACGAAGAACAGTCCAACTCATTGAGAAAGATCTCACACAATCCACCATTGTACTTGGTCATGCGGGCATCCCGCGCACACACCCGGATTTTTATGCAGTCACGGTGATGAATTACATCCTGGGGGCTGGCGGGTTTTCTTCCCGATTGATGGATTCTATTCGTGACAAGCAGGGATTGGCTTATGGAATCATGAGCCACTTCGATGCCCGGCTGATGCCCGGTTCATTCTGGGTTAATCTCCAAACCAAGACGGAGACGACGAATCAAGCCATTGCCGGCGTCCTGTCCGAAATCAAATCCATTCGTGACGCCCCCGTGTCCGACCAGGAGTTGGCCGAGGCCAAATCGTTCTTGATTGGCAGCTTCCCGTTACGATTCGACTCCACGGCGAAACTTGCGAACGTGCTCGCCCAAGTGGAGTTCTACGGCCTTGGATTCGAATACTTTTCGGAGTACGCAAAATGGATCGACCGCGTCACGAAGGAAGACGTGCAGCGCGTTGCCAAACAATATCTGGACCCCAAGCGATATGCCTTAGTAGTGGTGGGCAACACCGCCAAAGCAAAGGTCAAGCGCTAGGCACTGTGTCACAACTCCATAACAGGCATTTATGTTGACCGAATCCCTCCAAGATAAACTCAATACCCTCCGCCGGATGATTTCGGACATGCAGTCCGTGCTCGTCGCCTTCTCCGGAGGAATCGACAGCACAGTCGTCCTGAAAATCGCCCATGAACAACTTGGTGAACGTGCACTGGCTGTCACTGCTGTCTCACCGACGTTTCCCAAGATCGAGCTTGACGGCGCACGGCAAGTAGCTTCGGAGATCGGCGCACGGCATGAACTCGTCCACACCGACCAACTCGACGTTCCAGCTTTCGTCCAGAACGATGCAACCCGCTGCTTCCATTGCAAGACCGATCTCTATCAATTACTGAACGGACTGCGCGAACCGCGCGCAAGCCGATGGATTGTGGACGGGACGAATCTTGACGATCTTGGGGACGATCGACCGGGCATCAAAGCAGCACGCGAGTGGGGCGTTCGAAGCCCGCTGGTCGAAGCCTCTCTCTCGAAGCCCGATGTGCGAGCACTCGCCCAGGCCTTGGGCCTCTCAAATTGGGATAAGCCGGCAGCCGCCTGCCTTTCTTCCAGAATTCCTCGCGGCACACCGATCACGATCGACAGTCTCCGTCGCGTAGAGCAGGCTGAAGACATTCTGCAGGCTGAGGGGTTTCGCCATGTGCGTGTTCGGGAGCACGGAGACGTGGCGCGAATCGAGGTTGGAGCGGAGGAGTTTTCTCGGCTGAATCAGCCCGACCTGCGCGCGCACATCAGTGCCCGCCTCCGCATGACCGGATTTCGCTTCGTCTGTGTGGATTTAGAAGGGTACAGGCCGGGCGGGATCAGCCTTGGATGACCCCGCCCGGTTTAGAAATTATCGTTGGTAGGATTTTGACAACGCCTCCAGCGCCTCATCTGCAAATTTCCGGTGGTCCGCCTCATTCAGACTTCGCTGCACGACTTTCTCTGCCACCATCAGTGCCATATCGGTCGTTTGAGCCCGAATATCCTGAATCGCCTTGCGACGCTCTTGATCGATTTCACGCGTCGCATCACCTCTGATCCGCTCCGCCTCGCTCATCAGCCGCTGCTCATTCTCCTCCATAAGCCGCTGTGCGCGTTCCTTGGCAGCAGCGAGAATGCCTTCCGCTTCTTTAGCAGCCGTGTTCAGCTTGGCCTCGTACTCCTTAAGTTTCTGTTCGGCCTCTGACCGGTGACGTTCGGCTTCATCGAGGCTGTCCTTAATTTTCTTTTCTCGTTCCTCCAGTGCACTCAAGATGCCGGGAAATGCATACTTATAGAGGACGAAGAAGAGAATTGCGAACGATAGGATTTCCCAAAAAATCAGGGAAGAAAAAAAGTCAGATTCAAACTGCGGCATAGTTCACATCAGAAAGGCCGAGGTTGAGACTGAGGGGGAGATGCTTCCCTCCGCCTTGACTAGACCTAAGCCTGCTCCTATTTGCGAAAGCCCATGATAATGAACGCAATGACCAGGCCGTACAGCGCGATGGCTTCCACCAGCGCGAACCCGATCCACATATACTTTGTGACGCGGCCTTCTGCTTCCGGCTGGCGCCCCACCACTTCAATCATCTTCCCGAAGATGTAGCCGATCCCTACACCGGCTCCGGCAAACCCTGCCGCGGCACACCCCATACCTATCAACCCTGCTGCTGCTGAATCCATTGTTTGTCAATCCTCCTTTAATGAAAACTCAATACAGCCCCGAACAGACCGCTCAAAATGTCCCCCGCAAGACCGCAAAGAGCGACACCCTAAAAAACCGTAGGATTTGAGTACGTCGAAGAGTGGGCGCGACGGAGAACGCTGCTGGACGGTCTTTTCCAGCAGCCTATCAGTGCGCGTGCTCATCATGGCCATGTAAATGAAATGCGTCCCCTAAGTAGACGCAGGTCAATATGGTAAAAATATAGGCTTGAATGCACGCGATGCCCACTTCCAATACATTGAGCGCCACCGTGAAGGCAAAGGGCAACCACCCGATCAACAATCCGCCACTGATCGCCAAACCGAACATGACCCCAAGAAGCACGTGGCCCGCCGTCATGTTCGCGAACAACCGGACAGCCAGTGAAATGGGCCGTGCCAACTGACTCATCAATTCGATCGGTATCATCAATGGCACGAGCCACCCGGGCGTACCAGGTGGAATGAGAATGCCCAGGAACTTCACCCCGTGTAAATAAAATCCTATGACTAAGCTGAGCCCATACACGACGCAGGCGAACACGGCCGTCACGATAATCTGGCTTGTTACTGTATAGCTGCCGGGGATCAACCCGATAAGATTGCAAAAGAGAATAAAGAGAAACAGTGTGGCGATAAAGGGGAAAAATCGCATCCCCTCTTTGCCTATCGTATCCATGATGATGGCTCGAATGAAATCCACCATCATTTCCGCTATGCTCTGCAACTTGCCGGGCACCAGCTTGCGCGCCGATCCTGCCATCACCATAAGCACCGTCACTAGGGAAACGACAACCCACATCATGACAACGGCCTTATTGATAGAAATATCCAATCCGCCAAGCGAGATCGGGATCCAATTGTGAAGTTCGAATGTATGAAGCGGACTTTCTTCCATGGCGATTTCGTACTCTCTCTATTGTGAACGGCGTTATGTCTTCGGCCACCGTTGCGCCGACCGGTATGCGTTCCTGATCCCAGTTACAACGCCCAACACCAGGCCTCCGACCATCCCCCAGGGGGTGGAACCAAAGAAGTATGTGTCACACAGCCATCCCAGCCCTCCTCCGACAATCAGCGCAGCGAGTAGATCTGATGCAATCCTGATCGCTTGGCCAAGCCCCGCATACAATGGGTCTTGTGAAGAAGGCATATCGTACCCACTGAGGAGAGACCAATGCAGCCTGGAACGCAAGGACTCTGCCGATGGCGGGCGCGCAATTCAAGCAGAATCGCACTAATGTTGTCAAGCTGGCCCTGCACTGTGACACAGCAGATACAGTCGGGTATAGTGCAAGGCGCGTAAGCCAAGAGCGATATACGTTCACCCATGACTCGTTTCTCCCAACCGTCATTCTTACACGGTGCTCCACAGCCCTTGATCCTCACGATGGATGGGCACGGGAGGACACCCTTTGAGCTGTACCGCACTATTGCGTCTCCCTGTCAGCCTTCATTCTTACTCGAAAGCGGAAAGGGGTCAGCCGGCGGGAGCCGCTACTCATATCTGGGAAGTAGCCCCTTCTCAGTGCTGACTGGGCGACATGGGCAGGCGGCTTCTCGAACCCACGATGGATGCGAGTGTTCATCGGAAGATTCTCTCGGAAACCTCTGCCGACTATTCGCCGGCCCGCGGGTCGAGCCACCTCCGGGTCTGCCTCATTTTTTTGGCGGCGCCGTCGGCTACCTCAGCTACGATCTTGTGCGCGAATACGAAATGCTTCCGTCCATCGCCAAGGACGATCTGCCGCTCCCTCATCTGCAATTCGGTCTGTATGACCTCGTCACCACGGTCGATCATCAGACCGACCGCGTGCAGATTATTTTTTGCCCGCCCGTAGAACGGTTTTTGGGAGAACCGCGGGAGAAGCTCTATCATGAAGGCTTGGACCGGTTGGCCGAGTGGGAAGCCAGGCTGAACAGAAAACTACCCCCCCTCACCGCCCTTCCCTCCCTCGATCAAATAGCCTTTCATCCGGACCAGACGCGGGACGCCTATTTTCAACGAGTCCGGCGCTGCCAGGAGTATATTGCGGCAGGAGACATCTACCAGGCCAATCTGTCACATCGATTCATTCTGGAACCTCTTAGCACTTACGACGATGACGTAGATCGACTGCCCTACGAGCAGGAACTCTACCGGCGTCTGCAAGCCATTAACCCATCGCCTTTCTCAGGGCTCGTGCACTTCGATGAAGTCACGCTGATCAGCGCTTCGCCCGAACGGCTCATCCGTCTTCATGACAGCCGGGCGGACACGCGCCCGATCGCCGGAACAAGGCCTCGTGGGGTTGATGCCCACGATGATCAACGCCTCATCGACGAATTACTCGCAAATGAGAAGGAGCGAGCCGAACACCTTATGCTCGTCGATCTCGAACGAAACGACCTGGGTCGCGTCTGTCGATACGGCACCGTGCAGGTCGATGAATTCATGGGTATTGAGCAGTACTCCCACGTCAACCACATCGTGTCTAATATCAGCGGTGCCTTGAAACCGGGCACTACGCTTCTCGATCTGATCCAAGCGTTATTCCCCGGGGGCACCATCACTGGCGTGCCCAAAATCCGCTGCATGGAGATTATTGAGGAGCTAGAACCGGTGCGGCGTGGCCCCTACACCGGATCCTTTGGATACATCGGCTGGAACGGGAACCTCGATCTCAATATTGTCATTCGAACTTTGGTATGGTGTGGAGGGAAGGGATACTTGCAGGTCGGGGCCGGGATTGTCGCTGACTCCGAGCCGGCCAAGGAATACGAAGAAACGCTCCAGAAGGCGCGGGCTTTTTTTAGCGCACTGCGGCAGATGTAACGATGTTGATTTATCTCAATGACCGGTTCGTAAAAGAAGAGGAGGCCGTCGTCTCTGTTTTCGACCACGGTTTTCTCTATGGCGATGGCGTCTATGAGACGATTCGCTCCTACGGGAACCGGATCTTTATGCGCGACCAACATCTGGATCGGCTTCGCCGGTCTGCGGGCGGGATCGGCCTAACCATCCCGATTCCCGAGCAGAAGTGGCCGGGGCTCCTCCACGAAGCGATGACAAGGAATGACGTCGGCAATGATCGAAGCGATGCCTATCTCCGAATCACGATCACACGAGGAGCCGGCGGTATCGGGCTCGATCCGGCCTTATGCCCAACTCCCACCGTCGTGATCATGACCAAACCTCTTGCACCACCCTCGCCCCAGACTTATCAAAACGGCGTAAGCTTGATTGTCGCCAAGACCAGGCGCAATCTTCCAACCGCTCTTGACCCTCAGATTAAAGCCACTAATTTCCTAAACAACATTCAGGCCAAACGGGAAGCGATCGCGGCTGGCGCCTTTGACTCCATCCTACTCAATTGGGAATCTCATCTGACAGAATGCACCGTCAGCAATCTCTTCTTCGTACAAGCCGGCCGGCTCTGTACCCCGGCACTCGCATGCGGCCTGCTGGACGGTATCACGCGCGATATTGTGCTCAGCCTTGCTCGAGAGTCGCAGATCCCGGTTGACGAAGGATATTTCGGGGTCGAAGCGATCCATACGGCGGACGAGTGTTTTATCACCAACACAAGTATGGAAGTAGTGCCGGTCACCGTGGTGGACGGGCATCCGATCGGAAATGGAAAACCGGGACTTCTCACCCAACAGGTCCATAGGCATTTTGTGGCCAACCGAACGCGTTTTTTAGAACCCTAGCCCGGCCATCCCCCCAATTCAGGTGTTTTTTGCACTCTTTACGGCTGGTATCACGGCACAAGACCTGCATTTTCTTGACTCCCTGGAGTAGCCTGGTATCGTTGCAACCATGCACAACACCTTTTCTTTCAAAATGACATCCTTCGGGCGGCACGCAGCCATTGGCCTGGCAACAACGGTGATCACCGGAATCAGCTCGCTGGCCTTCTCCGTTCCAACAACCATGGCAGAAATGTATCAGTATATCGGGCGCGACGGCTCAATCTCCCTTACGAATGTCCCGTCAGACTCCCGCTATCAAAAAATCGAGATCGAATCTAGCCGGTTCCATACGACCTTGTCTGAGCAAGAACTCGAGCCACTCATTCGTCGGCACTCTTCACAACAGCAGCTCCATCCCGCGCTGATCCGAGCCGTCATCAAAGCTGAATCCGACTTCGATCCACGGGCGGTGTCTCGCGCCGGCGCGATCGGCCTCATGCAACTGATGCCGCAGACAGCCATACGCCTGGATGTGCGGGATATGTATGATCCAGATGATAATGTGGGCGGAGGGGCCAAATACTTACGCCAGCTGCTCGATCGCTTCCATGGAAATTTACCGTTAGCCCTGGCAGCTTATAATGCCGGAGAGAATGCGGTCGACCGCTATCAAGCGCTTCCCCCATTCGATGAGACCAGGCAATACGTCCGGAAAGTCCTCCAATACTACCGCACATTCCTTGTCCGCGACGGCGTCATCATGAAACGCCCGGTCAGCCGATACGCCCCCGCGGAGACAACAGTAAACCCCGGGATTTCTGAATTGTCGTCCCGCTAACGGCCTCCCCGCTTGATAGGCGACTATGTAGTTGCCACCCGGCCCGCTTGGCCTCTGGAAAATCTGACCGATAATGGGCCCCGACACTATTTTCCCGCCACAGCGCCGCTTCCGCGACACATTGCGCCACCTGCACCATGTTCTTCACTTCCAGCGCTGCCCGGCTCGCAAAGGGCTGGGTCACGAGTTGGGCCCACCGCGACAATTGAGCACAGGCCCGGATGAGTGACTCGCCCGAACGAATGACGCCCACCTGTCCCCACATCGTTCGGCGAAGTGAGCTTCTCAGCTTTTCCGCGTCATCCAGTACGCCAAATTGGCCGGCTCGGAGAGTGGCCTCCTGAGGCGACAGTGCGGAGTGCCCTGGTTGGTCGGCAAACGCCACGGCTGCTGATGCCGCACGCAAGCCAAACACTAATCCCTCAAGCAGGGAATTACTCGCCAGACGGTTCGCTCCATGCACACCGCTGCACGCCACTTCCCCGGCGGCAAAGAGCCCTGGAACCGATGTCGCACCGTTCAGATCAGTCCAGACCCCTCCCATCATATAATGTGCACTGGGGGATACAGGGATCCATTCCTCCGTGATATCGATGTCATAGCGAAGACAGGTCGCATAAATCGTCGGGAAACGTCGCTTCACAAACTCTGGGTCCAAATGGGTCACATCGAGATAGACATGACGGGCTTTGGTCGCCGCCATCTCTGCCAAGATCGCCCGCGAGACGATATCCCTCGGTGCTAAAGTCCCCATGGGGTGGTAGCGCTGCATGAACAGCGCCCCTTTATTGTTGCGCAGCTGTGCACCCTCCCCTCGCATCGCTTCTGACAGTAAGAACGGCGGACTCGACGGCAAGTACAGTGCCGTCGGATGGAATTGAACGAACTCCATATCTTGAAGCACAGCGCCAGCGCGCAGTGCCATGGCCATCCCATCGCCAGTGGCATTCGGAGGATTGGTCGTCCTCGCATAGATCTGCCCGGCCCCGCCAGTGGTCAATACGACCGCGCGAGCCGGAAGGATGAACTGGCGACCAGACCCTTCATCCAGCACAACAGCTCCGCCGCACCGTCCAGCCTCAACCACGAGATCCACGGTAAAGTGATGATCCAATCGCTGAATACGCTCCTGTCTATTCACCTCGGCAATCAACACCCTCACCATTTCGTTCCCCGTCGCATCCCCCCGCGCCCGCAGAATGCGACTCCGACTGTGGGCAGCCTCCCTGGCAAACGCGAACTTGCCGCCGACTTTATCGAATTTGGCTCCCCACCCGATCAGTTCCTGAATCCGTTCAGGCCCTTCCTCAACGAGAACCCGCACCGCTTCTTTCCGGCAGAGCCCGTGCCCCGCTTTGAGCGTGTCGGTCAGATGAATAGCCACGTCGTCTTCTTCGCTTATCGCCACCGCCACTCCGCCTTGGGCATGAATCGAGCTGCTCTGGAGTGGATGCCCTTTCGTCAATACCATGACACGGCCGGCATGGCTCAACTCAAGCGCCGCACGGAGACCGGCTACACCGCTTCCAATGACCAGGAAATCGGCCTGCACCGGAACACGCGATCGACGAGATGGCATGGATTACTTCTTCTTGGAAGAACGTGTGGAATCCGTCGTGGCCTGCCGAGCTTGTATACCAAATGGAGAATCGCCCTGAATCCCACGCAAAAGGATCGACTCTGTTCCGACCCACTGCAATTTCGAATGACCTCGCTGCCGGAGACCCGAATCGTCCCCATTCTTTTTCCACAGTCCTTGCCAATGCACGAACACATCGATGTTATCCCCATCGATCATAATACGCTCGATCGCGAAGTCCAACGTGATTGTGCTGAATGTCTCGAAATCGCCCTGAGCCTCTTCCTTCAGCCGCTGAAGCGGGTCAGTCGGCATCATCAGAGCGGCCATATTCGAAGAATCCTCCCTCACATAGGCTAGGCGAAGCGCCTCCACCGCCCGATCGATACGGAGATACCGTTCGTGATCCTCAGGATATTGAACCTTCTTGCCACCGCAGCCGGCACTGAAAAACGCTATCGAGCCGAGCAGGATCAAGACGGGAAACAATGAGAATTTGCATGGCACCATCGTGATCGCAGTATAGAAATGGCGATCAGGCAGGTCAAGCGCCTGTGAGGCATCCATCGCGACATCGCAAGCGCCACCTGCTCGACCTCGGCTCAATCACGTTCAACTTAATCCGTCGATGATCTTGCTATTTGAGGAAAAAACTTCTACACTCCGCGTCTTGCAGGAGAGCGAACGTATGTCCAGTGTGCTGAAAAAACGCCGCAAAAAAATGCGCAAGCACAAGTACAAGAAGCTGCGCCGGCGCCAAAAGTTTGAACGCCGCAAAAACTAGACCGATACGAGGAGGGGGCGGAATGGTCCGTGCCCGAGACAGAAGGTTCGCATCCGCGTCCGGACTGCCGTTTCTGTCTACCGTGATGGCTATCTCATTCCCCTCTACGAAACCATATGTCGCCGTCCCTAGCAGGCAGCTCATCGAGTCCAATACACGGCTCTAGCCGCCACGACGCTCCCGTTTGAGCCTCCCTCTCCACTGCTCTTCCACAGTGCTCCATCACCACATCCTCACACAGCATGCTGCAAAACTGTTCTCCTGTTGTGCCGCATGTCCGAACCATCGAATTGTACCTGTGCCAAAATAGTTTCCCAGTCTGCTAAGATCGCTTCTCATTATGTCTACCTTTTCGCGATTTCTCCCATTTCTGAAGCCCTACCTGCCCCGCATGGTGCTGGCTGGTCTTTTGGTCATGGGGGTCGCTGCCACCAATCTGGCCTTACTCCGGTTGGCCGGAACACTCTGGGACATCATCACCGTGCAGCACGACCAATCCAAGATGACGGACCTGATCACCGGCTTTCTCGGACTCGTCATCCTGCAGGGGCTCTGTTCGATGGGCCATAGTTATCTGACTGCATGGATTTCGCAGCGCATCATCGCCGACTTTCGCCGTCATCTCTTTGCGCATCTGCACACCCTATCGGTGAGCTTCTTTGCCCGCCGACGAACCGGAGAACTTCTCTCACGGCTCATGAGCGACGTGACGGTGATTCAATCGGTTGTCACTGAAACGCCGATCGACAGTGCAAAACAGCTCGTGACCTTTCTCGGAGGGATTACGTTCCTGCTGACGATGAATTGGCGCCTTTCTCTGTTGATTCTGATCCTGCTCCCCTTACTCGTCCTGGTCGCCAAGGGCTTCGGCCGAAAGCTGAAATCCCTCTCGACCTCGATTCAGGATCACACCGCGGCAATGAGTACCCTCATCGAGGAAGTGATCTCCGGCATTCGAATCGTGAAGTCTTTTGTCCAAACACGCCGCGAGGAGGCGAGGTTTGCGGCCCAAGTCGAACAGACCTTATCGCTGACGATGCGAAAGGCCGGCGTCATGGCGGTGTTTATCCCCGTCATCAGCCTCCTCACCTTTTCCGCGGCGGCCGCGGTGTTGTGGTATGGAGGACGCCAGGTTATCGAAGGAACCGTCTCGCCAGGCGACCTCGTTGCATTCGTCCTCTTTGCCGGTATACTCATCGGCCCCTTCAGTTCCGCTGCCCGCGTGTTCGCTCAGATCAGGGAGGCACAGGGTGCCACTGAACGGGTGTTCGAAATCTTAGACACGCGCTCCGATGTGAGCGACGCCCCCGCGGCGACATCACTGTCCACCGTCTCGGGACATATCCGGGCGGAGCACGTCGGCTTTGCCTATGATCCACGCCAGCCGGTCTTGACGGATCTCTCGTTCGAAGCACTGCCTGGCGAGCTCGTCGCCATCGTCGGCCCTACCGGGGCCGGGAAAACGACCATGATGAACTTGCTCCACCGTTTTTACGATCCCACGGAGGGACGCATTACTATCGACGGGCATGACCTCCGCGAAGTCACTACTGATAGTTGGTATCGACAGATCGGGCTGGTTCCGCAAGAAACGATCTTATTCGGCGGGACAATTTTCGACAATATCAGCTACGGAGACGAGAAGGCCTCTCATGATATTGTGGTTGCCGCGAGACGCGCGGCCCACGCCCACGACTTCATCATGAGTTTCCCGGACCAGTATCGGACCATCGTGGGGGAAAAAGGGATCAACCTGTCTGGCGGGCAGCGTCAACGCATCGCCATAGCCAGGGCCATCGTGAAAAATCCTCGGATCTTATTGTTGGATGAAGCCACTTCTGCCCTCGACAGTGAGTCGGAACGACTCGTCCAGGAGGCACTGGAGCAACTCATGAAGGGCCGAACAACATTTGTGATTGCCCACCGGTTGACGACCATCCAGCGAGCCGATCGGATCCTCGTCCTCAACAAGGGACGCCTCGTAGAAACCGGCACCCATGCGGAACTGATGGAACGTAAAGGGCTCTATCAGTACCTCTATACCCTGCGGCTCATCGAACTCCCCTCCTAGCCCGCATGAGCCTGTCGCCATCAACCATAAGCCCTACACGCTTAATGAAAGTGCACCCATGAGAGCCTTACATTCCGACTGTTTCGATAATCTGGATGTCTTCAGCAGTGAGAGTGAGCTGTTCAGCCTGGAGATCCTCTTTCATGTGCTGTTGGTCAGTGGTGCCGGTCAATGGAAGCATCCCGACCTGCATGGCAAATCGAAACACGACTTGCGCAAGACCGGTCTTCAACCGTTGGGCAATGGCTCGAATGTTTGGATCGCTAAAAACTTCCCGGTTGGCAGTCAAGAGCGAAAAGCCTTGATAGATGATGCCATGGGTCCGGCAAATCTCCCGCACCTCCTTGTCCCATCCAAGTGCCGCATAGCAACGATTTTGCACCACCATGGGTTTCACGGCCGCCCCGGCACAGAGCTGAGTGAGTTGCTCGGAGGTGACATTGCTGATTCCAATCATCTTCGTTTTCCCTGACCGATATAGTCCTTCGATGGCGGCCCACACCTCCCAGTCCGCTGCTCCCAACACCTGCCGCTGATAGGGCCCGTGTAAAACATAGGAGTCGAGATAGTCAGTGTGCAGGTGGACCAGTGAGCTGTCGAAAGACTGGACCACTTGGGTCGTGAGAGCAGCCGAGGCATCGTACGGGGTGCGATGGTCCTGACCATTCGTCGGCGTAAATTTTGTTTGAAGAAACAGGCGGTCTCGCATAATCCCTTGCTGCGCAAGGGCCAGCAGGGCATCCCCAACCAAGGCTTCTTGGTAATGGATCAGTTGGTTGGCCGTATCGATGGCTGTGAAGCCAGCAGCCACGGCCAACCGCACCAGCTGTGCTGTAGCTTCCTTTTTCCATGCCGTGCCATACATAAACGAAGGAACCGGCACATTGTTATAAGTGGTCAGGGGCATGTTTTCGACTCCAAGATGAATAAACAACAAACGAGGATGTCCGCAGGGGGTGCGCTGCAATCCGTTATGAAGAGGGGGGATGCCGGGCTCGAATGAGTTCCGACACCGGGTAACCCAGTTGCTGGGCTCGCTCGACCAGACGCTGATACGTGTCCTCGTCAAGCTGATGGGCCCGAGACAAGATCCAGAGATATCGACGATCGGGAGTCCCCACCATCGCGGTCCGATACTCTGGATCGAGATCGAGTATCCAATAGTTCCCCTCGCGGGATGAACCAAACAGCCGAGCGAACCAATTATCGAAGGTCACCGTGAGTCGCGCGTTCGTCTTGGCATCGACCACCGTTGCAACTCCCTTTGCCTGCTCGACCTCACCGGATTTCGTCACGCATTCATTGTGCACATCAAACGCCCCGTCAGGACGACTGGAGTATATGGCCCTGGAATCCACGCAGTGACGTTGAAACCACATCGGGAGCCGCGCAATTTCATACCACGTACCGGTATAGCGAGAGAGATCTACTGACACAACCGTCAGTAGCTCACCTCTCGAATCCGGTCCTGCACAGGAAGCCAGCATGAAACACAGGATCATGAGCGCCAAACTGGCGCGTACAGAATCTCGCCCGTTGGCGCCCCCTCGCGATGAAAAGGTCCTCTCCGACAGCAGCCTCGCCTCCAACTCCAAGCAGGCCACGGCTCGCTGCCGTGGCCTGGCTCTTTTTCTAAGAAAGAGCTTACCTCAGGACGGCGATCCCGTGGACATCCGCCGTTTCTTTTCCGTCTTTCATATTCGTGATAGCTGCTTGCCCTTTATAGTGACCGACTCTCCCAGATGAAAGAGACGATTAGGGTAGAAGGATTGCCGGAAGAGTTCAATAGGCTGTCTGTCTAACAGGCCGTTGGAACCGATGGACGGCTGCTCGAAGCGCCCGTGAAGCGTGAAGCCTATCTTGACGCGCTATCGGCGGTCCCTTGCAAATCCACCTCAAACAAGACTGCGCTACCTGGCTCCTTGGGGTCGAGTCTGGTCGGCATCCGATCGACAAGTAGTTTGGCCAAGGGCAGCGCGA
Source organism: Nitrospirota bacterium (assembly GCA_013388555.1). GTDB lineage: Bacteria > Nitrospirota > Nitrospiria > Nitrospirales > Nitrospiraceae > Palsa-1315. Next base: position 10,799 of record JACAFD010000031.1, on the reverse strand, counting down.
CGATGTGCGGCGCCTTGCCCGAGGGATTAGAATAGAGCCCGAGCCGGACATTCTTTGGCCGTTGACTCGACGTCAATTGGGGCTTGAGCTGTGCCTCCACAAATCCCACCAACATGCCAGTGCCGTCAGCGAGTTTATGGATCTCGAACGAGTTGGGAGTGGGGGATACCGCTTCAAACGGAAGATCAGGACTCCGCGTGATCAAAGCCATTCCGAGGTACTTTGGAGTAATAAACCCGTAGCTCCCCACCGGCACTGCCGAGAAGCGGAACGCCGGAGTAGAGAAACTGAGTTCAGACACCCTATTTTTGGCCCGCAATCGACGCCGTAACTCCGTTTCACGTCCGACCGTCTCGATGAAGACCACCGCCGGTCCAGCCTTTTGTGCGAGCAATACCTCTGTATTCCCTTCTTGCGCCAGACTCAGTGAGGATGGAGCAAAGCTCAAGAGGATCAGGACAAGCAGGAGACCAGCCATGATTTGCCGGGCTGGCTTGGTTGGAATCAATCGTACAACGATATGAAACATGGGTGGAAGTCCTCCCACTATTCTTTATCAAGCTTAGGCTATGCTGTGCAATCTTTCCTGGATGCCGAACATCCTCCCGGCTCGCAGATGGATTGACGCGTAGCTGGCTTCACTCGTTCAGACCAACCCCCCGTCGCATCGTCCGAAGTCATCAACCTTTCCTAAACCGAGGCGGAATACTCTGTCGAGGGGGAGGCGGCGGCGACGGGGGCCGTGGCTGGTTGAAAAATGGGGCAGGTCTCCCAAAATATGGATAGGCTCCGTAGGGCCTCCCCCAATAGCCGAACGGCGAGTAGTACGGACCATAGAATGTCGCGGCGTTGCCTCCTGAAGGTTGTGAGGCGACTGTGCTCCAATCGGTGAGGTGTTTGATATCAAGAACGGGATAGGTGTATTCGCTGTCATCCAGTGGTCTGGTCGTTGAGCCAGTGACAACTGCGACCACCGTAATCGCGGTGCCGGGAGGGACAGTTGCCGGATCGAGAAACTCTTCTCGAACAGCCAGGAAACGCCCTTCGGAACGGGTTCGGTCTGTTGTTGAGGGGCCTCCTCCTTCAGCAGGAAGCTGGAGAACCTCTATTTCTGTTCGTTTCTCCGTCCGTTTGGACTTGATGACGACGCCCGCGACCATGATGACCCGGCCGACATAGTTGCCAGGAGCTGAGCGAAGATCGGCAAAGGCAACCGTGGGATCGATCTGTTGTTCCAGTTCAGGAGGTACGGAGATATAGCCCCTGCTCCGCTGAACCTGATGGGCCGACTCAGCACAGGCCGACAGAGCCAAAAGCCCGATAAGAAGAACGACGATGATACTGTAGAGCATAGGAAACACCCGCTCCTAAAAATGATAGGAGATGCCGAACAGAAGTTGCTGAGCTCTATAGACACCATCAAAGCCTCCAGTGCCTGCGGCCTGATCGAACCGTAGCCTGGCCCCTGAGTATTTGTATTCGGTAAAGACTGCGACATGAGGGCTGACGAACCCTCGCAGACCTGCAAGCACATTCCACCCGCCTGTGACACTGGTATCACTCTGTAATTCGTTAGCGGGAGAATCACTGATATGGGCAATCACGGCAGCCGCCCCCACTCCTGCATAGGGCTGGAAGGTGCGCCCAGGATATCGGGCAAGGAGATTGACTCCGACAGTGGTCACGCTCAAGTGGATACCGGGATCGCTACCCAAACTTTTGATGTGGGGCGTGGTCTGCAAGACCTCGCCCTCAATCCCGAACCAGCTGTGCTCAGGAAAATATCCGAGCTTGGCCCCGTAGCTGACAGAATTTTTGAGGTCAAAGTCGGCTGCTTGGGACCCTGACAGATCTCCGGTTCCTGAAATGTCGGTGAGTTGATCTGCGAAGTTGACTCCAACCGTTCCAGCCACATACCTTTCGGCAGAAGCGGGGCCAGGCATTCCGAAGGTCGCGATCGAGAGCCCGGCCGCGAGAAGGCCAACGGCGATGGGAATCTTCGTCTCCACAGTGAAAAAATCTCCCTGGAAAGAGTTGAATCATCTTACCAAGCCTCCGCCTCATTGCGTATGGCCCCTGACACAGGCCCTGCCATTCCCGGGTCAGGCACAATCATGCCGGTGCATAACGCGAGACGTAAGGAGTGAGATCCGGGAGGGAGGTTGCGGCCAAGCTCTTTGTTTTATTGACGATTTTCCCCAGTCATCCAGACAGAGGAACTGTGCGAAGAAACTTCCGCATTGCCCAGAAGGATGGATGCGGCTCATGCAATTCCGGATGCTCCAGGTCGATCTGGATGTTATAGAGAGGGGCATCACCAATTCCGACTTGAGTCACCCCATACCAGCAATCGTACTTTTGCCCCCAACGATCCAGATATCGTAATCTGATATAGCCATGGCCCATGAGTGTTGTCCGGATTGGAGCGTCCGGGCCCAATACGATGGATGCCACATGTTTCTGACCCTGTAGACCTCGAGGATAGACTTTTTTGATAGAGAAGCTCCCTTCCCATCCGCCCATGTGCAGAAGACAATCGTATGCCACACCTCCGCCCAGATTTTGAAGCTCCGGGTACACGGTGAGGACATTCCCTGAACTCATCGTTGACATGTTTGTCACCCGAAGATCCGGCTGAGCCGCGCGAAACTCCTCCCTGGTTCGAGTCACAAATGTAAACAGATAGAACAGGGTAACAGCCCCGACAATGAGGAGAGAGACCAGGCCAAGTATTAACAGCCAATCCATGCCCAACGGTATATACCAGATCTCGTCCTGAAGCTGAACTGGCAAGAGGGCTCGTTGCTGAGCGTGCACGCGTCACCCAGTCGAAACGGAAGATCCGGGAATTCAAGAAGTGGATCGCCGCACGCCGGAAAACGGCTGATGTCCTTGCGCTTCATCAGGCCCCCGACAAGTGTCGCGTACCATCTCGGGTCGCGCTGTCGGGATCTTCCTCCACGTCTCAGACGGCTCCGAATAGACAAGTAATTGAAATTGCAGTCCTCTCGCAAGGCGTCAGTCTTGCTTTCTACCCATCCGGCTGCATGGGCCGATGCCGGACGAACAGACCAGGGAGGATCAGGCATGAACAAACAGATGACAGCAGGCGAGTACTATGAACACGGACTTGTGCTCAAGCGAGTGCAAATGTTCAATCAAGCGATCGGCGATTTCCGAAGATCCGCTCTCGATCCCGACTATACCGGTAAAGCGCACGTACAGATCGCCCTGTGTTTGAATTCCGCTGGTCGCTACGAAGAAGCTGTCATGGCGTTCCGGCAGGGATTGGCAACACGTACGTTTTCAGCCGAAGAAGAGCGGCACATTCTCTATCATATGGGCCAGACATTGGAATCGTTAGGCCGGTATGAGGAATGCCTAGAGGTCTATACCTGGATCAGGAAAGAAGATCCCGGGTTCGGTGACCTGGTGCAACGGATGAAACATTTGAGGGCAGATGGAAGCGGGCCGGTTCCATCTGCTCAGGGTTCGTGGCAAACCTGGGTAGATGAGGTGTGCGTACGCGGCCAGCAATTGAAGCCACAGATGGTTGCTGCCCTGGAACAAGCAAGGCATTGGCTGAGTGGGCAGGCAGACGGTCTGAAGAGCCGGCACCTGCTCGAAAGACAACGTGCCAGTTCCCCTGCCGCGGAAGGTCAGCCCGTATCTCAGGTCTTCAGGTCGAAGCGACAGAGTCAGCCAACTTCACGGGATCGCACGATCGAGAGTCGCCGGCATCCACGGGTGCCGGTCCGTTTGCGCAGCCACTTTTCCTCAAAGGGTCGAGAAGTGGCGGGAGACGGCGAGTTGCGCGACCTCTCTCCGATGGGCTGTCGCGTCAGGAGTATTGTGGCCGTCCTCGTCGGGGCGGACTTGGAATGTTGCATCTTCCCCCAGGAGGCAGCCAATCCGTTCATCATCGACGGCGCCACGGTTCGCTGGACCAGTCCCCAGGAATTCGGCCTGGCTTTCACGAACATTCGTCCCGGTGTGCAGCGACAGATCTCACAGTTATGTAGAACACAGGCTGCGTGAAGGAGCGGTTCATCTCAAGCCACGTACCACAAAACGATCTGTGACTCGGCTTCCTGTTCTGTGGAGCCTCGACAGGTCCCCGCCCGACCGGTGACGTCCGCTCTGACCCCCACCTCCGCGCCGAGTAATGTAGAATGACCCCGTTGTTTCTCCCCAGGACGAATCTTCTCCCTCAATTCACGACCCAACCCAGCAAGGATGTGAGAAGCTTTCGACTGCGGCCGTCGAGCGAGGCCCTTCTCAGGGCGCGCGCTCCGGGAGCAAGAAGACGGCTAGGCCAGCCCACATCCCCTTGTGCCGGGCTGGTGGGTTAGAACGTTTTTTCTGAAACGAGGCGATCACTTGGGAAGGCTCGAGGTTTGAATTGGAAGGGGCTTGTGAAGGCGGCCCGCCAGGACCTCTTTAGAAGGCCCTGCTAGCATTCGCGATAGCAGCTTGTCGCCTTATTCCACTTCAACTGTAATGGTATGGCTAGCGGCAGTAACATCGTGATCCTTTGTGGCACCTTTCACCGTAATCTGGTGCGTTCCCTTGCTCAACCCCTTCAGCGTCCCAGAAAAACCCTTCTGATACTGATCGTCCACGTACACATGGACATGCGTCGGGTGAGAACCCTTGGACAACTCATACTTCAGGTCAAAACTGTCGCTGACCTTGTCTCCATCCTTGGGAGACGTAATCACCACTTTCGGCCCATCCTTTACTGGTGGAGCCCCTGGTTTATCCTCTGCAAAGACCGGTGCTCCGCTGAGACAGCCCACCAATGCGATCCCTAATGCCATGAGCCAGATACGTCGCATCTGCATCACAACCTCCTTGTTTGAACCTCTTGACCGGACGCTACAGCCTAATCACCCCTGAGGGGTATTCTCATCATCTGATGCAGCAGCTCTCGGTAGTACTGAGTCATTCTACTTTCCAAGGCTGTCCTAATCAATCCGCACCGGCACGCATCGAAGAGAATCCCAGCGCGTAGCCGATCTACGCTCGATTGTCTCACTGTAAGTAGGAATGGCCAGGCTGTTCGGCACTGCGCGCGTCGCGCGAGGAGAGCAGATTCGCCAACGCAGTCGCGGAGGGACAACCTCCTGTTGGAATGAAACGGTTACTTGCGGAGGTTCGAATTGATGATAGCTTTCAAATCCGGCCCACCAGGGCCTCTTTCAGAAGAGACCCTGGCGGCTCTGAAGATCGCACATTACAGTCTTATTGCACGTCGACGGTGATACTATGGGTGGCCGTGACAGGGTCGTGGTCCTTCGTAGCACCAGTCACCGTGACTTTGTGCGTCCCCTTGCTCAGGCTCTTGATTGTCCCGGAAAAACCCTTCTGATACTGATCGTCCACATACGCATGGACGTGCGTCGCTTGGGAGCCCTTTGTCAGGTCGTACTTGAGGTCAAAGGTGTCGCTGACCTTGTCCCCATCCTTGGGAGACGTAATCATCACTTTCGACCCATCCTCGACTGGTGCTTTAGCTGGTGTATCCCCGGCGAAGACCTGTGCCACGCTGAGAGAGCCAGCAAGTGCAATCCCTAAGCCCATGAACACAATACGTCCCATCATCTCCTCGACCTCCTTGTTTAAACGAACTGAATGGACACTGCAACTACCACCCCCTGCGGGATAGCTTCTTGGCTGAATACCAGCCATTCTCAGGAGAGAATTTCACAGTATTTTACTTTTCATGATTGCCCCAGTCAATCCACACCAACATGCCTTGGTCCTACAGCGGATCATCAGGCTCCATCCCCTCTATCGTGCGGCCTTGGCGAGCAAGAAGGATGGCCCGGCTGCTCCCCTCCTCCCCTCTCTTGCCCCGCAATATGGTATTGTAAAAAAGTAGGAGCCCAACGATGACCGTTCAGGCACAATTTCCTGATGAGCAGAACTTGGAAGGTTCCTTCATCAGGCAGCCTGATGCCTTTACGAATTGGGTAACCGCAAATGGCAGTTCCGGCTACCAAGCGGCGAGAGACCGCTACCATCTCTATGTCTCCTGGGCCTGTCCCTGGGCCCATCGGACGATCATCGTTCGAAAACTTAAGAAGCTTGAAGAGGTGATCGGCATGACGGTTGCGGACCCGATCCGTGACGAACGGGGCTGGGCTTTCCACGAAGGGCCGGGCCATTCGATCGATCCGATCAACGGATTCCAGTTTCTCAGCCAGGCCTACAAGGCCACCGATCCAAACTATCGGGGACGGTTCACCGTCCCTGTGTTGTGGGACCGGGTGACGAAACGAATTGTCACAAATTCCGACGATGACCTCATGCGCATGTTCAACGGGGAATTCAATCGCTTTACTGAAAGCACGATCGACCTATATCAGGACGGACTCAGAAAGGAGATTGGTGACCTCAACACCTTCATCTACGAGAATGTGAACGACGGAGTCTATCGTGCAGGATTCGCCACGTCACAGCAGGCCTATGAACGAGCCGTGCGGCGCCTCTTCGAAGCGCTCGATCAGCTCGAGGCCCGACTGGCCCGCCAACGTTATCTCTTCGGCTCACAATTCGTCGAAACTGACTGGCGCTTATTCGTCACCCTCGTGCGCTTCGACACAGTCTACCACGGCCATTTCAAGTGCAATCTCCGGCGGATCGTCGACTACCCGAACCTCTTCGGGTATCTCAAAGACCTCTATCAGACAGACGGCATCGCCGACACCGTGAACTTCGACCACATCAAACGGCACTATTACATCACCCACGACGACATCAATCCGACCCGCATCGTCCCCCTTGGTCCCGAGCAAGATCTCACCGCCCCCCACGGTCGCGAACGCCTGCAATAACGAGCAGGCCGGTTGCTCTGGTTCGTCTGATTCAGCCAATTTAACGCGACACAAAACAAGCCTGACAGCCCTTGCATGTCTGATACGTTTATGCTACCGTGCGGCGTGATCGCGTAAGACCTTCTGTGCTTGGAGGCTGGATCGTCCAGCAAACACAAGTCTAACGCGATCCTTTTTTTGTCCGCACGCAGCCGTTCTGCATCTGACGAGCACTCCGCCCAAGGCGTACCCACCAATCGCTCGCATTGCTAGCCCGACATCGCCGTGGGGTCGTCCTTTATCTTTTAAGAGGTGTAGCATTGTTTCAAGAAATATGGTCAACAGTCCGAGCCTTCCTCCGCGACAGCGCAAGGAGTCTCTATCACATTATCGTCGTGGCGCTGAGCGCGGGCATTGCGCTCCTGCTCCCGGCAGGCGCCAAACAGTTTTTGTCGTTCTGGGCTCGGGTCGAACAGAACAGGCTTTCGCTCATTGCCGTGGAAATGACGGTGGCGATCCTCCTGATCGTCTGCCTCAACTACTTCCATCGCAGCATACAAGACCGGGCCCTCGCCAGAGTGGCCGTCGGCGCCGGCCTCGTCTCGTTCTTCCCGCGCCGCACGCGAGGAGCGCAACGGCACATCCGGCAACTTAAGGAGGAGCAGGGCACAGGCCGGACCATCTCGGTCATCGGATCAAGCGGCCACAGCACCTTCGTCGATCAAGTGGGCGGGTTGTCATCGGTCCTCGATACGTGCCTTGGTGCCAGAATCATGCTGGTGAATCCCTACAGCCAAGAAGCGAGCGCGCGCATACAGGCGATCAGCCATCCCGAGTTCACGCTGGAAACATTTCGCGAAGAAATCCGGGAAAGTGTCCGGCTCCTCAAGCGGCTGAAGGTGATGGGGAAGGCCGTGAAGCTCAAGCTCTACTCGGATTCCCCGTTGATCAAATTGGTGATCCTCGGAGATTATCTCTGGCTCCAGCATTACCATGCCGATCTGGACGTCAAAACGATGCCGGAGTATGTCCTGAGGCACAACCGCAAGGACCACGGTCTCTACACCCTCTATGCCCACTACTTCGTGCAGCGATGGGAGAGCGCCGAGATTCCTGAATATGACCTCGACACGGACGAACTGGTGTATCGAAATAGAACCGGCAACGAGATTCGGAGAGAGCGGTTTGAGATTGAGACAGATGCCGAAGACATTGCGGCCCTGATGAAGCCAGGAGAATTCACCGCCGAACCAGCCCAACTCGGCTAGACCGATCTCACTAATCCGAGACTAGCAAGCTCGGTCTGTCTGGCCTGTTCGGTCTGTCTCGTTTGTTTGGTTGAACGATACTAACCGGATGGGCCAGAAAGACTGAACAGACTAACTAAGCAAGTCGATCTGGCGGACTTTTTCAGCATCCTGGTAGAGTGCACTTCATTTGTTTCTAGAAAGCCTCTCCTCCCATGTCCATTCAGTGGTTCCCCGGTCATATGAATGTGGCGCGCAAAGAAGCGGCCAAGACGATAGAGGTGATCGATGTCATCGTTGAAGTGCTGGATGCACGCATACCAAACGCCAGCTGCAATCCGCTGATTCAAGAACTACGCCTAGCACGCCAGCGCCCCAGCCTGAAAGTTCTCAACAAAGCCGACCTCGCAGATCCCGTCGTCACTCAGGCTTGGCTCGACCTCCTTACGCGTCAACCGGGCGTCAGCGCCGTGGCGCTTTCTGGTCATCATGCAGGCGATGCCGTCAAGGTCCCCCAGTTCTGTCAATTGCTTGCCTCCCACCGCAACAGCAACGCGAAGCCGCTGCGTATGCTGATCATGGGCGTCCCCAATGTTGGGAAATCGACCCTGATGAACATGCTCCTCAACCGCCGCGTCGCTCGCGTGGGCGACGAACCAGCTGTAACCAAAATCCAACAACGTCACAAACTGAACGACCGCATGGCCATCACCGACTCGCCGGGACTGTTGTGGGGCACCATCAAAGATCCTCACGTAGGCCTCCTGCTCGCCACGATCAACGCGGTGAGCCATACGGCCGTCGATGACGAAGCGGTTGCAGAGTTTCTCGCCGGCGTCCTGCTTGCGCGCTATCCGGCCAGGCTCACGGCCCGTTACGGTTTTGCGGTGGAGAAACTGACAGGCACGGATGTGATCGACGCCATCGGCAAGAAGCGCGGCTGCCTACTGACCAGGAGCGGCGGAGGGATAGATCGAGACAAAGCGGCGAGGATACTGTTGTCAGACTACCGCAACGGCACACTCGGCCGCACCAGCTTGGAGACACCGGATAGGCGGACAGAAGAACATACGTTGATGGCAAGCGTGTGAAGCGGAAAGACCGGCTGCTTTCTCTGTTAATCGGGTTAGCCTCGACCTGCGAGGCTCCCTTCAATTGTCAATGCTCTGGTGGGTGAGATTGAGATGGATCCGGTGGTTGCGAGTTGATCTTCAACATTCGCGTCGCTAATGAGATGGTCGTCCCCTGCATGAAGACGGACGTGAGGGTAATAAAGAACACCAGGTGGAAAATCGTGTCGGCCTGCTTGACCCCGGCCAATTGTGGAAACGTGGCCAGGATGATCGGCACGGACCCTCGGAGTCCCGCCCAGGCCACAAGAGCCTGTTCTCGATACGGCATCGACGAAAAAGCCAGCGACAGGTGGACAGCCGCAGGGCGGGCAACGACGATCAGGAAAAGGGAAACCAGAAGGCCCACCCAGGCGACCGGCACGAGCCTTGCCGGGAATACTTGTAACCCTAGCATTAAAAACATGGTGACCTGCATCAGCCAGGCCAGCCCGTCATGGAAACGTACGACATTCTGTTGATGAACAAACGGCTTTCGCTGCATGCTGAGCCCAGCCAGGTACACGGCAAGAAATCCACTCCCATGCAGAAACGTGGTCAGACCGTAAGTCATTAGCACCAGCGCCACCGACAGCACTAAATAGATGCCTTCTACCCGCACATCGAGCGCATTGAACGCTCGCCTCATGATCTCCCCCATCGCAATACCCATCAACGTTCCCACAACCATCTCCACCACAAAGAATGCAACCAGCTCCCCGAAAGAAGTCGCAGGTTCCATCAACAGTCGAATCAGCGCGATCGTCAGCATCACCGCCATCGGATCGTTGCTGCCTGACTCGAATTCGAGCAATTGGGTCAATCGCTTGGGAAGCTTGGCATTCCGCGACCTGAGCATCATGAAGATGGCCGCGGCATCGGTCGACGACACAATCGCGCCGAGCAAGAGGCCCTCCAGGAACGAGAACCCCTGGATCCAGGAGACAAACAGTCCGACCAGCAGCCCAGTGAGCAAAACCGCAATCGTCGAGAGTGACAGCCCCTGCCATAGGATGGGACGCACCCCCGCCCACTCCGTTTCCAATCCTCCCGCGAACAGGATCAAGACGAGTGCAGTGATACCCATCGACTGCACCAGGGACGGATTATCAAACTCGATGCCACCGGGACCATCGGACCCAGCCAACATGCCGATAGCGATGAACAAGACCAGCGAGGGAATGCCAAACCGAATTGAGAACTTGATCGTCAACACGCTTAGAATGACGAGGGCGGAGAGAATGATGAAGATCCACTCGAGGGAGATTGGCATTGTGCAATTGACTTTCGAGATTGTTTAGAACTAGTCGATGCGGTCTATAGCACAGGCGACCAGATCACGCTAGTCACGAGATGCGACGACGAGCGGTCGCCTCGTCTCATGGAGAGGGTCGGAGGACATGACCATCAGGCTCTAAGGTGGGGCGGAGGTGCCTGGTCGCGATTGCGTTCTGGATTTGTTCCAGTTATATGATAGGGGCCAAGCGTGGTCCCACGCTACAGCTACTCCCAGAAAATAACCGGTGAATCACACGAATGCCCTCTCAACCTATGCGTAACAATCCAGCCATTACATACCTTCGATGGGCCATCGCCGCTCCAGCCGGTCTCCTGGCCTGGTTCGG
>JACAFD010000043.1 GCA_013388555.1 Nitrospirota bacterium | reverse complement strand
CTCCACGACAGTTTGGCCGATGAGCGCCACTCGAGCGGCACTCTCCAAATCCGTCTGGGTGAAGGGACCACCACTCGTATAGGACCAGTCCCGAATAGTGAGATAACTCGGCGAGATGCCGTTAATCGTCCCGTTCCAGTTTCGATTTCCATAGACGATTTGCATCACATCGCGCTTGGCCCAGGCTGTATCAGCCAGCAAGGGAATGCGTTTTTTCAAGTCCAACGCGTCGGACACGGTGAGGGTCACCGCACTCCCCTGTCCCCCCCGTACCCCGCTTGCAGAGGTCACCCCCGGAAAGATAACGATGACATTCGTACCCATCGTCGCAATCTGCGCTTGCACGGCACGCTTGGCGCCCTCGCCGATACTCACCATCGCAATGACGGCGCCCACGCCGATGACTATCCCGAGCATCGTGAGACCGGCACGCATTCGATTGCGAACCAAGATCCGCAACGCGGTGAGAATCGTAAGCCACACAAACGCCGACATCTAGACTCCAACTCTGTTGGAAGCTGACCGCGCTTTGGTCACATGGTCGCTTAACACTTGTCCGTCTTTGATCACGATTTCGCGGGCGGCATAGGCCGCGACATCCACTTCGTGCGTCACCAAAATAATCGTAATCCCTTCATCGCGGTTCAATGTTTCCAGGATCTTCATTATTTCCTGGCTCGACCCGGTATCGAGATTACCGGTCGGCTCATCGGCGAGAAGCAACGAGGGCGATGTGACGAGTGCCCGCGCGATCGCCACGCGCTGTTGCTGTCCTCCGGACAATTGGGTTGGATAATGGTGTTCTCTGCCCTGCAGCCCCACCCGCCCTAGCGCCGCCGCGGCCTGCGCCCGTTGCTCTTTGAGCGAGAGCCCTCGATAGAACAGCGGAAGCTGCGCATTTTCGAGCGCGCTGGTTCTGGGAATGAGATTGAAGCTCTGGAAGACAAACCCAATCTGCTGATTACGAATACCGGCCAACTGATCAGGCTTCAGGTGGCCCACCTCAATTCCGTTCAACCGATAGTGCCCCTTCGTCGGTTGATCAAGGCAGCCCAGAATATTCATCAAGGTAGACTTGCCGGAACCGGAAGACCCCATGATGGCGACGAACTCACCCTGCTCAATCGTGACACTCAGGCCGCGCAAGGCCTGGACTTCCACGTCGCCGACCCGATAGATCTTCCACACACCCTCGCATTCGATCAGCGGACTCATGGGTGGTTCTCGTGATGCGTGAAACGTGAAACGTGAAACCCAAGAGATAAAAGAATGGCGGGTAATGGACAGATTGGAACTGCACTCCGACTGACTTGTCGTGCGTGATTCGCGTGCGGCAAGAGACGATTCACAGGTGGTTACATCCCCCGATTGCGGGAGGAGCCCCGCTGTCCGCCACTCCCAAATCCTGGAGGCAGATCGCTTCCGCTCCGATCACCTTTTGGCCGGTCAATACCCACGACTACCAGCGCACCTTCGGACAATTCCTGCGACACAATTTCCGTTACCAATCCATCAGAAATTCCCGTTTGGACCCGAATGGGCTCGAGCTCCCCAGACGATCCTTGTTTCCACACCGTACGACTTGGCGCCCCAATCCCTCTGCCGGCCCCTATTGTCTGCTCTCTCCCATTTTCTTTGGCTAGCTTACCGTCAGGTATAGAGCGATCTCCCTGGCCCGCTGACGGAGGAGTGAATCGCAACGCGGCATTCGGCACTTTGAGCACACCCTCTCGTTGAGCCACCACGATGGAGACATTCGCAGTCATACCAGGTTTCAGGCGAAGATCCTCATTATCGACGCTGACCACCACATTGTAAGTCACCACATTTTGCACGTTGATCGGTGCAAGACGCACCTGACGGATCGTGCCGGCAAATTGATACCCTGGATAGGCGTCAACCGTGAAGGCCGCCTCTTTCCCTTCGGTGATTCCCCCAATGTCCGACTCACTCACGTTGGTATCGACTTGCATCTTTGTCAGATCGAGCGCAATCAAGAAGAGGTTCGGTGTGGCAAAGCTGGCTGCAATCGTTTGACCGACCTCCACGTTTCTGGCGACCACAATCCCGTTCACCGGTGAGCGAATGACGGTGTACTTCAAGTCCAGCTCTGCGGCATTCAGCACTGCCTCGGCCTGTTTCACTTGCGCTTCTGCCACTTTCGTCTGCGCTTCAGCGGCCTGAAAATTCGTCGCCGCTACATCGACGTCGTTTTGAGAGACGAACTGTTGCGCCACCAGCGATCTCACCCGATCCAGTTCGCGCTTGCGTTGAGCCAGGTCGGTCTTGGCTCTTGCAACATTCGCCTTCGACATTTCAAGATTACTGGCAGCCTGATCTCGCCGGGCTTTGAACGGTTCGGGATCGATCACGGCAACGACGTCGCCGGCCTTCACCACGGAATTAAAATCCGCATGCAGGCTCTTGATCATGCCGGAGACCTGCGTCCCAACCTGCACCGAGACAACTGGATTGATCGTGCCAGTCGCCGTCACGAGCGAAATGACTGGGCCTCGTTCGACTGGGGCACTTCGATATCGAACCGGAGCTTTTCGTTCCCCATTGAAGACGACATAGCCTCCGATCGTTAATCCAACAGCCAGGACACCGATAATCAAGGCAGCACGGCGCATCGACTCGCTCCCTAATTTCCTCGCCGACTGAGAAGGCATTGTATCAACAAGGCTGCGGGGAATCACCTGATTGAAACAGCCTCAATCGGACGTTGTAAAAACAAACAGGCCGTCCGCCGATCGGCGGACGGCCTGTCAGACTTGCCGAACCACGGCTCCGATCAGGGACTGACGCTGATCCGCTCCTTGATCATATCAAAGGTGTCCTTGGGTACCACATTCTTGGCCACCAATTCGCCCTTCAGGCGGTATGGACGATTCGTCACAATGCGGTCTGCCACATCTTTCGAAAGACCGAGTACCAGTACCATATCAGCCGCAGACGCCTTGTTGATGTTCATGGAAGAAGTCATGGGCTGAGAAGTATTCGTGCCCGGGGATGCAGGCTCTCCTGTAGGAGCAGGATTCACAGACGACACGGACGGTGCCGGGGACCCCGCGACCGAGCGCGACTGATCTTTTAACTCCTTCTGATAGCGGGCAACCAGAGCCTTGAGCGTTTCGTTGTGTCTCTTCACATCCTCGTATTCCTGACGAAGAGCCCGGTTCTGGAATGAGAGCTGCTTCACACGGTCCTCGAGTTCCTTGGTCCGGCCCTCGACACTGCCACGCTCCTTATCACGGCCATGCTGAATGCGCTCAAGCTCGTCGTGGGCAACCTGGGCTTCGTTGACGAATTTTACATTGAGATCCTTGAGCGTCTTGACCTGCTGTTCCAGGGCATTCTTTTGCACACGCGTCCGCTCCAACTCAAACTTCGCCGAATCGACATCGACCATCGCCTCTTCATACTTCTTTTGACTGACACAGCCGACTAATGAAACCACACCGAACACCACCACCATCATCCACCCTGACTTCATGCGAACCTCCCCTCCCACTGAACATGGTATCTGCTATAAATGTCGGCCACCGCTCTTCACCAACAGGTCAGCCGGTATGAGATGGTACTACGACACCATTACTTAAATTATTATAGTGTTGGGTGTATGCCATGCTTAGCATTTTGTCAATAGATTTGAGGGTCCTCCGCGATCACCGATCGTCGTAAGCGAGAGTTAGGGGCGAATCGTCTGTCTGCTTGACGGACTGTCCCCACTTTGTGAATATGCTGAAGACTCGCCGTCTAGACGCAACCTGTCCTAGAAAGACATCGCATGAACGAATGGGGTCCTGGTCTCGCCACGATCTTAGGAATCGTGGAAGGGCTGACAGAATTTCTACCCGTCTCGTCCACCGGCCACTTAATTCTCGTCGGCCACTTCCTGGGGTTTGAGGGAGACTTCGCGGCCAGCGCGGACATTTCGATCCAACTTGGCGCCATCCTGGCCGTCATCGCCTATGAACGCCACAAACTCCTGTCCATGATCGGACAAGCCGCCCGAGAGCAGCAGAACATCTCTGCCATGATCCGATCACGTGGGACAACCCCCTGGCCGGCAATTCTACGAACCTCCTGGGCGACTCATCGGAACCTCTGGTTTCTCATCGGCCTCGGACTCGCGTTCTTACCAGCGGCCGCGATCGGGTTCCTCACGCACAGCTGGATCAAAAGCCATCTCTTTACACCTCAAACCGTGGCTGTCTGTTCAATCGTCGGGGGCCTGATCATACTCGCCGTCGAAGCGCGTCGCGACCAGGCACGCGTCCACCAACTCGAACAGGTGAGCCTGGCATCGGCATTCTGGATCGGCGTAGCCCAGTGTGCCTCACTACTACCCGGTATGTCCCGGTCCGGTTCCACGATCATCGGAGGACTCTTCGTGGGGCTTGACCGGAAAGTCGCAACAGAGTACTCTTTTTTCCTCGCTCTCCCGACCCTGATCACGGCGACGTGCTATCAGATGTGGAAATCGAGGGATGTTTTCCGGCAAGCCGACTACCTGGCACTCGGGATCGGAATGGTCGTGTCGTTCGTCGTCGCGTGGATTGTGATCGCGGCCTTTCTCTCGTTTGTGAAACGGCATACTCTCCGGCCCTTTGCCTATTATCGCATTCTAATGGGCATCGTTGTCTTTTATATCTTTGGCTTCTAGGAGGATTTCTCACGATGGCTCAGTCTCAATCCGATACGGTCCATGTCTTCGACACCTGGGTAAGAGGCACGAAAGGGCTGCTGCATTTCGACGTGATGACGACTGATGAGGCGACGGCACTGACCCTCGCCAAAAAACATTTGGCGAGTCTTGGGGAAGGCAACGTGCCGGTTACGGTCAAGGAATGTCAGTTCTGCCACTCCGAACCCCTTGTAATGTTTTCCTCCGAACAGCAACGGCAATTCCGCGAGCAAGGCGGGTTCATCATCACCCTTTCGACATAAGGCTCCCCCTCGCAGAATATCCGAGCAAGACAGGCGGGACGAGCGAGGCGGGTTGATCTGGTTTATCTGGTGTGTTTTGTTCAACCAAACAAACCAAATAAACAAAAGCACCAAGCGAGGTCTCACACGTCACGGTCTCTGGCGGATTTCCCAGCATCCCGCCAGGAAGCAGGCGGAATCTCTTGAGGCAAGAGCGGCACATCTTTCTTTTCAAAGGCAAAATGGATGATCAGGAAGACCACCCCCACGCTGATTGCCGAGTCGGCGACATTGAAGGCCGGCCAATGGTAGGTATCCACATAGACATCAAGAAAATCGATCACCTCGCCATACCGTAATCGATCAATCAGATTTCCGATTGCCCCTCCAAGAATCCCGGCAATACTAAACTGCCCCTTCCAATCTCTCTGCGGCAGCCGGAAGAGGATCGTGCCCAGTAGGGCCAGAGCAAAAAGCGACGTGATCCCAAAAAATACCATGCGAAATGCATCGCTACTGCCGGCCAGCAACCCAAAGGCCGCACCGGGATTGCGGATATAGGTTAGGCTGAAGAGATTGGGAACGATCGGAATAGATTCATTCAGTCGCATCGATTGCATGATGGACAGCTTCGTTGCCTGATCGATCGCTACGATCGCACCGGCGAGCAACGCCAGGAGCAGATAGCGAAGGGGCCGTCCCATCACCGCACTGCCTCCACGCAGCGGTCACAGAGCGTCGGATGGGTAGAATTTTCCCCGACCGCTTCTCGGTAGTTCCAACAGCGTTCGCACTTTTTGCTTTTAGCCTTGGAAACTATGGCTAGAAAATCAGGCTTGTGCGGGAGGTGATTGACTTTCTCCAGTTCAACCCGTGACACGATAAAAATGGCGGGTAAGTCTTTTACATACTGCTCGAGAAGCTTGTGCCTCTCGGGATTTGCCTTTATCTGCACATCCGCCTCAAGTGAGGAGCCAATGACCTTGTCGCGTCGCTGATCCTCTAAGGCTGCTTGCACCGCCACTCTTACCTCTAACAGCTGCTCCCATCGCTGAGCGAGATCGGCATTCTGCCACTGGGGCTGGGCCTCCGGAAATCCACTCAGATGAACACTGCTCATTCCGAGATGCCTTCCCGGCTGCGTGGACAAAGTCCGCCAGATCTCTTCGGCAGTAAAGCTCAGCACTGGAGCCATGAGCTTCGTCATGGCCACGATGATCTCGAACAGCACCGTCTGCGACCCCCGACGCAAGGGCGAATCGGCCCGGAAGGTATAGAGACGATCCTTGAGAATATCGAGGTAGATGGCGCTCAGATCCACTGAGCAAAAATTGTTGAGCGCATGGAAGATCGCGTGAAATTCAAAATTTTCATAGAATTTCAAAACTCGCGGAATCAGTTCGTTGAGCCGATGCAATGCCCAACGATCCAATTCTGGCAACTGCCCATACGGGACTTGGTCTGTGTCCGGGTCGAAGTCGTATAGGTTACTCAGGAGAAAGCGACAGGTATTCCGAATCTTTCTATACGCCTCGATGAGATGGGTCAGGATTTCCGGAGAAATTCGCACATCATCACGATAATCCTGCGCTGAAACCCACAGACGCAGGATTTCTGCGCCCGATTGTTTGATCACGTCCTGCGGCGCAACGACATTTCCCGCCGACTTTGACATTTTCTTGCCCTGCCCATCGAGAACAAATCCGTGGGTCAAGACAGCCTTATAAGGCGCGCGATGGTCGGTGACGACGCCGGCCAGCAAGGCGCTGTGGAACCAACCCCGATGCTGATCCGACCCTTCGAGATAGAGATCGGCCGGCCACCACTTCCGTTCTTTCAACACCGCAGCGTAACTGACGCCCGACTCGAACCACACGTCGAGGATATCGCGCTCCTTTTCGAATGATGTCCCGTCGCAGTTCGAACAGGTCGTGCCCTTGGGCAAGAGCTCAGCAGCCGACTGCTCAAACCACATATCGGCCCCTTTGGATTCCATCAACGTAGCTATGTGCTCGATCACGGTCGGATCGGCCAGCACAGAACGGCACCCCTGACACGTGAAGCCGGGAATCGGCACGCCCCACACACGCTGACGCGACAAACACCAGTCGGGGCGATTCTCGATCATTCCGTTGATCCGATCACGGCCATAGGCAGGAATCCAGCGGACCCGGTCAATCTCCGCCAGCGCCTCTTTTCGAAGCTCGTTCGCGTCCATCGATGCGAACCACTGCTCGGTGGCGCGGAAGATGACAGGATTCTTGCAACGCCAACAGTGCGGATAGGAGTGGTTCAACGACCCCTGGCCCAGCAACCGTCCGTTGGCCTGCAGAAACTCCACAATCTTCGGATTTGCCTTCAACACATGCTGGCCGGCAAACTCTTTCACGATCTCGGTAAACCGCCCGCCGTTATCAACCGGCGCTAGAATCTCCAGCCGTTCTCCCGGCGAAGCCTTGGCATTGTGCTCAAGGACGAGGATGTAGTCTTCCATGCCGTGGCCTGGCGCGATATGGACACAGCCGGTTCCCTGGTCGAGAGTCACGAAGTCGCCGAGCAGAATCGGTGACAAGCCGGTGGTTAATGGGCGTTGCGTTTCCAGTCCTTCAAACCCTTCACTCCCTTTCTTTACACCGAGCACGCGAGCATGGTCTAACCTGCACGCTTTGGTCACTGCATCAACTAACTTCTCAGCGATGACCAAAACCTCATCTCCAACCAAGACAAAAGCATAATCAATGTCGGCATGCAGGCAGACTGCCTGATTTGCGGGAAGAGTCCAGGGTGTCGTTGTCCAAATAACAATCGAGACATTTCTTATATCTGAGGGGAAAGGAAAGTTGAGCCCCGCCCCCGAAGACAGTACTCGCGGTGAACTTACCACCGGAAACTTCACATAGATCGACGGTGAGGTGTGATCCTCATATTCCACCTCCGCCTCAGCAAGGGCGGTTTGGTCCGCCGTGCACCAGAGCACCGGCTTCAGTCCCTTATAGACACCTCCCCGCTCCACAAATTTACCGAACTCCCGAATGATCGTGGCCTCATAGCAAGGATTCATCGTGAGATACGGATGCTGCCAATCGCCTAGTACTCCGAGCCGTTGGAATTCTTCTCGCTGAATCTTGACATACTTCTCCGCATACTCCCTGCAGAGTCGGCGGATGGCCGGGGTATCGAGCATCTTCTTTTTGTCGCCGAGCTCTTTGAGGACTTGATGTTCGATCGGAAGGCCATGGCAGTCCCACCCCGGCACATAGGGCACCTGGTAACCGGCCATGGTCTTCGATTTGATGATGATATCTTTAAGAATTTTGTTCAGCGCGTGCCCAATATGAATGTGGCCATTGGCGTAGGGGGGCCCATCGTGCAAGATGTACCGCGGCCTGCCTTTCCCCGCCGCCTGAATCTGTTCATATAAACCCTCCTGCTCCCACAAGGCGAGAAGCTCGGGCTCCCGCTGCGGAAGATTCGCCTTCATAGGGAAATCAGTTTTCGGCAGATTGAGTGTGGTCTTGTAGTCCATAATGATCTGTCTGGTCTCTCGCGAAAAAACTTAAAACGTGATGGGAATCAAGGGTTGGAATATACCGGAATGACAGACGAGGCACCAGTCCTTAGCTTTGATGCGGGATCGTCAAAAACGACTTCCAGCAAGGCCGCAGCGAGCGAACATGCGAGGCGTACCCTTCACACCCCGCCCGCCCCGAACAGTCAGAACCGTTCTACTCCGGGCGGTACGTTGAGCATCTGAGCGACGCGAGAACGACGCCTGGTGAAAGGTGCCTCTCGGCGCACCGGGGCTGGGCGGGTAGAATCAAGCCGTTTTTCACGGTCCCGCTCGCTAACTGATGGCCATCATGCGGTCCAACGCAATCTTCGCCCAATGTTTCTCATCGTCAGGAACGACAATATGGTTCACGACGTGGCCGTCAGCAAGATTCTCCATGGCCCAGCAGAGATGGGCTCCATCAATCCGGAACATCGTTGCGCACTGGCAGACGGTAGACGAAAGGAAGAAGACTTTCTTATCGGTCAGATCGCGCTTGAGACGGTTGACTAGATTGAGTTCTGTGCCAACCGCCCAGGCTGTACCGGCTGGAGCTGCTGTCACGGTCTTGATGATAAATTCCGTCGAACCGGATAGATCCGCCTTGTTGACGACATCTTCATGACATTCAGGATGGACGATGACTTTCCCCTCCGGATATTGCTTCCGGAAGTTGTCCACATGAACTGGCTGGAACATCTGGTGCACACTACAGTGGCCTTTCCAGAGAATCAGCTTGGCTCGTTGGATCGCTCCGCGAGTATTGCCCCCATTGGGTTGAAAGGGGTCCCAGACAATCATCTCTTCCCTCGGTAACCCCATCTTGTTGGCTGTATTGCGGCCCAAGTGTTCGTCGGGGAAGAAGAGGATCTTCTCCCGCCTGGCCCAGCACCACTCTATTACCGCCTTCGCATTGGAGGATGTACAGGTAATCCCGCCATGTTCGCCGCAAAATGCCTTGAGGACTGCGGCAGAGTTCACATAGACCGCGGGCATGACCGTCTCTTCCACCGGAAGTATCCGTCCTAGTGTCTCCCAGCATTGATCGACCTGTTCGATGGCAGCCATGTCCGCCATGGAACAGCCGGCAGCCATATCCGGGAGGATCACAGTTTGTTTGGAGCGGCTCAGGATGTCTGCCGTCTCAGCCATGAAATGGACGCCGCAAAAGACGATATAGGGTCGTTCCGACCGCTCAGCTGCCAGTTTTGAGAGGAGAAGGGAATCCCCCCTGAAATCCGCATGTTCTATCACTTCATCCCGTTGATAATTATGGCCCAGGATCATGACCCGTTCACCCAACAGGCGTTTCGCTTCAGCCGTCCGGCGGAACAGTTCCTCCACAGACAATCGCTGGTAGTCCGTGATCGGTTTAAGAAGTGTCGAGACTATCGGCATTCGTTCCTCCGGAAAATGGCGCCTGGCGTCATTCTACGTTAGGGCACCCCGACAATCAATGAACCGGCCATTGAAAGGAAGTCCCAGCCCCTCAATAGTCCAGTCGGTTCAACTACAGTAGGCCTAATACCCCGTTGACAATGCAGTGGACCGGCGATACGATCCTTCGTCGAAGCTAGGGGAGCCGCACGGCTGAGAGTCCGCCCAACCGGATGACCCTCAGAACCTGACCTGGGTAATACCAGCGTAGGGAAGCGAGAACAACCGAGCACCGTTGGTCTCTCTGCCGCACCCCCTAGCATCAGGTGCGGCTTTTTTATTGTCGACTTTGCGTTCAGTTCACGTTCTGGAGAAAGGATCTCCTCATGAGCAACCATACTATCGGCAACGGATCTGCAACTGGCAATGGACACGGGTCTGCCGGGTCAGCCTTGACGACCACACCGTTTCCCGCCTCGCGGAAAGTATACATACAGGGGACGCAGGCCGGCATACGGGTTCCGATGAGAGAGATCAGCCTGACCGCCACCAAGTCGATAAATGGAGGCACGCCCGTTGCCAATCAATCGATCACGATCTACGATACTTCAGGCCCCTACACAGACCCCGACGTCAAGATCGACCTACAGGCCGGATTGACACCCCACCGCCGGAGCTGGGTGATCGGCCGGAACGATGTAGTGGAGCTCTCGGATGTCTCCTCACAGTATGGCCGTTTACGCGCAGCCGACCCGAAACTGGATGAGCTTCGATTTCAACACATCCGCAAGCCGCTACGAGCCAAACCCGGCAGCAACGTGACCCAGATCCACTATGCCAGAAAAGGCATCCTCACGCCGGAAATGGAGTTCATCGCCATCCGAGAGAACCAGTCCCGCGAGGTTGCGCGTGAATTGGCCTCGCGGAATGGGCATGGCGGCGGGGTCGCACAACACAAGGGCCAGTCATGGGGCGCCAGCATTCCCTCCGTGATCACGCCTGAATTTGTCCGCGAGGAAGTCGCCCGAGGCCGAGCAATCATCCCGGCTAACATCAACCATCCGGAAAGCGAACCGATGATCATCGGTCGTAATTTTCTGGTGAAGATCAACTCCAATATCGGCAACTCCGCAGTCGCCTCCTCCATCGAAGAAGAAGTCGAAAAGATGATCTGGTCCATTCGATGGGGCGCCGACACAGTAATGGATCTTTCCACCGGCAAGAACATCCACGAGACGCGCGAATGGATCATCCGTAATTCCCCGGTACCGATCGGTACCGTGCCGATCTATCAGGCGCTGGAAAAAGTCGGGGGCAAGGCTGAAGATCTGACCTGGGAACTATTTCGTGACACACTGATCGAACAGGCCGAGCAAGGCGTGGATTACTTCACCATCCACGCCGGTGTGCGCCTCGCCTATGTGCCGATGACCGCCGCACGCATGACCGGCATCGTGTCTCGTGGCGGAGCGATCCATGCGAAATGGTGCCTGGCTCACCATGAAGAAAACTTCGCCTATACCCATTTCGAAGAAATCTGCGAGATCATGAAGGCGTACGACGTATCGTTCAGTTTGGGTGACGGGTTGCGTCCCGGCTCTATTGCAGACGCCAATGATGAGGCACAATTCGCCGAATTGGATACGTTGGGTGAACTCACCAAGATTGCCTGGCTCCATGATGTCCAGGTCATGATCGAAGGACCGGGCCACGTGCCCATGCACATGATCCAGGTGAACATGGAGAAACAGCTGAAAGCCTGCCAGGAAGCACCCTTCTATACGCTGGGACCGCTCACAACCGACATCGCCCCGGGCTACGACCACATCACCTCCGGCATCGGGGCAGCCATGATCGGCTGGTACGGCTGCGCCATGCTCTGCTACGTCACGCCAAAAGAGCATCTCGGGCTGCCGGACCGGGAGGACGTGAAGACCGGTGTCATCACTTACAAAATCGCCGCTCATGCAGCCGACCTCGCCAAGGGCCATCCGGGCGCGCAGACTCGAGACAACGCCCTGTCCAAGGCCCGTTTCGAGTTTCGCTGGGAAGACCAGTTCAATCTTTCACTCGATCCGGACACAGCAAGGCTCTTCCACGACGAAACCCTCCCGGACAATGCCGCGAAGGTTTCGCATTTCTGTTCGATGTGCGGCCCTCATTTCTGCTCAATGAAAATCACGCAGGATGTCCGGGACTACGCCGCCAGCAAGCAGCTTGATGAACAGCAAGCCATTCAGCTCGGCATGAAAGAAAAGGCAGAAGAGTTCAAGAAGAGCGGGGCGGAAATCTACTTGTAGGAGTTCCCCATGACTAAGCTAAAACCAGCACCCCTTCGGGAAAGAGATATTACGCGCCACATTGCACGGGAATACTATAAGGAATTCGACCAGCTCATCGAGAGCGATGTCATCATCGTAGGAGCCGGGCCTTCCGGTCTGATCTGCGCCCATGACCTGGCAGACATGGGTTTTCGCACCGTCATCGTCGAACAGAGCCTCGCGCTCGGCGGAGGGTTCTGGCACGGCGGATATCTAATGAACAAAGCCACGATCTGTGCCCCCGCTCACAAGATCCTCGAAGAGGTCGGGGTCCCGTGCAAAAAGATCAAGGACTGTGACGGGATGTACATGGTCGATCCGCCGCATGCCACCGGCGCCCTCGTGGCCGCCGCCTATCGCGGAGGCGCCAAGGTTCTGAACCTCACGCGCGTCGTCGATCTTATTCTCCGTCGAGACGGGGTGCTTGAAGGTGTCGTCGTGAACAACACGACCGCAGAAATGGCAGGCCACGACCTCATTCACGTCGACCCGATCGGGCTCGAAAGCAAGATCGTCGTCGATGCCACAGGCCACGATGCGGTTGTGGTCAATCTGTTGCACAAACGCAACCTTTACACCGCAGTTCCCGGCAACGGCGCCATGTGGGTCTCGCGCTCGGAAGAAGATGTGATGAATCACACCGGCGAGGTGTACCCCAATTGCTTTGTGATTGGACTGGCCGTAGCCGCCGTGCACGGTACACCGCGCATGGGCCCGGCCTTCGGCTCAATGTTGCTCTCAGGCCGCTACGGCGCAGAATTGATCAAGAAGAAGCTGAAGAACGAATAACCTGTCCTCGCGGTTCCTGGAGGCCGATCAAAAAGGTCATCCAGCGAGGCCGCAGGGAGTGCGAACCCGGAGGCGTACCCTCAGGGGTACGTTGAGGAGTTTGCACGACTGAGAACGACGCTGGGGACCTTTTTCATCGGCCTAACTATGGATGTACAGGATTTTTTAGTACAAGGCGAGGGTCGCGAAGAAGACAAGCGCGAGGCCTGGCAGCTCTTTCAGCAGGCCTACGAACGGCAGATGAAGGGCGAGTTGGAAGACGCCGTGACGCTCTACAAAAAATCGATTGAGACTCATCCCACCGCCGAGGCCTATACCTTCCTCGGATGGACCTATAGCTTCATGGGGCGGCTCGATGATGCGATCGAGGAATGTCACAAGGCCATCGCGCAGGACCCAGACTTCGGCAACCCCTATAATGACATCGGGGCCTATTTGATCGAAAAGGGTGAATTAGACGAAGCGATTGTTTGGTTTCAGAAAGCCCTGCAGGCAAGACGCTCTGAGAGCCCGGCCTTCCCTCATCTCAACCTCGGTCGGGTCTATGAGCGCAAGGGCCAATGGACCGAAGCCATCGATTCCTACAAGAAAGCTCTGGCACTCAATCCCAATTATACCCTGGCAAAGAAAGCCCTGGGACGACTGATTAGTTCATTGAACTAGCTGACAGGCTGACACGACTCCATGCTGACATGTCCAGAATGATGGTTGCCACAACGAGTTGTCAGCCTGTTCGCTTGCACACTTGTTAGCCATTCCCTATGACCGACTCTATACAGAAAACCATTCTCGTCGGTGTGACTGATATCTTTTTCTATACCAAAGTCCGCGACGCTCTGATGTCGAAGGGTTACCGGATCGAGCGGGCTCGTACGCAACAGGACATCGCCGAAAAAGCCTCGGCGATGATCCCGTCAGCCTTCATATTGAACATGAACGACGACAGATTCGATGCCTTTCAAAGCCTGGAAACCCTTAAGACCGACGCTCGATTGAAGACTATTCCCATCCTTGCCTTCGCGAATCATGAAGAAGTCGATACATTCAACCGCGCCAGAGCGCTAGGGGTGACCACAATCGTCTCGCGCAATGAATTTTCGAGTCGCCTGAAAGATCTGGTCGAAGAAGTGATCAGCAGTCAGCTGAATCCAAAAGCTGACGGCTGACCGCTGAAGGCTTCCACGCTATGGAAGAATCATGAAACATTCACGCCTCCACGAACACCATCTGAAACTCGGTGCAACCTTCGAAGAGGTCGGCGGGTGGAACATGCCTACTCAGTATGGAGATTGGGTCACAGAATATCGGGCCGTGCGTCAAGCAGTCGGACTCTCCGACCTCTCGCACCGAGGCAAGATCCGCGTCACGGGAGACGACCGCGTCAAATGGCTGCAAGGCCTCATCAGCAACGACATTCTCCCCCTCCAGCCAGGCCAAGGCCGCTATTCAAGCTTCCTCACACACAAGGGCAAGATGCTCGGCTACTTTCGAGTCTATGCCCTATCCGACAGCCTCTGGGTGGAAGATGTCGGCGAAGTCGGCGAGGCCACCTTTCAAACCCTCAGAAAGTTTCTGCTCTACGGCGTCAAAGCAAAGATGGAAAACTGTGGAGAGTCCTGGGGGCTCTTGCTTGTCGCTGGGCCCAAGGCCTGCGCAACTGTCAATGCCGCCTTCGGTGTCGTGATGAGCGACCTCGAGCCGGTGAGTACCATCTCGGCCAAGATCGGTGGTCATACCTCGTTCGTCCTCCGTACAGAGGAAACCGGAGAGGTCGACCTCGAAGTATTATTACCTGCTGAGGCCCTCAACACAGCCTGGGAACGACTCATGGAGGCAGGTGTCACATACGGCATCAAAGCCGTTGGCAGTCACGCTCGGGAGGCCCTCCGCATCGAAGCAGGCCTGCCAAAGGCCGGGTCTGACCTGAACGAAGAGATCGTCCCACCGGAGGCGAACCTGGAAGGCAAAGCTTTTAGCCTCAACAAGGGCTGCTACCCAGGCCAAGAGGTCGTCGCACGGATGGATACCTATGGCAACGTACGACGGAAGCTGGTGGGATTCGTGCTGAAAGATGCGGCAGTACCGCCCCACGGGGCGAAACTCTTTAGCGGAGATCGTGAAGTGGGCTGGGTCAGCAGCGCGACGAGCTCGCCACACCTAAACGCCGTAATCGCGTTCGGCTTTCCATTGCGGGATTTCAGCGAGCCAGGAACGGAGCTGACCATGGAATTCGACGGTCGTAGCCATCCGGCCACTGTCCACGCCTTGCCCTTCTATACAAAGGGCTAGCACATATTCCAGCAAGCCGTCCTCAGGAAGGCCTGTACATGGACTCAGCATGCGACCTTCTCACCGCGTCTCGTTTCATCTAAGATGTCTTTCTGGTGATCTGGTCTGTCTGGCCCATCTGGCGAGTCGAATGTGACTCAACACATCCGACTGACCCAACAAACCACATCGACTAGACAAACTGCTCGAATTTGCCAGCAGCCAAGTTAGGAGAGCAAGATGACACAGCGGTGGATGGTGCTGATAGTGGTGCTCGGACTGATGCCGATCCTCCTGGCCATGCGGCCAGTGGATGACGCGCTGCTCAAGGCAGCGTTCAGAGGGGATCTTGGCGAAGTGACCACGCTCATCAAGAAGCAGGCCGACGTCAACGCGGCCAATACGGGCGGCTTCACCCCACTTATCGTCGCAGCAGAGAAGGGACATCAAAAGATCGTGGCCCTGTTGCTGGCCAACGGCGCGGTGGTGAAGCAGGCGACAGCGAACGGCACAACCCCGCTCATCGCCGCAGCCGAAAAAGGGCATCGGAAAATCGTGGCACTGCTGGTGGTTCACGGCGCGGTGGTGAAGCAAGCGGCGGCGAACGGCACAACCCCGCTTATCGCCGCAGCAGAGAAGGGGTATCGGGACATTGTCGCGCTTCTGCTGGCCCACGGAGCGGATGTGGCGCAGGCGAGAACAGACGGCACGACATCGCTTTTCCTGGCAGCCCAGCAGGGGCATCGGAACATCGTCGCGCTCCTGCTGGCCCACAACGCAGACCTGGAGCAGGCGAGAACGGACGGCTCGACCCCGCTCTTCATCGCAGCCCAAAACGGGCATAGAGAAACCGTCGCGCTGCTGTTGGACAGCGGCGCCGAGGTGGCCCGGGCGAGAACGGACGGCACAACCCCGCTCATCGTGGCGGCAGGACAGGGACATCGAGCCATCGTGGCACTGTTGTTGGACAAGGGCGCGGATGTGAAGCAAGCGACGACGGACGGCACGACCGCCTTGCATGTCGCCGCATTACACGGACATCGAGAGGTCGTGGCCCTGCTGCTCAAACAGGGAGCCGACAAATCAGCCAGGGCAGCAACAGGAGACCGACCTGTGGATCTTGCGCGACAGCAGGGCCACAACGCACTGGTGCCAATGCTGGAGCTGCCGATCCTGAAACCGTAACAAGGACACTGTGCGCTTCTCAGTGTCTCGCAACAGACGTCAACTGGGACCCGCTAGGCTAAGTGAGGAGGGCTACATGACCCAACGGTGGATGGTGCTGATCGCGGTGCTCGGATTCTTGCCGATGATCCTGGCCATGCGGCCGGTGGATGACGCGCTGCTCAAAGCTGCGTCCAAAGGTGATCTCAGTCTGGTGCAGACTCTCATCGAGAAACAGGCCGACGTCAACGCAGTGGACATAGACGGCACGACCCCCCTCTACAATGCGGCTGAGAAGGGAGATCAAGACATCGTGGCCCTGCTCCTGGACAAGGGCGCAAACCTGACGCAGGCGACGACGGACGGTGCGACTGCACTCCACATTGCAACCGAGATGGGGCATCGAGATATCGTGGCGCTGCTCTTGGACAAGGGCGCAGACGTGAAACAAGAGCGGGCAGACAACGGTGAACCTCCACTCTTTATCGCAGCCCAGGAAGGACATCGGGAGATCGTGGCGCTGCTCCTGGACCACGGCGCGGACGTGAAACAGACGAAGAGGGAAAACGGTGCAACCCCACTCCTCATCGCATCGGCGAAGGGGCATCGGGAGATCGTGGCGCTGCTCTTGGACCACGGCGCGGATGTCGAACCCGCCACCACGAACGGCTGGACCGCCTTGCATGTCGCCGCAG
Organism: Nitrospirota bacterium; assembly: GCA_013388555.1. Taxonomy (GTDB): domain Bacteria; phylum Nitrospirota; class Nitrospiria; order Nitrospirales; family Nitrospiraceae; genus Palsa-1315. The sequence continues at coordinate 15,795 of JACAFD010000043.1, read as the reverse complement.
CAAAAGGCCATCGAGAGATCGTGGCCTTGCTGGTTATACAGGGGGCAGATAAATCGGCAAAGGACACCAAAGGCCAACGCCCGGTCGATCGTGCGCGCCAGCAAGGCCACACAGCGTTGATACCGTTGCTGGAACCATAAGCAAGCGTGGGGCGCTCGCGGTACTCATGAAGTGTCGTTCGTGGTTCGCCCCTTACCCCATCCCCCTCACCCCTGACACCTTACCAGTCGGCTATTTCTCCGGATTTCTCGCTGCCGAGACTGCTCGCGCAAACGCGAGCAAGCTTGCGCGTTCGTCATCATCCAACGCCAGCAAGAGATGCGCTTCCTCGCCGTGCATGAGGCGCAGGCTTAGGAACGGTTCTTCCCGACGCTTCTCTTTGTTGTCCCACATCGCATCGATCACCTGGACCTTGTCCAATTGCCCGACCGACACAACATCGTAGCGAAAGTACGAATCGCCGATCACCATGTCGAACAGCACGTTACCGACGGTGAGCAACAGGAGATTAAAGCGCCCTTGATCTTCATAGCCCTCCGGCAAAAACTTGTTGATATGGCACAGCCCGACTTTGCGGTCGCCGAGGGCCGCGCGGATCTTCTCCTTCAACGATGGGTAATCGATCTGCAAGGGCTTTTCATCAAGCCCCGTCGCCGCCGAAGCGGAATTGTGCGCCTTGTCAAAAATCTCATCCGCTGACATCAGACCTGCCATGTGTGTCATCCTTTCATTCAACCACTGTTAACCCGCGCTATGCCTAGCCTTCATAGCCCTGGCTACGCCGATCAATCCAAGGCCGGCCCACGCAAACTCCAAGAAAATGAATCCGACCCGCTGATCCACAATCGCGACAATCCCCAGCAACAGCGACCCGACGATGTTGAACGCCAGATATCCCGCGTTCAGTTCACGCCAGATCCCACCCTGAAGCAGGCCATAGGCCGACAGCACCATCAAAGCACCCAGGACGGATATGACCTGTAACAACATCGCGCACCTCGTCGGAGCCTCAGTCACGCGCACAACGAATGTGTACGGTAACTGGTCGCTCATCCCAATTTCAAGAGAAGCTTTTCAGCGGACGGTGGCAGTTACCTGGCGGCCAGATGATGAGAAAACCGCGTGACACCAACCTCGTCGAGGACCGTCACATCGAGGGATGACTGCGTGACTCGAACCAGACCAAAATTCATGTACCCGCCTTCATGAATCAACGTCGTCGGGCGTAATTCCACACTGACAGGCGCCAGTCGGCCAGGCGCGGCGGATAAGGGACCAACCACAAACTCATGGAAGTCAGGTATCCCGTCACCGTTCGGGTCATACGCATTAGCCTGCACATAGTGAACATCGCCGCCCAGGAAGACCACATTCTTCACCCCCCGACTCAGAATACCATTCACAATCACCTGCCGCTCTCGCTCAAATCCAGTGCCATCCGTCCCTCCGGCCCAGCCATCGTTCCCGGGCACACTCGCGCCTCCTCCCTTCGGAATGGACAGCGGTACACTCGTCACAACCAATTTCCACGTCGCAGTTGACTCGGTAAGCCCGCTCAGCAACCATTGAAGCTGCTGTTCTCCCAACATCGTCTTTGCCGGACCATCCCGATCGGCATTAGGACTCCGATACTGCCGCGTATCGAGTATGAACAACTCTAGGTCCGCTCCGGCACGCACCATTCGATAGAGCCGCTGGGGATCGTCTGACGCCTCGCGGATCGGCCAATACTCGCGCAAAGCCTGGCGCCCGACCGGCATCTGGCTTTCAACAGGTCCTGCAAAGTTATTCCGCACTTCATGATCATCCCATATGGTATAGACTGGGGTGGCCTCCAAAAACCGCCGCAAAGCCTCCGCACCACGCTGGTAGCGATGCCGCGCACGGTACTCGGCCAGGGTCGTCGCCCGAAATTCAGCGCCCGGTTCGTTCGGAGGCGACGGGCACACATCATCGGCGTACATCGTATCGCCGAGAAACAAGAAAAAATTGGGCTGCTGGGCGCGCATCACATCGAAGATGGGGTATCCGGAAACGCCACGCCTACAACGTCCCTGGCCTCCCAGATCTCCGCTCCAGGCAAGAGTCACGGGCACGTGACTCTTCGCATGGGGAAGCGTCGTAAATTCCCCTTGTGCCGCTGTTCGTGCCTCAGTCTGTGTCCCTTCACGTCCCTTCGTGCCGACAGAGACATACAATCGGTATCGTGTAGCCGGCGTTAACCCCTCAAGGGGAATTGTCAGAGTGAAATCCGTTTCCTGGCCGGTCGTGAACATCGGCGACCGCGCCACGTGCGTGATGGCTGTCGTCATCTTCGACAGGGCATCCCAGGCTGCCACCGGCGCCCACTCCACTTGAACCATCATCGGTCCATCCGTCCGCAACCAGAGCAGAGCCGACTCGCTCGTCACATCCCCCACCGCAATCCCCTGCGGCAGCAGATTTGCCGAGACAGCTGCTGCCTCGGCAAAGGGACTCCCGGGAGGAAGCCCTTCGCGAGACGCTGATACGCAGCCAAACACAGCTGGCATACAGGCAAGAAGTAAAAACGGATGGAACTGACGCATCATATGGAATGGCTTACCGGAGCGAGGCCAATACGTCAAGGTTGGGCTGGTTGAAAATTCAGCCCTCTATCCCGCATACTGCCTTTACGAAACGGAGTACGTGATGCACGATCTGACCTGTCTCATCAAAGGCTGCCAAGGGAGAATCTATGCCCCGGCTGGCACACACAGCATTTGCCGCGAGCACTTCCTGAGCTATCTCACCTGGCGTCGCCGAAAAGGTCCGCAGATGTTTCTGAAGTATGCCGGAATGACGATGGAAGAACGAGACCCCTACGTTGCCGAGTGGGCCAACACCATCCGCGTCGAAGAAGTCCCAACCGCCTCAGCGCCAAAAACCTAGCGCCCCACGCCTTCACGCAATAAAACGGTTCCTGCCACCTTATTCCTGCCAAAATTGTTGTGGAGGTCTAGATAAATTCCTGTTAATCGAGAAATTGGCTAATTCAATACTAGGCATAACTAATAAGCCTGCTGCGGGCGGCCGTGCAGTATAGCACGGTAACCTTGGAGCCCTAGTGGAAGTCTACCTGGAAATCAAATACTTGTTCCATACTTTGTCCTGTTCCACCGACCGGGATAAACTGCGAACCCTGCAGTCTATCTGGCCAACGAGTCACCGTCAGAGATGGTCCGCTGGGCTATCCACTCATGCCCCACCGAGCCCATCGAACAGTCCTTTCTTCCCCCCCCTAAAACAATGGGATGAGACGGCTCCTCTCTCCAATGCGCGCGTCGATCGAGGCGCTTCTCAGGGCGCGCGATCCGCGATCTCTCTCCCTACTCCTTTAGGTTATGGGCTGAATGGTTCTCCCACTGGGCCTGTCGAACGATCCATTCTCTCCCCCTAATTCTAAAAATGGGGTAGAGGGGGTTGTCACTCAGCTGCGCCCGTCCACCTCGCACATTCTGATGTGGGGGGTGCGGGAGCAAGAGGGACACCCCCTCTACCCCATCACCGCACTCCCATGATGATGAATCAACAACCACTCATCCCCGATCCGCTCGAAGAGATTCGTGGCTAACACCTGCGCCTGCTGTGGTTCGTCGGACTGCTGGCTCGTGATGTGCTCCACGCAGACGACCCAGGCCAGATCGCCGGCCACCTGCACCGTGACATCGGTAAGCTCGAACGTCATCGAAAAGGTATTGTTGAAAATCAAAACCCAGGAGTCACGCACGGACGGCCAGCCCGACCGCAACGACCAGCCGGGATGGATGCAGGTCACATAATCTAGGTGCGCCCAAATCGTGTCCATCTCGCCAATGTCGAGATTGCCAAACGCGGCATAGAACGCGTGGTTTGCTTTGTTCACTTCCTCGATGCGTTGTTCCAACATACGCGGCTCCTTACCTGAACAATGGGCCGTATCATACTGCAATTACAAAGACAGGGGCGAGAGAAGATGGAAATAGCCGGGCTATCGTTCTCGCTCGTAGAACACGCACGATGAAGCGGCGCTCGCCCGATGCCCGCAGGGAAGGATGGCCTGGCTATTCCCTTTATCGGGTAGAAGAAGCAGAAAGTACTCAATCTTTGGAGGCTGCTCAAAAAGGCTGTCAGCAAAGCTGTAGCAGTTTAGTACTCGCTCTCAAAAGGGTGGCCTGGTCGATCCTCGATTGCGCGCGTCGAACGAGCACCTTCCGAGCGCTCGCGTGCCGCGAGCAGGAGGACGGCCAGACTACCCTTTCCCTCCTTTTTCAGCAGCCGATTAAGCTGTGAGGCGGGATGTTTGCCGGTCCACGACCCAGACTCCGGCCAGAATCAGCACGATGCCCAGGATTTCATTCATGCCCACTGATTCGTTCAACAGCACCGCAGACAGAGCAATGGCGGCCACCGGAGTCAGATTGCCAAGAACCGAAGCGCGTGAAGGCCCGATCCCCTTCACGCCATACAGCCAAGCCTGTTGCGCGATAGCTGTGGCGAAGAGGACCAGATACCCCAGCGCCATCCAGTCTGCCGGCGTCACGGACTCAAGTCCTGCATCCAGCATCTTACGATCTGTCCACAAGAGGGGAATTTGGATGACGGTAGCGACGAGCAAGGTCGTCCAATTGACGGTGAGGGCCGAGTGGCGCTCCATGAGCTGCCGACCACCGATACTGTAGAGTGCCCAGCTCACTACGCCAAGAAACACCAGCAAGCTGCCGAGCAGCGGCTGATCGCCCGCAGCCTGGAACCCCGCCACGGAGACCAGCCCAACCCCTGCGAAGGATAGGAGACTGCCCGCCCACACAGCGCGCAGCGGGACGTCGCGAATCAACATCGCCGAGAGCAGCGCAGTCACCACTGGGCTCGATCCTATGATCACCCCTCCTACGGCCCCACTCACATACTTGAGCCCCATGAGAATGAGCAGATGATTCCCCAACACGCCGAGCCCCAGCAGTCCAAGCATTCGTACATCCGACTTGGTCAATTTGACCACGCTGCCTTCCTGCCACCACCAAGTGGTCAGAAGGATCGCCAGGCCGCCGATGTCTCTCAGTACTGAGGCTTCAACCGCTGAGAATCCGCTGAGGGCCAGTTTCTGGGCCACGATCGATCCCCCCCACAGCACAGCCGCAGCAATGATCGCACCATAGGCCAGCCGGCTTGTCTGAGGTGTCATGTGCAGCGGTTACAGTCCCTGTTGACGGGCATCAAGCGATTTGCATTCGGATTGTGGCCTGATCATCAAGATCCCATCCCTGATCGTCACAAGCACCGCTGTGACACGCGGATCAGATGAAACCACACGGTTCAACTCCTGAATCACCGCCGTCTTCTCATCCGGCGCCGGTTGTTTCAGCACATCCCCGCCCCATAGGACATTATCGATAAGAATCAGACCACGCGGCGACATTAAATCGAGCGCCCGCCGATAGTAATTCACATAGTTGATTTTGTCTGCGTCGATGAAGATCAGATCGAACGGTCCCGTGAGGAGCCTTATCGTATCGAGCGCCGGGCCCATGCGAACATCGATTTTTCTACCGACCGGCGAGCGCGCAAAATACCGGCGAGCGAGAGCCGCTGACTCCTCATCAACTTCGCAGGTGAGCACAGTCCCCTCCGGCGGTAACGCTTCCGCAAAACAGAGTGCGCTATATCCGGTAAACATGCCGATCTCCAGCACGCTGGTCGCCTGAGCCAGCTGCGTCATCATTTTCAGAAAGGCCCCTTCGAGCGGCCCGACGATCATCTGAGGAGAGGCCATTCGCCGCTGCGTTTCTTCCCGCAATGCGCGACAGAGATCTGATTCCGGCATGGAGTGGGCCTGGGCATAGGCCTCGAGCTTCGCAGACACAAATCTATTCATCACGTTGAACGCGAAGTGGTTTGAAAACGAATGAATCGTTACGTACAATGCACGACCAGCTGCGGATCAGTGCAATCATAGCACGACGGTTCCCAGAGGAGACACCCTACTGTGAAGACCCTGAAGTCGCTGGAAGCCTTAACGACCCCGCTCTTGGAAATCCAGCGCATTAACAGCGCGGCCGCACTTCTCTCCTGGGATCAAGAAACCTACATGCCGGCCGGCGGGGGCGAGGCCCGCGCCGAACAGATCTCAACGCTCCAAGGCATTGCGCACCAGAAACTCATTTCACCAGACATTGAAAAACTGCTCGTGAATTGGGTCGATCTGGAGACCGGTGAGCTTCGGGACAACCCAGGAGATACATGGGACGAGCCCGCTCGATCGTTGCTCCGAGAAGTGTGGCGTGACTTTAGCCGTGCGAAGAAGTTGCCTTCCGATTTCGTCGTGAGGCTCAGCAGGGAATGTTCGCTGGCGCAACAGGTATGGGCCGAGGCAAAAGACAATCACGCCTTCTCGCAGTTTCTCCCAAATCTCCGCACAGTCCTGTCGCTCAAGCAACAGGAAGCCGAGTACCTCGGCTACCGGGAGTCGCCATACAATGCACTGCTCGATGTGTACGAGCCTGGCTCCACCATCGCGGCATTGCGCCCATTGTTTGTACAGATCAAGGGACGTCTCGTGCCGCTGCTCAAAAAAATTCAGCAGAGTCCGGTGAAGATCGACGATACGATGTTATTTCACACCTTCGATCAGGCACGGCAACTGGAATTCGGCCGGTTGGTGTTGATCGCCATGGGCTATGACTTCGAGCGGGGACGTCTCGATCTGTCGGCGCACCCTTTCACGACGTCATTCCATCCGACGGACGTTCGCGTCACCACACGGGTGCACGAGCATGATCTCCAATCCTGCCTGTTCAGTTGCATCCATGAAGGCGGCCATGGGCTGTACGACCAGGGTCTCGACCCCCGCTACTTCGGCACCCCGCTGGGTGATTCGGTTTCCCTCGGATTTCATGAGAGCCAATCTCGCATGTGGGAAAACTGCGTAGGCCGGTCTCGCGCATTCTGGCGCTTCTTTTACCCCATGCTGCAGGCGACATTTCACCATCAACTGCGCGGCCTCGATGGGGAACAATTCTATGCGGCCATCAATCGCGTGAAGCCATCCCTGATTCGGGTCGAGGCCGATGAACTCACCTACAATCTCCACATCATGCTGCGGTTCGAAATCGAGCAGGATCTCATCGAAGGGCGGACACGCGCAGAAGACCTTCCGGGAATCTGGAACCGGAAGATGGAAGAATACTTAGGCATCGTCCCCTCCAACGACGCGGAAGGCGTGCTCCAGGACGTGCACTGGTCTTTGGGCGCCTTCGGCTATTTCCCGACGTACACGCTCGGAAATCTCTACTCCGTTCAATTCTATGAACAGGCCAAACTTGAAATTCCGCACCTGGAGGATGAAATTGCGGCAGGACAACTGATGGTGCTACAGCGTTGGCTCGGACAGAAGATCCATCGCTGGGGCCGGATGTTCACCCCGGATCACCTCACCCGGCGAGTGACGGGAAAGAGCCTCGACCCTGAACCCTTCTTATCGTATGTTGAGAAAAAATACGGCGAGATCTACAAGCTCTAGCAGGCCGCCCAAAAAGGCCAGACTTCTCACCCTCCTAATCCTGGCGCGCCAAGACGCGCGTTATCCCAAGCAAGGCCACAGCGAATGACCAAAGATAATCCTTCCAGGCTTGCTCGTTTATATTTCCGTAGGATGGCCCGGTGAGTCCCCCCTGCTGGCGGATTTTTTCAGAAGCCTGTATATCCCATCGCCTCATTCAGCTTTGTCAGGCTCCCAGCGGGCAACGTAAACTCGTCCTGCACCTCGATCCGAGTCGGTACTAAGAGCGTCGTGTGAAAAACAATGTCGCGAATCGGGATCTTGAACTCCGGTTGTTGAGGGGTGCTCAATTCGACTGACTCGACGGACTGAGTGATAACCCCGCTATCCTGAGGCCCATATACCGTCACCACCGCCTTCAGGATTTCCGCCACTTTTACGTTTGTCTCAACCCCTTCAATACTTTTCTCCAGCAAAGGAATGATTTCTTCCTGCGCTTGGTCGGACAGCGTGAAGTTTTCTACCCGTTCCTTCCGGCGCAGCGACGTCAGGTCGTTATCGAGATCCTTGCTGAATGCCCCATAGGCAAACCGAAAGAACTCAAAATGAAAACCTTTAAAGCCCTTGCCGAACATTTGCAGCTCGCATAGAAAGCAGAGTTGTTGTAGTTTCACATCGCTGAGCAGCCCGTAGGGTTCTGCACGATGCAGTACATAGAGCAGAAGGGCCCGGTCGACCGTAATCTGATTGGGTTGCCGCATGCAGGTAATCGCTCGTTCGTTCTGCTTTTTGCAGGCCGCACTATAGACAGCGCCGGAGACCTCCGTCAATCAATCCACGCTGTGTCGAGCATACACAAGACCCCTTGACCGGTTGTGCAGTTTCGTCTTTAATGTGACCCATCGGAGGCCCGTCATGCCACATAAGCATGTGAAAGAAATGGAAGCCCTGAAGGAGCACCTGGGCAAGCATCAACTCAAGCTCACTCGCCAACGTGAGCTGATTCTAAACGCCTTTCTCCGGCAAGAACACATCACCGCGGAAGCGATGTATCACCAACTGGCTAAAGCGGATCCCCATCTTGGACTCGCGACAATCTACCGGACGCTCAATCTGTTCTGCGATGCCGGCCTTGCACAAGCCAGGCACTTCGGCTCTCAGACGAAATACGACAACGTCTCGCACAAGGGTCACCACGATCACCTCATCTGCACCGGTTGCGAGAAGATCGTGGAATTTGAGAATGAGGAGATTGAGCGGCTCCAAGAAGAAGTGGCTGCCCGGAATGGATTTACGATCAAAAACCATCGTCTTGAGCTCTACGGCCTCTGCTCTTCCTGCCGTCATTGACGCACTACATTTTTTTTAGTATAATTTTGAGACAGTTTATCAATTTCAATTCGATAAGGACTCCCCATGTTATTCGTATGCCCCCTATCCACACTGTACCGAATAGTCCTCTCCAGTCTCCTGCTCCTCGTTATCGCCGGGACCTTCGTACCCTCCGTGTCGGCGGCCGATAACCTCACGATCTACTCCGGCCGCTCGGAACGTCTCATTAAGCCAGTACTCGATGCCTTTACAGCAACGACCGGGATTCAAATCCAGTTATTGTCCTCCGGCACGACGGAATTGCTCAATCGGCTGAAGGCTGAAGGCGATCGCACGTCGGCGGATCTCTTCATCACAAATGACGCCGGCAGCCTGGAACTGGCACGAACAGCCGGCCTCCTCCGCCCTTTGAATATGCGGGAAATCGACCGAGCCATTCCCGCCCAATTTCGGGCGCCGGATAATGCCTGGGTGGGGCTCTCCGGACGATTCTGGATCGTGGTCTATAACCGCACAATGGTGCAACCGGACCAGGTGAACTCTCTTCTCGACCTTGCCGATCCGAAATGGAAGGATAAGATTGCGATTCCAAACTCTGGCAGTGAATATTTACAAGCCGGCGTATCGGTCATCCGCGCAACCTACGGCGAGGAAAAGACCAGGCAATTCTTACAGGGCCTCAAGGCCAATGCCGACAATCAGGTCTACCAGAAAAGCTCGCAAATTGTGGATGCAGTCGCCAAGGGGCAAGTCGCGCTGGGTATCGTGAATCACTACTACATCTATCGGCACCTGGCCACACAGCCTGACGCGCCCATCGCGGCCTTGATGCCGGACCAGCAAGATGGCGGCATGGGGGCGATCATGAACGTCGCAGGAGTCGGCATCGTCAAGTCGACCAAGCACCTCGACAGCGCCAAGCTGCTCATAGAATTCTTAGTCGCTCAAGCAGGGCAGAAGCTATTTGCTGAACTTGACAAGGAGTATCCTCTCCACCAGGATGTGAGGGCGGACCCGGCACTCGTGGAACGGAAGAATTTCCGCGCAGCGCTGGTCCCGCTCACCAAACTGGCCGAACTGCGCGAGCCAACTCTCGCCCTGATCGAACAAGTGGGTCTCCGGTAATTCGAAGGGACTCACCGTGGTCACGATTCGCCAACAGCTTGCTTCGCCACTGCAACTCCTCGCCTTAGCAACTGCTGGAATTATCCTGCTTCCACTCGGCTATGTCACCGCACAAGCCCTCTCAGCCGATCCGGTCGTCTGGGGGCGCCTGTGGGCAACCCGCATTCCAGAGCTGCTTTTCAACACCGTCTCGCTGGCTGCCAGCGTGGCGGTCGTCACGCTGATCCTGGGCGTCTCGACCGCCTGGCTGGTTACACGCGTAGAAGTACCCGGTCGCCGGCTATGGGAAGGCGCTTTGGTTCTTCCGTTGGCGATGCCGACATACGTGTTGGCCTATGTCTATTCCTACCTATTGGGATTCGGTGGTCCCGCCGAGCATCTCTGGCAGCTTGCAGCCGGTCCACAAGCGAGAATCTTTTCTCCCCACAGTTTTTGGGGTGCCACACTCGTCATGGCGTTGGATACGTTTCCCTTCGTCTATCTCCTAAGCCGCAGTGCCCTCCTCAGTATGAATGTGTCGTTCGAGGAAGTGGCGCGGGCCAGCGGCGTCTCCCGTCTCGCGACTCTCTGGCGCGTGACGTTGCCGTTGATGCGCCCCTCGATTGCCGCCGGCATCGCGCTCGTTATCTTGTACGTCGTCTCGGATTTCGGAGCTGTGTCATTGCTTCGCTATCAGACGCTGACCTATGCCGTGTTCCAACAGATGACCGGACGGTCCGACAATACTGCAGCGAGCATCTTGAGCCTTTTGCTGGTCGTGATCGCGCTGATTTTCCTGATCACTGAACGGTGGTTCCGCCAACGGAGCCGGTTTTATCAGACCACTGGCCGCTATCGAGCTCCGGAACGGCATCGCTATGGTCGGCTCGGCACCCTTGCCGTCATCAGCTATCTGGGGCTGATCGTTGGCGCGGCCTTCGCCCTCCCAGCCTCACTCTTGATTCAATGGAGCCTGTCGCCCGAAGCACTAGCGACCATCGATAACCGGTTTTTTGGATTTGTCTGGAACAGCGCCATCCTGGCTGCCAGTGCCTCTACCGGCGGCGTATTGGTCGGTTTGCCACTCGCCTATCTCGCCTGTCGCCGCCCGACCCTCCTGAACCTGAGCTGCCTACAAGCCGCCTATGCCGGCTATGTGCTTCCCGGGCCAGTGGCGGCACTGGCCGTCCTCATTCTCTTTACCACAGTGGCTCCGGTATTCTATGGCTCGGCGCTGATCCTCATCGTGGCCTACGTAATCCACTTTCTCCCGGCCGGACTCCAGTCACTGGAGCCGGCGCTCCAGCAGATGTCGCCGAATCTGGAAGAAGTATCTCGCACCCTTGGCCTTGGAATGCGTGACACCTGGCGGCGGGTGACGCTGCCACTCGTTCGGAATGGATTTGTCGTTGCCTGGGTCCTGATGTTCCTCCAGACCATGAAGGAATTACCAGCGACACTCTTGTTGCGGCCGGTGGGATTCGACACCCTGGCTATTCGTGTCTGGATGGAAGCGAGCGAGGAGTATTATCAACTCGCCGCTCCCTCTGCACTTCTCATTGTCTTGCTGAGCCTCCCGGCACTGGCTCTATTGGTTTCGAAAGATTGGCGTGCCGCCTAATAGAAGGAATGTGAACCCCGTGACCCCAGACCGTTCCACCGCACCAACGCACTCGATGGAGGCCACATTTGAGGGCCACCTCTTTACAGCGGCCTCCTCAGTCTTGGAACTGCGTGCAGTTTCCTGCGCCTACGAGCCAGGACGCCCCGCGGTCCAGGGAATATCTTTTTCGGCACGAGAAGGGGAGATTCTCTGCCTGCTTGGCCCTTCAGGATGTGGGAAGACGACGATCCTGCGAGCGATCGCCGGGTTCGAACCGGTTCGCTCCGGGCACCTGTTCTTATCGGGTCAACTCGTGTCGTCTCCGGACGTGACGGTGCCCACGGAGAACCGGCACGTCGGGATGGTCTTTCAAGAATATGCGCTGTTTCCTCACCTGCGTGTGCAGGACAATATCGCCTTTGGGCTTCACCACCTCGCTCGAAGCGAGCGCGCCGCACGAGTCCAGGAAATGTTGCGTCTTACAGGACTGGAGGGATTCGAGCGGCGGTATCCGCACGAATTATCAGGTGGTCAGCAACAGCGGGTTGCGCTGGCTCGCGCCCTTGTCCAGAATCCCGTCGTGCTGTTGCTCGATGAGCCATTCAGCAATTTGGACCCTGACATGGCTGGACGCATGCGCCAAGAATTGCACGATCTGTTACGCCGAACGAAAACAACGACAGTGCTCGTGACGCACGATCATGACGAAGCGTTTGCCATGGCCGATCGTATCGCCGTCCTCAACCAAGGCCGCTTGGAGCAGTTCGACACGCCGGAGATGACCTATCACATGCCAGCCACACCATTCGTAGCCGACTTTGTTGGTCAGGCAGACTTCATTCCTGGGACCGTCTCCCAGGGCATGGTCCACACTGAACTGGGAGAGTTTCCCGACACGATCGAGTCCAAAGACGGCACTGCCGTGGTCGTCATGATTCGGCCGGACGATATTCACCTCGTCCCCACTAAAGGCGCCCAGGCACGCGTCCTATCTCGCCAATTCCATGGCTCGGAAAATCTGTATACGGTCAGTCTCCCCTCCGGCCAAATTGTCCATAGCAGCCAAGGATCCACAAGCATCTATCAGCCCGGCACGACGGTAGAGATTCGTGTCTTGGCAACCCATACCGTACTCTTTCGCCGGGAGGATTCCATCGGATAGGCGTCCTCGCCGGTTCGACAAGCATTGACAGGCTTTTTCACAATCTGGCATTGATAGACCCTCATGACGGTCTCCTGCCACACCGATCCGTGAATCACTCAGAGGACTCGAGGCTTCGCCCATGAACGCGTTACAAGACGTGGTCGATTACGGAATCATCGGGCTTCTGCTGGCACTCAGTGTCTGGACAATGGCCATCGCCGTAGAGCGGTGGCTTTTTTACCGCCGTGTCGATCTCGCCCAGTACCCCGACAGCCTGGGGTTGGAAATGGTTCTGACCAGACGCCTGGTTATCATTGGCACCGTCGCCGCAAACGCTCCCTATATTGGCTTATTGGGCACCGTACTTGGTATTATGCTCACATTCCACACGATGGGCACCTCCGGTACCATGGCTGTCAACGCCATCATGATTGGACTCAGCCTCGCACTGAAAGCCACGGCGGTCGGATTGCTCGTCGCAATTCCCTGCGTCGTCATGAATAATGTGCTCAGACGAAAAGTGACCGAGCTTCTCGCGCTGCACAAGGAACACCATGCAACGCGACATTGATCAGATCAACGTCATCCCCCTCGTGGACGTCATGCTGGTTCTGTTGGTTATCGTACTGACCACCGCCACCTTTATCAGTAGCGGGCAGATACCGGTCAATTTGGCTAAAGCGAAGGAAGTCGGCAATCGTAAAGAGGCCCCTATTGTCATTACCTTGACTGCCGATGGCGCCCTCTTTCTCAATGACCGTACGATTCCCGAAGGAGGCCTCAAGGGCGCGCTGACCGCGGAACCTCGAGAATCGGCGGTCGTCGTGCGGGCGGATAAAGTCACCCTGCTCGAACGATTCGTGTCGGTGGTCGACGAAGTGCGGGGGTTGGGATTTCAACAAGTCAGCCTGGAGGTCATTCGACTGTGATCGCTGCTGGGCCACATCGCTCCGGAGGCCAGAAGGAAGCGCATGCCCAGGGATGGATTATCTCTGTCCTCTTGCACGGCACCGTGGCGTTCACAGCACTCTTGCTTGTGAAGCAAGTCCAACTCGCACCGCAGAACGAAGCCTTCAAATGGAACGTCGCTCTGGTGTCGCCAGCACAGCAAGTTCAATCGACGGCATCGACTCATAACGACGCTCCGACCCAATCAGTTCCACCGACGACATCGGCTCCTTCTCTCTCTGCACAGCAGATAACTCCGGCACAGAGACTCTCGTCACCTCAACCGCCCGCGCAGCAGACGATGCCACCGATTTCAGAGCGAGCCGCCACCCCCGCGATCCCTGAGCCCCCGCCAGCACAACCAACACCGCCCTCACTATCAACGGCTCACACAACACAATCAGCTGAGCCAATCGCACAGGAGAGTATGGCGCCGATGGCCGCCGAACCTTCATCCATTGTGAAACCGGTCGACGCCTCAACCGCTGCCTCTGCGGAGTCTGACACCATGGCTGCTCCACCTGATCAGGCCCCGGTGCAGATGGCGGCCATTTCACAGGTCCCATCGAATCCACCAGCCAAGCGCGACTACGGCTGGCTTTCCGACGCGATCTTTCGTCGTCTGGAAGAGTTGAAACGCTACCCCGCCTCAGCACGGGTGGATCGAGCCGAAGGGAAAGTCGTGGTCAAGGCCGTGATCAATGAGGACGGAAACCTAGGCGAGGTGGAAGTCTTTCAGAGTTCAGGATATCCCATGCTCGATAAGGCCGCTGTTGAAACCATGCGGCAGGCGGCCCCGTTTCATCTACCGCACCCATTAGGACAGCCACGCATGACGATCAAAATCCCCATGAACTACCGGTTGGACCGATAGGCTGAGCGAAGCGGAGTATAGCCTGTCAGTTTCGGCACTCCTGTTGCTGCCAGCCTCGTAGGATTTCCTGTCGATCAAATGTCAGCACATAGGCGCGGCAATAGGATGAACGGACTGTGCCAGCGTAGCCTGAGGTGGCGCTTCCCCGGTCAAAGTAGGTCCAGACCGTCTGATCGCCTTCACGCTGTCCAACCTTATGAGGCGGGCCATATCGGTTGACGACGGCCCGCTCTGTCGCCTCATCGACACGGCCTTTAAAGTAGCCGGTCTCAAATTCACTGCATGCCATTGACCCTATCAACATAACGGCAACCCATCCTGCATTTCCAGGCCGGTGCATGAATCAGTCCCTTCTTCGTCAATCGACAGACTGATTGTCCGTGGCCCTCTGCTTCACGGTTTGCGTATCCGATCCCGTAACCCCGAGGACACATGGACCACGCCTTCATGATCTACGATGATGGCCTCCACATCCGGCAAGGCTTCGACAAGCCTCATCCCCGATTCAGCCCCCATGACAAATATTCCTGTGTCCAACCCATCAGCCCAGACCCCTTCGCGGGCAATCACTGTGACACTCTGGCAGCCGCGCGCCGGTTGAAGCGTGTGGGGGTCGAGAATATGATGATACCGGATCCCATCCCGTTCAAAGAACCGCTCATAATCCCCCGCAGTGGATATCGCCTCGTCCTGCAAATCAATCCAGACTAGCACCGATCCATCCTGCCGCGGATGTTGAATGCCGATGGGAAACATCTTCCCATCAGGTAATCGACCGAATGTTTTAATGTCTCCTGACAGGGCCACAACACCGGCAACAGCGCCCGCCTTCCGCAACGCTTCGGCGGCTTGATCTGCTGCGTACCCTTTGCCGATTCCCCCCACATCGATCCGCATCCCGGCTTTATCAAGATAGATCGTCTGCACCGGCACATCGACATGAACTCCCTGCAGGTCCACCAAGGGACGCAGAGCATCCAACTCAGATTCTGCCGGTATGCGTTGCCCATCCGTCACACTCCAAGCCTCCACCGCCGGACCTATGGCGATATTGAATCCGCCATGGGTCATCTCCGCAACTTGAAGCGCGTTTTGGACAACCGCCAGTGTTTCTGGATTCACAGAGACCGGCCTGACCCCTGCAGAGGTATTCACGCGAGAAAGGTCGCTCGCAGGGATCCATGTACTCAGAAGTTCTTCCAGACGATGGATTTCGGCAAATCCAGCGGTGGCCGCAGCTTGGGCAACCGCCTCGTTCTTTGCAACCGCGGTGATCGTAACCAGCGTACCCATGT
>JACAFD010000042.1 GCA_013388555.1 Nitrospirota bacterium | reverse complement strand
TCGGCGGCGCTGGCGAAGGGATCGAACGCTGCCGGTTTAGTCGTGGGGGGGAGTAGATAAAGGGCGAGGTTTTCAGTAGACTTATGTCCGCTGGACCTGCTCAGGAGGCGTTGATCATGGCTGAACTCGCAGAACGTATCACCGTCAATCCGGCACAGTGCGGAGGGCGGCCCTGCATTCGTGGGATGCGGATTAGGGTGATTGACGTCCTGGATCTACTCGCCGCAGGGCTCACTCAGCAACAAGTCCTCAACGAATTGCCGGATCTTGAAGCAGAAGATATCTCTGCCTGCCTTCGGTTCGCCAGTAGCAGACTCAATCACCCAATCCTCGCGGCGTGAAGATCTGGGTGGACGCGCAGATTTCTCCTGATATCGCCCAATGGTTCGGTTCGACACACGGCATTGAAGCCGTGCCGGTCAAGGTCTTGGGTTTGCGAGACGCGACGGATCGTAATATTTTTCTTGCCGCGCGCGAGGCGAAGGTCGTTGTGCTGACAAAAGACCGTGATCTGGTGGAACTTGCTACCCAGCTCGGTTCGCCACCGCAGATTTTATGGCTAACGTGCGGGAATACATCGAATGCAAAGTTGAGGCTAATTCTCATGCAGGCATGGCCCACAGCAGCAACTCTTCTTGAGGCTGGAGAACAAATCGTAGAAGTCAGCGGTACGGTAGTCTAATCGCGCCGCTATGGAAGATCCAGTCAGTCATCCACAAAAATCTCAAGAGGGAGATGGAATCGGGGGTAGCTCACCTTGTTCTTCTTCATTCAAAACCAAAAACGGCATGCGGGCGGATAGAGCTCGTCTGGCTGGTCTATTTGGTTTATCTGGTTGATTTGGTCTGTTTGGTAGAACTAGACCAACCAGATGGACCTGTCTTGTTCATCGCGCGACGATAGTTTTTCAGTAGCCTGCCAGAAACTCACGGTCAGGTTCGCGGCTTCCGAGTCTTGGTCGTGCGGGATTTGGGCGTTCTGGTGGAGATCGGCATGAACAGCGCGGGGGAGACGCCAAACCGTGCGGAGAGTTGAGTGATTTGGCGAACGTTCAGGTCGCGTTTGCCCGACAGGATCTCCGACAGCACACCCTGGCTGCCGATTTCAGGCAGGTCGGATTGTGCGAGTTCATGGTCCTCCATCAGGCTGCGCAGAATCTCAGGCCCGGAGGCGTCGGTCATGGCGACATGGGTGTCCTCATATGCCTCAATCGAGAGGGCCAAGGTCTCAGCCAGGTCGGCGAGAGGATGGGTTTCCTGTTGACCGATTTCGTCCAGAATGTCATCGAGGACGGCAACGGCTTGGTCGTACTCCGCCTTGGTATGCAACACGCCCAAGGGAATCCGTTGCCGAATGCGGCGGTAGTCGGCGTTCACTTCATGGATGTATTTGGCAAGCATGACTCAGGTCCTCCAGGCGCCTCGGTCGTACTCGGCGTGCGTGAGCACGTGCCGGATATACACTTTCTGTCGGTTGTAGTGGATGGCAGCTATCAGCCGGAACTTGTTGCCCCCGATGTTAAAGACCGTGAATCGGCCTACCTGATCGGCGGAGGGGAACGTGATCCGCAGACCGGCGAAGGAGGCATAGTCGGTCTT
This sequence comes from Nitrospirota bacterium, assembly GCA_013388555.1. Taxonomy (GTDB): domain Bacteria; phylum Nitrospirota; class Nitrospiria; order Nitrospirales; family Nitrospiraceae; genus Palsa-1315. The sequence goes on along the minus strand of JACAFD010000042.1, from coordinate 4,661 downwards.
CCGAACAATAGCGAACCAGTAATTCAGCGGAGCCCGTGCATCCGGATGTATCCGCGCGAACTCCATCAACCGCTTTCGCGTGATGATGTGCACCTGGCGATAGTATCTCAAAATGAGATTCCTGTCAATGCGCATGTATAGCAGGAAGGGTGAGGGGCCAGAGGACGTGAGACGTGAAAGGTGAAACGACGGATGGGGGGAGTGAGGCGTTAGAGGTAAGGGGCAACGGGGTAGGGTGGTAAAACTATTTCTATCCGGTGCGGAGCAACGCGATAAAACCCTCCTGCTCAAAATGCCGATCTGTGGTCAGGGCTTCTGACAATCGACGCTCGCGCATGAGCAGCATCGAGCCGCAATCGGTCAGGCTGTATCCCTTATCAGGTCTGGCTTTATAAAATGCCAAACTTCGGCTGAATGTCCGTCGGCTTTGCGATACGACCGTCACCCGTGAATTCCTCATGATCGTTTCAACCATTTTAATCGCTGCTGCACGGATAAGGGGGCCTTTGTCGGCCAAGGCGTTGAGGAATTCGGTGAGGACTGCGTCTGTTGTGAACAGGCGACAGTTGCCTAAGGCTGAGGACACTTCGAGCGCTTTAGGATGGTATTGGTCGTACGAATTGGTGAGGGCGATCCAGTAAACTGTATCTGCGAAGACCCGGTTCACGTTTCACGACTGCCGTAGAGATAGTGATCGTGGTGTGCTGCGAGATCCGTGGGGAGTTTGTGGAGGTCGGGCTCAGGAATAGATCGGGCGATGCGCAACAATTCTTCCCAGACGGGGCGAGACTTTTTGGCCTTGAGAGCGGGGCGACCTGGGCGACCACGTTTTGAAAATCTAGCGCGCGCATCGGATCGTATATTCATAATGGGTGAAATTATAGCGTGGAATGGCTGCGTTGTCTAAGGTTGCTGTGTGATTTTCGCGCATATAGAAGGAATGGTGAGGGGCCAGAGGACCTGGGACGCGAAAGGTGAAACGTGAATGGGTGTCTTGACTCAATCGGCCAGATCCTCCACCCACACCAATCTCTGATCAAAGACACCACCGGTTAAGGATTTGTAGAATTTTCGGTCAGCCGTGATCAATTTCCCGTCAATGACCTCGGCGAGGGCGAGGTAGAGACAATCGTACAGACTTTGCTGCGTATCCAGCGCCAGATCGCAGGCGGCAGGAATGAGTCGCCTATCGGCATGTCGCTGAAGTGGAAGATGCGGCAATTCATTGAGAATGGTTCTGCCATTCTCCCGGGAGAGTTCCCCTCGTCGAATCTTTTTGGCGATGACGTTGCCGAGATCCATGGTGATAAAGGCTGGAACATGGAGCAACTGGCGTAATCGCTTGGTCTGGAGTGCTGCCTCAGAATGGACTTCAGGAATGAACCACTTGATCGCCACACTGGCATCCAGGACATAGCCGCTCACCGGTCACGGTCCTCACGGATGAGATCGGCGCTATCGCTGAACGACAAGCCGGACTTTTTTAATCGCTTGCGAAATCCCTCGATTCGCTTCCAGGCTGCCTCGTAGTCCGGCACCGCCTCTTCCAGAATCGTCTTCACTTCGGATTGGAGAGATCGGCCATGCTCCTTGGCCCGTTTCTTCAGTCGAACGACCACCTTCTTGTCGAGCTGCCGAACAAGTACCTGTGCCATATGCGCCTCACGGTTTTGACATCGTAAAGATAGCATAATGATAGCAGCGTAAAAATGAATGCTCAACAATACACAAGACAACAGGATGGTGGCAGATGATTTCCTGACGGTCGCGTGTTATGTGGAGCGCACTTCGTTGCGGGCGAAGCTTGCGGCGACGGGGCCGGACGTTCTGAGATGAGGGCTGGATGCGCCTTCATTATTGCCATTGCCTTGATGTCTCGGGAGGGACGCTTTCCTCAGCTTCCAATTTCCGGCCCCAAGACCAACCAGGGCTACCAGCGCTGCGCCGAACAGGATCACCGCCGGTGGCAATGGCACAACTGCCACGGCTGTCATGGCCGTGATCACCCCCGAAACTGTTCTGTTATTGCCCGCCCCGAATACCAGACGCCACAGATTGCGGTTTGTAAATGCAGTGATACTCGGAGAGGAGGCTGGCAGGGCATCGCTAGTGAATATACTGTTCGGGCCGCGTAGTTGAATGTCAAATAATCTCGGGGCTAAGGAACTCACCATCGGGCCATTAGGCGCATTCATTGTCACATTAAACCGATCGTTCCCTGGTGGTCCGTTTCGAATTTCTACAGTACCGGAAGTTCCCATTGTCGCAGTATAGCTACCAATATTCAGGCTGAAGGTTGTGATTGAGTACGTGCCGATGTTGCCATTAAGAGTATTCGTGTCCGTCGTGTTCACGGTCATGACACCTGACATAGCCGATGAGCTCGGACTGGTACTGAATGTTGAGGACAATCGGGGGGTCACTTGATTCACGGTTCCGGTGAAGGAATACTGAATCGTCATAGCCGTGGCCGGAGCGACCGCGATACTTGCCCCGAGAAGCATGCCGGCCGTGAAAGCCAGCTTCAGTAAAGAAAGACGGACCTTAAAAACCCCTTTCTTCGACAATTTTTCCACCCCTCTCTTGATAAACAGGCATAAACAGATACGAACGAACAGCCTGCTTGTTAAGCAAGAGCGAGACCATCACGGGGAGCCGCTATACCATTGAATTTACAGATAAATCAACCGACGGTGCATGAAGAATGTGCGTAATTCCGCAAGGACGTTCACGAATGTAACCGGCAGCAATGGCACAAAATAGAGATAAACAGGCATGACATGCGGGTGAATAGCTTGTCGTATCTAACGCAGAAAATGATCACTTACAGATGGGAATCCTCAATGACACAACTCAAAACTGAGCAATATTGCACAGAATGGACTGATCATTGTTGTGTAAACTTCCCCCGGGAAAAGGCTCCCAGTAAGGCCGCAACGAATGAAGAAGGCTTCAACCATAACCTTCCTCTAACGCTGGCGGTCTGTTTCAGCAAGCTGCTAGTCGGTCAGTGTCACGATCGCATATTTCCTGCGGGCAGAATGCCGATCTTTCAACGGTGAGGACTGTGTGTCCCGAAGAGGCCAAGCCAATCAGAACCTCGAACTGACGCTCGGAGTTCACATGGTCGGCCAGTCAGAAACTATGGTGCCCGTGCAATGAGGAGGAGGACCGTCCACCTGACAAGGGCTATTGGCTGGTTGCTGCTGTCAGTCCTCCTCATCACGGTACAGGGGTGTGGTGGTGGACCGTCGTGGGAGGCCATCGACGAGGCGAACCGTGGCGGAAATGATTTCGTATTGGGACCTGAGGACGTGCTCGAAATTTCGGTGTGGCGCAATCAAGACCTCTCCAGGAAAGAGGTCGTGGTGAGGCCCGATGGAAAGATTTCCATGCCGCTGATCGGAGAGCTCGTCGCCAGTGGTCTGGATGCCAACCAGTTGGCCAATCTGATTTCAGAACGGCTGAAAGAGTTCAAGGAGCGACCCTCTGTTTCTGTCAGCGTCAAAGAGGTCAACAGTTACAGCATTTATGTCTTAGGAGAAGTGGTGAAGCCCGGCAAGTATCAACTCAAGTCACATGCGACTGTACTGCAGGCAGTTGCGGTGGCCGGGGGCTTTTCGATTTACGCGGCGAAGAACAAGATGCAAGTGCTTCGGAGACTGGGAAAAGAAGATGGCAAGCTCAAAGAAATCCGGATCCCTGCCCGGTACGATGATCTGGTATCCGGAGAGGGGGAGATCGGAAACTTCATTCTTAAAACAGGCGACGTGGTCCTGGTTCCGTAGAGCGTAGAGCATGGTAAAGAGGTATGAGATGGCAAGGGTGTGAATTTGCAGGGTGCCTAGCGATGGCTGCTGTATGTGCAATGACGATGCTGAATCCAGGCGCGGTTCATGGACAGGCTGGTCTTCCCTCGATACCAACGCCGACGGCGGTTAGGGGACCGGAGACGAATGTAATTCCCTCCCTGCGCTTATCTGAACGATACGATAGTAACGTGTATTTTGTGACAGGTCGCAACCTTGATGACTATGTGACGACAGTCTCTCCGCAGTTACGGGTGATCCACAAGAGGCAGCTCGTAGAAGGAATGGTCGGCGGAGGGGCGACTGCCGAAACCTATGTGAAGAATTCCGGCCTCAATTATGTCGCGGGAAATGGGTTTGTCGATCTGAACCTGGACCGTGCGATGGGGGAACTCGTGCGTGGATTGGGACTGCGTATTTCTGATGCATACATGTACACCCCCCAACTACCGGCATTCGCTGCGCCAACAGGCGGTAGCCAGATCCCAGAATCGTCTGTGGAGGGCATCCAGGCCCGTCGAGCCAATTCACACATCAATTCCGGAAGGGTGGAACTGTCCTATGCCCCATCTCCTGTCCTGACATTCACGTCAACCTATAGAGATCAACGAAGACAATTTGCGAATACGGTCCAGACACCTAGCGCAGTGGTACAGGACGGTCTCATCGACACCACGTTCCAAACTGTGACGTCAGGACCTGCTGTGAAGATATCACCCTTAGATACAGGCTCACTTGTGTATCAATACCAGAAGGGCACCTACAGCACAACCGACTTCTCCACCCATGGGGCCATTGCAGGCTGGACCAGATCGATTACACCGGCACTCACCGCTGGTGTGACCGGAGGAG
>JACAFD010000157.1 GCA_013388555.1 Nitrospirota bacterium | reverse complement strand
GCCGGCGACGGCCTCTGCCTCACATTTCCTCTATGAAATGTGCATTGGCTCTCCTCTTTCTGTGCAAGAGCCAACGTCATTTCAATAAAGGAGAAAACAAGATGGCTACCAACAACAAACCAACTCACACGCTACGATGCGGCAACATCAAGGCGACGATCTGGGAGAATAATAGCGAGAGGGGTCCCTTCTTCGCCACGACGTTTTCCCGCCCCTTCAAGGATCAGTCCGGAGCGTGGCGCAGCGGGACTTCGTTCGGTCTCAATGGCCTCGAAAGCCTTGTCACGGTTGCGCGTGACGCCAAGGAGTGGATTGCCGCTCATGTTCTGAAGCGCTGATCGACTTCACTGAGAAGCCTCCGGTCCTCCGGGGGCTTCCTTCCCTTAATTAGTTTTTCGACTCATCTCAATCTTTGGGGTAGGGCATAACTGACTAGCCTCTGGACAGGGGATAATCTTTCTTCGAATAACTTAGCTTCATATTGTTCCTAGAAAGAGTGGTCAGCATGCAGAAATGCGAGATCAAAGTTGGCGTGGAATATGCCTTTCGTGAATCACGAAAACGTGACTCAACTCTTCAACGCATTCGCATCCTGCAACATGTGCGAGGCAAGAAATGGAAAGTGCAATGGATTGATCCCAACCCCGGACTCACGGATTACATCGAATCTCAAAACATTCTGGTCCGGTGGAAAGACCATAAGGCCCTCCTAAGAGACGAAAACCATCAGCGCCAAATCGAGGAGCACAACTTACACAAAGGTTATAAGCCCGATTCGCCCCTCGACAATGCCATAAGCGAAGTTGTTGGAGCATGCGGAGACTCCGACGTGAGCTTTTACCAGGGAATCCTCTCTGGCAAAGCAGAAGCGCTAGACCGCATCGCTGAACGAGCGCATATTCCAGACCTCAAGAGTGCGCAGTATGGATTCATCGATCGTTTCGGCACCGTACATCTTCCCTTCGATGTTGCATTACACCTCGCGAAATTATTCAGCGCAGCAGAACCAACCACCGTCTTGGTGAACATCGAATCAACCGAACGCAAGTGGACCCAGGAAGCATCGCAGCCCGGCGGGGAATACTTGGTCAGCTTACTCAATGAATATCGAGCTTCATGGGCATTGATCAGGCAATGGGCAGGGCTTGACGCTGCCGTAGCTGAACGAGAATCGCGTATCCAGCAGCTAGAACGTCTCGTCTGGGATGCAATCTATGCTCTTCAGAAAGCTGGGCTGGACGATGAGTCGGCACGCCTTCGACGAGCCATCAAGCGCAATCTCTAGCACAATAACAGGAAGAATTGCCCTTTCCGTTCAATGGGTTTCCATAACTAATCATTTTGTATATCTATAGCTTGACATTAATATATAGATTGTATATCTATAACTATACGTTTCTATATTAATGTAAACTTAAGGGTATACAATGAGCGTCAAGGCCATCATCTCCAAACAGTATCAGGACAAAGTCGATCGTGCCGCTGCAAGGGTTCGGAAAATTGCTGTCCCACCCGAGGGCTGGCTTTGCACAGCACGAAAAGCCTTGGGTATGTCCGCTGCCCAGCTCGCGCGTCGCCTCGGTGTCACACGCGCTCAGGTCTCCAATACCGAAAAAGGCGAACTCTCTGGAAGCGTTACGATGAAAACCCTGCAAACTATGGCAGAGACGATGGGTTACCGCTTTGTGTACGTCATCGTCCCCGAGGAAAAAGTCCAGGCCATATTGGCTGACCGGGCCAAGAAAAAAGCCACGCGCCTTGTGGAAGAAACCCACAAACATATGGCATTAGAAGAGCAGGCCTTGTCGGAGAAGCAGATCAGCTTTGAAATTGAGCGTCTGCAGCAGGACCTCATACGGAACATGCCTTCTGATTTTTGGGACGATAAAGGTTAAGTGACATGGAATATCCCGAGGGTGCGACCCCGCTTAGTGCTGATGAAATTGTCGGTCTCAAACACAAACATGTCACGACCCGAAACGAACTTGATCAACTAGAGCAGGCCAATATTCAAAGCGGCATAGAATGGCTGAAAAGAACTCGGAAGAAGGACATGTTGAATGAAACTTTTGTGCGCGAGCTCCATAAACAGCTTTTTGGAGATGTCTGGAAATGGGCCGGGACTTTCCGCAGAACCGAAAAGAATATCGGCGTCGATCCTCTGCAGATTCCGGAGAAGCTTCGGATGTTGCTAGACGATGTCCGCTACTGGATAGCGAATAAAACCTATAGCCCAGAAGAGATTGCCGTTCGGTTTCATCATCGGCTGGTCTCTATTCATCTATTCCCAAACGGAAATGGTCGTCATGCTCGGATCATGGCTGATGCGTTACTAACGAAGGTGCTGGAGAAGAAACCTATCGATTGGGCAGGAGGTCATGATCTGCAAGCAATGGGAACACGCCGAAAAGAATACATCGCGGCTTTAAGACAAGCGGATGGTGGAAATTATGCACCGATTTTCGCGTTCGCAGGGATAGCAAATAATGAGAGAAAATCGTGAATCAGACGAATGATCCCTAGTTGCAGAAGCGTCACTGTGAATACACACTTTGCATCTAGGCCACGAGAGCAACCCTAACTCTGGTTTTGCACCTGTCACTTCTACCTTCCGGTTTTACATTCCAGCTCGAATCCATCAAACTCCCCTCGTCATTCAGGACGACCACAACTTTGCGGATCGACATCCAATGAGGACAAACCACCTTGCTGGTTCACGACAACGGACGGCCCGTGCAAAGACACATATCCGAAGTCTCGATCGAATCGTGAAGCGATTTATTCACTGTAAGCCATACAAGCATGTCATCGAACCGCACCCTGATGGTGTTCACGAGATCCATAAACTGAAGGCGAGACGACGTAATCTTCCTCGCGCGTTTGCTGATGTCTCGACGGACGCGATCGAAAATATGCGAGCTGCGCTTGATCAAGCCGTATATGCTATTGCCGTTGCTCATGGGATAACTAATCATCGGGTTCTCCGGAATGTTGCATTTCCGTTTTCCAAAAACGTCACAGATTTCCATACTCGATTAAAGGGTGCATGTGCAGGCTTTCCCCAGGAAATCCTCACAGTTCTTAAGTCTTTCAAGCCTTACATGGGAGGAAATAATACGCTCTGGGCTATTAACGAACTGGCGAATATAAGCAAACATCAAACACTAACAACTGTAGCGTTCAGGATTGTAGCTGCCTACACGCACGAGATTAGCGGAATGGGAAATATCATTTTCCCACCCCAATGGGATCGACCACAAAATGAGTTTGTGCTGGGTACGGCTATGCCCAACACGCGGGTGAAGTACAGTGTCGGTTTTGGGTTCAATATTGGTTTTGATGACATTCCGGTCATTGCTGGCAAACCAATCATTGGGGTCCTCAACGACATGGCGAGCATAGTTGACCGTCTCATCGACGAAATGGAATCGGAGGGATGCAGAATTGGACTCTTTAAGTGAATCATTCGCAGTGAGAAGCAGGAGAGAGAAGTGAAGGATCATCTCTTCTCTCCTTCGCTGTGCGAATCTGCTACCACGCTGCTACCAGGACAGGGCAAAACAGCTCCATCAGGCCCCATGTCGAGAGCATCCTGTGTTGTGGTTTCTTGGGGGGTTAGGTTGTCTGAGGTTGGGCTATCTGAAATTCGTAAACTGCAGGTCAGGACGATTGGTGCCAAGCTGGTGCCAAAACACCCTGACACACCATGATCCATGATGATCTGCCCCATCACGCATCTTCGCCTTTTGCTGCTGATAAGTCTTGCTGAGTGTCCTCAGGTAGGTCGTCGACGGGACTCTTAATCAGCGGGCCGTAGGTTCGACCCCTACACGGCCCACCACAAGTCAACCACTTACAGCGCCCCCCTTCCACCCGCTCACCGTTGTGCCCGATAAAAACGCAAGTATTCCTAGGCCCCCGTGTACCCCGAAAGAGGGGCTAGACAACGGAACATTAATTTGGGATATTTATCCCTAACATGCCTAACCGTCACGCACAACCGATCATCGCCGCACTCACCGTCTTACTGCGCCCTCTCGTGCGCATTCTTCTGCGGCACGGTATCCCCTTCGATGTGCTGGCAGCGGTCGCGCGCCGCGTTTATGTTCGCGTGGCCTCCGAGGAGTTCGTTCTGCCGGGCAGAAAACAGACGACCTCGCGGGTTTCGATATTGACTGGCCTCACGCGCAAGGAGGTGAGGCGCATCACAATGGCTGCCGATGTAGAGGATGAGGAGGCCACAGATCGGTACAACCGTGCGGCTCGCGTCATGGCCGGGTGGATTCGCGACAAGAATTTCCAGGGCAAGTCTGGTGCACCCCTTGCCCTGCCGGTAGAGGGCAATCCCGTGTCGTTCGGAGCATTGGTACGATGCTATAGCGGAGATATGCCGGTCAGGGCGATGTTGGATGAGCTCCTCCAAGCTGGAGCTGTCCGCAAGACACGAGATGGTCGCATTCGCATGCAAGCCCGTTTCTATGTGCCGGAAAAGAGTGAAACGGACAAGCTTCACATCCTAGGATCGGACACAGCGGATCTCATCGCGACGATCGCCCATAATCTCAAGGCCCAGACAGTTCCACGATTCCAGCGCAAAGTCATGTATGACAATGTACCGGTGGAAGCCGTCCAAGAATTTCAACGCCTGTCCGCCGATAGAGCCCAAGCATTTCTGGAAGGCATCGATCGCTGGCTCGCACGACGGGACCGGGATGTTAATCCTACCGTGAACGGAACGGGACGCAAGCGCGTTGGTATTGGCCTCTATTATTTTGAGGATGACGTTCAGCCCCCACAACAAAAGGACTAAACCATGAAACACACAACCTTGCTTGCCACACTCGGTACCAGTTTCTGTGTACTTGCCGCCTTGTCATGCTCCGGTGGAGGCGGAGGAGGGACCGGCGTCCCTTCCGCGAGCACGACTCCTGTAACCAGCACGGGGACGGTCACGGATTTCGGCAGCGTGTATGTCAACGATAGGAAATACGAAATCAACGACTCGACCACAACCACGAAAGATGATTCGACCGTGAGCGGAGACCAGAACGCAAAGAGTGTTCTGCGGCGCGGAATGGTCGTTACGGTGTCAGGAACTTCGTCGGGAACGACTCGTACGGCGTCGACGATCATTCATCAGAATACTCTGGAAGGGCCGATCCAAATCAAGAATCCGATCGATGCGAGCAACGGGACTCTGACCGTCTTGGGACAGACCGTCGTGGTCGATAATACGACACAATTTGACGATACAAGCACGCCAAATAAGTTAGACAGCTTGTCTCTCAACGACGTGATCGAAGTGAGCGGGTTCGTGAAAGAAGACACAACCGGCGTCTTTATCATGGCGTCGTTTATTGAGAAGAAATTAGGGGCTACTGTTTGTAGTTCGATCTGCGAGGTGAAGGGGAAGATCACGAGCCACACTCCCCTTCAAAGCTCCTTCCAAATCAGCACGCTCATCGTCAATTACACGACGGCAGACATTACTGATATGCCGAATCCGAATTCCGTGAATTGGGTTGGGCTGCTTGTGGAAGTGAAGGGAAGCAACTATAACGCTGGGACTTTGACGGCCACCAAAGTAGAACGGGAAGGATTTCAGGCACCGAACGGCGATCAGGTCGAGTTGGAGGGATATGTGACGTCCTTGATAGGCGGTGCCGGCAGCGGCCAGTTCATGATCGGGACGACGACGGTCCAGGCGACAAATGCGCTGTATCTCGGCGGCACGATCGCCGAAGTGGCCGTCGGCCAGAAACTTGAGGTCGAAGGCTCTATTTCGAATAACATCATCACCGCAACCAAGGTAAAGTTTCAGGATTCGGTGCGGCTGGAGGGCATTGTGAGTTCGATTACGGGAAGCACCATGACCCTGGGCGGCATGCCAACCATCACAATCACGTCGAACAGTGCCACGGAGGTTCAGAGTAACACCCCTGTGGCAGTGGGGGATCGCGTCAAGGTCCGCGGTCGGGAAGGCGCCACGGCCAACGGTACTGTCAATGTGATTGCGACGGAAGTGGACGGAAATGGACCCGATAACTGCAATCCTTGTGACGTCGATCTTCAGGGCGCCGTGCAAGTTGTCTCGAACCCAAACCTGACCATTCTTGGGGTTCAGATCAATACCAGCACCAGCGGCAGCGACTTCTCGGATCCTGCGGACTTTAAGGGGACGAGCGATCAGGCAATCGGCCGTGCCGCGTTCTTCGGTGCCGTGACTATCGGCACGGTTGTGGAGGTAAAGGGCAGGCTTACCAATGGGGCTATTACCTGGCGCGAAGTTGAATTAGAAGAATAGAGGGAGAGGACGATTAAGCGCGTGGCGCAATGGGACTTCATTCGGTCTGAATGACCTTGAGGCCCTTGTCACAGTGGCGCGTGACGTCAAGGAGTGGATTGCCGCTCATGTTCTGAAGCGCTGATCGACTTCACTGAGAAGCCTCCGGTCCTCCGGGGGCTTCCCTTTATTTCACAAGAGTTTCCAGCAGAGAGCGGAGAAGGGAAACTGTGTGGATTGTTCCCAGCCTGAAACGGATCCTTCCCTCATCAAGCCGGGATGAGTGCTTCTCGGTGTTGCTCAATATGCTTCCTAACCTTACCCGGTAGAGATTGCTCGGCAAGGCGCAGCTCATACGT
>JACAFD010000105.1 GCA_013388555.1 Nitrospirota bacterium | reverse complement strand
GCGCGAAGCGCCCTGCGGGTCGTTACGACAAATGGTGCCTGACCCCGTTTCTGTCCATTTTTCAGCCTGCCAAGCCGACTTCCAGACTGTCCAATGTCGTGAGATTGCTCCAAATGCCATCCCCGTTCCCTCGTTCCCTTCGCCTAACCTCTCACCCCGCGACCCCGGATTCCTCACGCGTCACTGCCACTGTACCGTCCTGATGTTGGCAGAGCCGTGCATAAAACCCCTTCACACGCAGCAACTCCTCGTGAGAGCCCTGCTCGACAATTTCGCCCTTCTCCACCACGTAAATCTGATGCGCCGGCCGCACCGTGCTCAGCCGATGGGCAATGATGAAGACCGTGCGCCCACGACTAATCTGCGCCATGTTCTGCTGAATGATCGCCTCGGATTCATAGTCCAACGCGCTCGTCGCTTCATCGAAAATCAGAATGCGCGGATTCGCAACCAAGGCCCGCGCGATCGCAATCCGCTGGCGCTGGCCGCCGGACAGTGAACACCCGTGTTCCCCGACCAGCGTGTCGTACCCTTCCGCCAATTCGAGAATGAACTCGTGCGCGCCAGCCAGCTTGGCCGCTCGGATCACCTGTTCCATCGCCAACCCGGGGTCGGTCAGCGCAATGTTATCGCGCACGGATCGATTGAACAGAAAGTTTTCTTGGAGCACCACCCCGACCTGCCGGCGGAGCCAGGCCGGGTCCACCTGCGCGAGGTCCACCCCGTCCACCAGAATACGGCCGCGCTCCGGCACATAGAGCCGTTGAATCAACTTGGCAATCGTGCTCTTGCCGGACCCGGACCTGCCGACAAGCCCGATCACCTGACCGGGCGGCACAGCGAACGACACTTTGCGGAGCACTTCCGAACTATCGGGGCGATAACGAAAGGTCACGTCCTCGAATACAATCTGTCCCATGACTTGGGGGAGCGTCGTCCGATTCGGATTGTAGGAGGGCTCCGGTTGCGTATTCAGGATATCTCCCAGTCGCTGCACCGAGATGCCCACTTGCTGAAACTCCTGCCATAGATTGACGAGGCGCAGCAGCGGCCCCGTCACCTGGGCCGAGAGCATCGTGAAGGCAATCAATTGCCCGATAGTCAGATCCCCGTCAATCACGCGATAGGCCCCCAGCCACAAGACCGCAATGGTCGTGATCTTTTGTATGAGCGTCCCGGTCTGACCTGCCACGTTCATCAAGCTGGTAGCGCGAAAGCTGGCCTTTACATAGCCGGCCAGCTGTTCCTCCCACCTCCGCAACAACGGCGGCTCGACTGCCATGGCCTTCACCGTTTGAATGCCGCTGATCGCTTCTACGAGGAAGGACTGATTGTCCGCGCCACGATTAAATTTCTCATGCAGCCTGGCTCGGATCGCCGGCGTGATGACCACAGACAACAAGGCATAGAGCGGCAACGAGCCCATCACGACCAGCGTGAGGATAGGGCTGTAGAACCACATGACGGCGAGAAACACAACGGTGAAGAACAGATCGAGCACGACGGTCACGGAATGGCTTGTCAAGAACTGGCGGATAGATTCCAGTTCGCGCACCCGCGCCACCGTGCCCCCCACTCGTCGGGCCTCGAAGTAGGCCAGTGGGAGCGCCAGGACATGACGGAACAACTGCGCGCCGAGCCCAACGTCGATTCGGTTCGACGTATGAGAAAAAAGATAGGTCCGCAGCCCGCCCAGGATCGCATCGAAGACGGCCAAGGCAATCATGCCGACCGCCAATACGTAGAGTGTGGTGAAGCCTTTGTGGACCAAAACTTTGTCGATGACAACTTGGGTGAACAGCGGCGTCAGCAGGGCGAAGAGCTGTAAGAAGAACGACGCGATCAGCACCTCGCCCAGAAACTTTCGATACTTGACGATGGCAGGAATGAACCAGGTGAAATCGAACTTGAGATCTTGCGGTCGCAGGTTGGCCCTCTTTGTGAAGAGCAGCAGCTCTCCGGTCCAGATCAATTCGAACTGCCCTCGCGAGAGAATCAGGGGGCGCGCCTCAGTAGGATCTTGGACAAGGACCTTCTCTCCTTCAACCTTCGCGAGCACGAGGTAGCGGCCATCCGTTCGCTTTGCCATTGCAGGAACGGGCGTGCCTGGCAATTTGCTCCACTGCGCCTTGACCAAGCCGGCTTTGAGGCCGAGGTGTTTAGCGGCACGAAGCAGCTCGGTATCGGAGAGCGGTTGACCTGGCTGTGCGAACTGATGTCGAAGTTGCAAGCTGTCGGCCGGGAGGTCAAAGAATCGAGCGAGGATAAGGAGACAAATCAGACCGGTATCAGCCACCGGTTCTACGGCTGAAGCAACGGATCCTTCATGGCCTAACTCTTGTTCCTGGGGATTGTTCAGGGGAGCCATTCTCGCGCCAACTCACTGGGCAAGGGGAAGCAGGGCCTTGCAGCGGACTGCTATTTGAGATATCATGAAGTCATATCAGATCTTCATATCACGGAGTTATACCATGGGAGCTATATCGCTCAAGTTACCAGAGGATGTCCTTGAAGCCAGTCGCCGCTGCGCAGACACCCTTCACCTCTCGCGAGCCGCATACATTCGTCGCGCGATCGAACGAATGAACCGACAGACCGAGGCGCTACTGCGCGCCAAACGACTTGCCGAGGCGTCGAAGAAGGTCCGGAAGGAGAGCATGCGTGTGAATCGTGAATTCGCCGCCATCGAACAGGATCCTGATGCCTAACCGTGGAGAAGTCTGGCTCGCCAATCTGAATCCTAGGCGTGGGACAGAGCCTGGAAAGACGCGACCGGTCCTTGTTATCCAAGCCCAGGCCCTGCTCGATGCGCATCATCCGTCGACCCTCATCATTCCGCTGACGACGAAGATTGTGAATGAGGCCGAACCCCTCCGCCTTCGTGTGGCCGCTGTCGGCCGGTTGCAGAAAGACTCCGATCTCCTCATCGACCAACTCCAAGCCATCGACAATCACAGGCTAGTTCAAGGCCCACTCACGAGGCTGCCACCTCCCTTAATGCATCGAGTCGATCAGGCTGTGAAAGAGGTTTTAGACCTCGAGCAATCACTCATGTAGCGAGCACGGCCATCCGTGCGCCTGATGTTTATCCCAATGTCTTCTTAGGGGGGGGTGCTCACCAACGCAGCACTCAGCACTTTTCTCAAGATTGCCAGCTCGCCGCCAACACCGCCTGCACCTCCTGCGGCCGCTGGTCGATGGCTTGGTCCCATGTCAAGCCGGTTTGCTGGGAGAACCCAGCCATCGCCTGAATCAATTGATCGATTTGGGTGCTGAGCAAGGCTTGCCCATTGCCGGCTTGGATTGTTTCCGTACGATTCGCCGAACTCGCGTACCAGTTTTGCACGGTGACCCGATCGGACGACTCGTGAATCGCCAGCCGCAGATCGTTCGCCTGGCGGCTGATGACGAGGTCGAGCGGATTGATGCCAGCATCGTAGAGCAACTTGTCCGCAGTACCGCTATTGTCTTGCACCAAATCCTGCCCGTCCCCACGACCGAACAGGACGGTGTCGTTACCACCGCCGCCGTTGACCGTATCGTTCCCCAACCCACCACGCAGTGTATCGTTCCCATTCGCGCCAGTGAGCGTATTGTTCGCGCTGTTGCCGGTCATCGTATTGTTGAGACTGTTGCCGGTCCCATTGATCGCTGCAGTCCCCGTCAGTGTGAGGTGCTCAACATTCACGCCCAGCATATGGGTCACACCACTTTGCACGGTATCGGTGCCTGCGTTGGCCGCTTCGACCACCGTGTCGCCCGCCCCAAGAACGTATAGGTCGTTGCCCGTACCCCCAGTCAGGGTATTGCCCGCCAGGTTGAGCAGGCCGTTCAATACGTTATCCAGCGCGTTGCCGGTGCCGCTGACTGCACTGATGCCGATCAATGTCAGATTCTCCACGTTGGCGGCAAGGCTGTGCGTGATGCCGCTGACCACCGTATCTGTGCCCCCGCCGGCCGCTTCCACCACCGTATCACCGGTGCCGGTCACATAGGTGTCGTTGCCTGCCAGCCCCGTAAGCATATTCGCGGCGCTATTCCCGGTGAGGACATTGTCCACGTTATTCCCGGTGCCGTTGATCGCCACATTTCCCGTCAGCACAAGATTCTCGACGTTCGCGCTCAGGGTATAGCTGACTGAACTCGTCACCGAATCGAGCGTCCCTTCATTGGCCTGTTCCGTGACGACATCGCCGACGTTGTCCACGATATAGAGGTCTTCGCCCGCACCCCCGGCCATCCTATCGGTCCCCGCGCCGCCATTGAGAAGATTCGCGCCGCTATTGCCGGTGAGCGTATTGGCCAGAGCATTCCCGAATCCGGCATTCGGGCCCGTGCCGGTGAGTGTCAGATTCTCTACGTTGGCGCCTAATGTATAGATTGGCAGCGTGGTCTGGACCGTATCGGTGCCTGCGCCCGCCAGTTCGGTGACGCTATCCCCTGCCATATCCACTATATAGGTGTCGTTGCCGGTTCCACCCTGCATCGTATCGGTACCTGTCCCGCCATCCAGCAAGTCGTGGCCCTGTCCGCCATTGAGCGTATCGCTGCCGGCCAGACCGCTTAGCGTATCGTCGCCCCGTCCACCGGTCAGCACATCGTTGCCGGGCTTGCCGACGAGGGTCAGAGAGAGGGGGCCGGAGATCACGAGGGCGAATGTGTCGGTCGCATCGAGGTTGCCCGTATCGGTGGCGGTCACGGCAATCTGCAAGGTGCCGGCATCGCCGTGACCAGGAGTACCATTAAACGTCCGGGTAGTCGGATTGAAACTCAACCACCTGGGCAGCGGTCCGCCATCAGAAAGCATGGCGCTGTCAGCCAAGGCATCGCCATGTATGACATCGATATCGGCGAAGGTGGCGCTGGGTACCGTGAAAGAGAAGGACGAGTCTTCGGCGGCGGCTTGATCGGCAATCGGTGTCACCACCATTGGCGCATCGTTGACGTTCTGGACGGTCAGGGTGAAGGCAGTCGAGGCACTGAGGGTGCCCGAATCAGTCGCTGTGACCGTGAGCGCCAGAGTCCCCACGTCGCTGTTGCTCGGCATGCCGCTGAACGTAGCGGTCGTGGCGTTGAAGCTGAGCCATCCAGGCAGCGCGGTGCCGTCGGCCAGGCTTGTACTGAGCGTCAGTACATCGCCCGCGTCCTGATCGCTGAAGGCGTTGGGAGGCACCACCACACTCAACGGCGTGTCCTCCGCAACCGTCTGGTCGGCCAATGGATTAACTACTGTCGGAGCATGGTTGACTGTCGGGGACAAGAGATCAGCCAGATTCGCCGTGCTTCCATCCGCAAAAGCCAGCGTCTCTACGACCAACGAGCCATTGGCGCCGGTCGGATCGAAGTTGATCAGCCGCAACTGGTCCGTGCCGCTGCTGCCCACCTGGATCGTGAGTGTCCGGGCGAGCTGATCATGGATAAACATCAGATCGCTTTGGGCAATGCCTACACCGAATTGAATCCGGTTGCCTTCGCTGGGAAGCACTGTATCGTCGATAGCATCGACCTCATCCCCTATGTTGAAAAGATAGGTGTCGTCGCCAGACGCCCCACGAAGAAGATCGCTTCCTCGTCCCCCACGGAGGGTATCGACACCCTGACCGCTTTCAATTGTGTCATTGCCATCCAGTCCATCCATCCGATCCGTCGTGTTGGTGCCGGATAGCACGTCGCTTCCAGTGGTGCCTGCGATATCGAATCCCCGCGCGATCAATTCCCCATAGATCAACGTCCGATCGGTGAATTGGAACGTTTGGATCGCCGGGGGAGCAAAGACATCGGTCGGATCAAAATCCAGAATATGCAACTCGTCTCCCGCCGTGCCGTATCGTATAACCAGCGAGCCCACGCCCGAAGTTGGGTGGTAGGTGTCGTACGCTCCTCCGAACCGGACGGCATTCGTCTCAATCGATGTCAGGTAATTGGGGATCTGAATCGAATCCAGGCCGCTACCGACCATTAAAAAGAAGGTATTCCCACCACTGCCACCGATAAGAAAGTCATGGCCGGGTCCGCCAAGAAACATGTTGAGACCTGATCCCCCGATAAGCGTATCGTCGCCGGCTCCACCAAGAAGCGTTGTCGTCCCGTCTCCCGCGATGATGATGTCATTCCCTCTCCCACCGATCAGAACCGTGTCTCCGGCCCCACCTGTGATCGTCTGGTTATCAGTCCTTTGATTTGCGGCATTGAGACTATTCAGATTCAGCGTCACTCCGTCGGCAAATTCGGCGATAGTCAGGGCAGGGGAAGCATCGACAAAGTTTGGCAGCAGAATCTCGTCCCCGGACGTTCCGATCACAATCCTGTTGACGGTGAATCCATCGCCTGCATCGAACAGGGCAAGATCACTCGCTGTAATCCCAGGGCCAAACCGGAAGCGATTCACATCGAATGAGCTGAACTCGTCCCGAATCTCATCGAAGCCGTCTCCGAGATTGAATACATAGATGTCGCTTCCCCTTCCACCGTCCAGGACGTCATTCCCGGGACCCCCGATGAGCATGTCATTCCCATCTTGGGAAGCCAGGGTTTCACTGCCGCTCAGCCCCCGCATGTGATCATCGGCAAAAGTTCCGAACAACTCGCCGTCACTCCGTCCGGTTCCTTGCACCAAGACTTCGCGTTCGAACAGTTGGGCAAATGTCAGTTGCGTACCATCCGCAAAGTGAAACGTGTCGATCGCATGCGGTACACTCGGATCATCTGCCGATACGCCGAGGAAATGGAGCCCATCGCCCGACGTACCAATACGCACCGTCAAGCCCCCCCTGCCAAATGTCCCACTATACGAGACACTCAGCATCTCCGGCGTGATCCCGTCCCCAAACTGCACCCTATTGGTGTCTCCCGCTCCAGGCTGGTCATCGATCAGATCGAATCCGTCGCCCTGATTGAACAGATAGGTGTCATTGCCGATTCCGCCGAGCAACACATCGTTGCCGGTTCCACCCGTCAGCACATCATTACCACCTTGCGCCTTGATGACGTCGGCTTGCGAGGTGCCCGTCATCGTGTCACTATTGTCAGTACCCAATGTCGGATTCATCAGAGCCGGCAAGCTTGTCTCATACCCCCTCGTAACGTCTTCATATCCACCGCTGAAGGCGACCACTTCAGTCACCAGCGATCCGGTCATTCCGCTTGGATCAAAATTCTCCAATATTGCGCCATCCGTACCCCCAGCATTAGTCACCCGGAGTGATGTTCCCTCTTGAAGGAACACCACATCCCCAGGACGAATGCTGTTACCAAATTGCAGGCGGTTTCCCTCTCCTGGCAGCGCCACATCATGAACCGTGTCGAAGCCGTTGAAATTGCCCTCCACAACGTAGGTGTCGTTCTCTGTACCGCCGTACAAATCATCGTCGCCTGGTCCATAGTCGCTACCCAGGCTGAATCCGCCCCAGAAGGTGTCGTTTCCTGCACCTCCAATCAACACATTGTCTACAAAGTTCCCGATCAAGACATTGTCACTCGCATTGCCCTCACCGCGAACCGGGTCCGTGGCCGGTAGATTCGCGCTCCGCAAGGAGAGATTCTCCACGTGGTCCGGAAGCGTATAGTCGATCTGGCTAAGGACAGTGTCCTGGCCTTCCCCAAGAGCCTCCACCACCGCGTCGCCCGATTGGTTGACCCAGTACATGTCGTCGCCGGTCCCTCCGACCATTCGATCAGCTCCACCCAGCCCGTCCAGCTGATCGTTGCCTTGGGCGCCGATCAACACATCTCGAAACTGCGTGCCTTCCAGAAAACTGCCGGTCGCTGACGCGGCAAGCTGCACGCCTTCAATACGCGCGATGATCTCCGCAGTATCCCAACTGGTTCCATCAGCAAAACGAATCTCACTGATCGACAGCAGGCTGGGATCCGTCGCGTCGAGAAGTGTCAGCTGGTCCGGCACCCCGTTGATCGTCAGAACCACATTGATCCCGTTTTCCGACTGTCGAGCCTGCAGGCGGACCTCGTCGGGACTGACCCCGCTGGTAAGTTGAATCGCATTCGGACCGGATTGTTCGACAGGGGAATCCCGCAAGATGTCCTGCCCATATCCACAACCGAAGACATAGGTATCCTCTCCGGCTTCCCCATTCAGCACATCATTGCCGGTACCGCCATCGAGTGTATCGTTTCCGTCTCCACCGAAGAGCTGATCGTTCCCTTCATCGCCATGGACAATATCCGCTCCCACACCACCGAAAGCGATGTCATCGCCGGCAAGACCGGAGATCCGATCGATTAACGGGGTGCCGATGAGCAGATCCCCGTTCGCCGTGCCGGTGATGTCGATGCCTTGCGCGAGCAATTGGTCGATGGTCAGCCTGCTCCCATCGGCGAATTCGATCGTATCTATGACCGGCAAATTCCCCGCCGTGACACCATCGAGAATGCGAATCGTGTCGCCAGCCACACCGGTCTCGATGAACAACGCATCCTCTCCCGTCACCCCCAGCGTGATCGAACCAAGAGACACTCCTGTTCCGAACACCAGTTGATTGCCTTCACCGGCCGAATCGGAAATCGTATCCGTCCCGTCACCGGCATTGAACAGATACCGATCCTGCCCCGCACCGCCAGCCAAGAAATCACTCCCTCTTCCGCCCACGAGCACATCGTTTCCAGCCCCGGCAGTCACTGCATCGTTGCCGGCTCCGGCAAAGACCGTATCGTCGGTGGAACCAGTACGGATGACGTTGTGATCATCCGTCCCTTCAATGAGGCCTCCTGGCAACGGGAGTTGATCGGCTAATGCCACCTGTGTCCCATCGGCAAAGGACAGAGCGTCCACCACATAGTTGAGCGCGTTCGGATCGAAGCCGAGCAACCGGATGGAGTCTCCGCCTGCGACTTGAATCGTGAGAGCCTGTTGGGCTTGATCCTGGATGAAGGTAAGCGATCCCAGCGTGATACCGCCAAAGAATTGAATCAGATTGCCTTCCCCCGCACGCGCCATATCCGTGATCGTGTCCTGTCCATCGCCAACACTAAAATTGTAGGCATCGTGGCCGGCGCCGCCGACGAGGGCATCGTTCCCATGGCCTCCCTCCAACACATCTCTTCCATTTCCACCAATAAGGGTATCGGCGCCGTCGTTACCGGCGAGCTGATCATTCCCCTCCTCGCCATAGAGCGTGTCGTTGTCCGCTTGACCAAACAATCGATCATCGCCTGCATTACCAATCAGCCGGTCGTTCCCGTCGCCACCTTGTAATTCATCCACGCCCTCGTCGCCATACAGGCTGTCCGCTCCTTCCTCGCCAAACAGCACATCGTTCTCGGTCCCGCCGAAGAGCGTATCGCCACCAATCCCGCCCTCAAGATGATCGTTGCCGGCGCCACCATCTAAGAAGTCCGCCCCACCGGCTGCACTGAGGACTACCGGTTTGTTCAACCCCTCGCCGAAGAGCTGATCGTCCCCCGCGCCGCCATACAGTTCATCCGCGCCATCCCCCCCATGCAACGTATCGGCCTCGTCGCCGCCATCGAGGATATCAATGCCCCTGTCGCCAAAGAGTTGATCGATCCCGGTCCCGCCGGACAACGAATCTGCACCATCCCCACCGGCCAAGATGTCATCCCCCGCGCCGCCATCGAGCATGTCATCGCCCGGCACGACAAGATAGCCCGCTTCACCATCCCCGAAGAGCTGGTCGTTATCTGCTCCTCCAGACAGGATGTCGTCGCCCCCATCGCCGACCAACAGATCGTTCCCAGCCCCACCATCGAGGAAATCGGCGCCTCCTGTCGCGCTGAAGTCAGCTTGGCCCGGAACGTGAAGAATGATGTTGTCAATCGTGACGAATATACTCGGCCATCCGTCGGGAAGATTGTCGCCACGCAGCGTGTCATCCCCGGCCCCGCCCAGCAATCTGTCCGCCCCCACTTCACCCCGCAGATAGTCCGTTCCCTCACCCCCATCCAGATAGTCGGGGTCCGGTGCAACACCCACGGGCAGCACTCCGACCACAACCAACACATCATCGCCGGCACCCCCGAGGAGAATATCGTTTCCATCGAAGATGCCACCGTAGAAAGTTGTATGCTCGAGATCGAAATATACCTGTGCAAACACGTAGTCGTTTCCCGCCCCACCGTCGAGATATTCATCCCCCCCGCTACGTCCGGTTAAGATGTCACCGTCAGCTCCCCCATCCTGGAGATTATTCCCGATGCTGTCTGCAATGATCTGGTCATTACCGTCCAAGCCATAGTAGGCTCCGTTATTCCCGGCTAGTACGCCATTGCCCATAAAATCGGAGTTCTCTGTGCCGATATACACATGCTGAAACGGCCCCACCGGTACACCGGTATTCGTGGGATAACTCGACAGGTCTTCGAGTTGAATCCCGAACTGCCCGCTCTGAAAATCGGCATTGATGGTGAGCACCCCGTTCACGATCAAGTGGCCGCCGGAGAGCACATAGGTCTCGGCGCCATCGAGGCTCACATAGGTGGCGCCGCCATCAGTGCTGATCCCGCCTTGGAGGAGTCCGCCATTAAACAGGATCCTGCCCGTGGCATCCGAGTCTTCGATCTGATCGATGCCATCCCCCGCGTTATAAATGTACGTGTCGAACCCCGCGCCGCCTTCGAGCAAATCGTTGTTGCCCGTACCGCCGGTTAAAATATCGTTGCCAAGTCCGCCGATCAGATGGTCCGTGCCACCTACGCCGTCGAGTCGGTTGATGCCATCATTGCCGGTAATTGTGTTGTTGAGGTCATTTCCAGTGCCGTTGAGGTCATTGGTGCCGATCAAGGTCAGATTCTCCACGTTGGAACCCAGCGTATAGGTGAACGGGCTCAGCACCATATCAACGCCTTCGTTCACGGCTTCTGCCACCGTGTCACTCAGATTGTCCACAACATAGGTGTCATCGCCCGCGCCACCAGCCATGGCATCTTTTCCGAACCCTCCATCAAGCACATTGGCAGCGTTATTCCCGATGAGCACATTGTCTTGTTCATTGCCAATACCAGTGATCGCATCTGCCCCCTGCAAGATCAACTGTTCGACATTGCGGCTGAGGGTATAGCCCACTGTGCTGGCCACGGTATCATTGCCTCCAAGCGCCGCTTCAATTACCCGATCATTGGGGTCGTCCACGTGGTAGGTGTCGTTGCCATCTTCACCCAGCAGGATGTCGGCACCGGCATCGCCCCAGATGGTATCGTTCCCTGGCCCGGCATAGATGATGTCCTGTCCATCACTGCCGTGAATGCGATCGTCAGGGACGCCACCAAAAAGCAAATCGTTTTGGGAACTACCGTTGAGTTCGTTCCCGACATTGATGCGATTATTGCCCCCGACAATCACCTGGCCATCAACCGTGATGGGAAACGCAAAGTCTGTGACGTAGGTCTGGACCAGGAACTCGCGCGTCTCTGCGAGTAAAGGATGGCTATTGTCCGCAATGAACGTATCCCGGACCTGAGCGACCTTGTGACTGTCGTAGAGGAACGATGCCACTCCAGGAGGGCCGCTCAAATAAGTATAGGAAAATGGAAGACTGGCCAGCGAGGCTTTTGCCCCGATATGTTCGGCCAGGTTGCCCACAACATCTGTCGGCGTGACCCAGTTCGTGACCTTATAATCGACATCCGCAAGCCCGAGATCATTTAGCAGCCCTTTTACCCCCAAGGCATTGAAGGTCTGGCCGAAGATAGGCACACCGTTGAAAGCTTCATTGGCATGAGCCGCGATCAAAAGTTGAGTGAGTGAGCCACCTAGTGAGTGACCGGTGATAGAAAGCGTAGCGCCTCTCGCCCTCGCTTCATCGCTCACTCTATCGTAGAAGTCGTCTGCGTTTACAAACTGATCGGGAACTTTATCAAGCGCCATCTGCATGTCTGTCACAAGGTCGGCTATATCATTAGTTCCTCGGTTGACAAGGACAACTTCTTTGGTC
>JACAFD010000194.1 GCA_013388555.1 Nitrospirota bacterium | reverse complement strand
GTTTAGGGGTACGTATTTGTTTGCAGGCGGCTACCGAGGGGGGAGGTCTAGTACCAAAACGTTCATAGTGTCAATTTTTTGTTCGGGGGGGTGAATGGCCGGCAAGAAAGGGGGGCGGGGCATCGCGCAATGGCCTGAAACAGAACGGCCGCGTGAGCGGCTCCTGACTCAGGGCCCGCAGACACTCACCGATGCCCAGCTGCTGGCCATTCTCCTTCGAGTGGGTCGTCAAGGGTCTTCAGCTGTGAAGGTTGGGATGGATGTTCTGGATCAACTCGGAGGTGTCGTAGGACTTGCGCAATGTGGAATTGAAGAACTCTGTGCGGTTTCAGGTGTGGGGGAGGCCAAAGCAGCCCAGCTCAAAGCAGCCCTTGAATTGGGGAAGCGTGCCCTTGCTGGTCCGTTGACCAAAGGAACAAGAATCACCTCCAGCCGTGACCTCTTCACCCATTACCATCCGATCTTGCGCGATCTGCGTCACGAAATCTTCAAAGTCATTTTACTGGATGCTAAGCATGCCATCATCCGTGACGCGACAGTATCGGAAGGCAGCCTGACACTTAGCATTGTGCATCCACGGGAAGTTTTTACATTCGCGGTGCGAGAATCAGCTGCGGCAGTCATCTTTTTACACAACCACCCAAGCGGGGACCCTACCCCGAGCCAGGAAGACCGTGTTCTGACCACGCGATTGGTGTCGGCAGGGGAGGTACTTGGCATTCGGGTTCTTGACCATCTCGTGGTGGGCGATGGGCGCTATATCAGCTTTGCCGACCAGGGCTGGTTGCCCAACCATGGTGCTAACACATGAGCGAAGGGGGAATTGCAACAATGTAGGCAGGCCATTTTACCTCCGGAAGATGTGACCGTCTTCCGGTTATCGTGAGGAGGGCCCCATGAGCCAGGTATCTGCTGAGTCACTCAGAAATGTGGCCATGATCTCCAGTGTCGGTGTCGGGAAGACCTCGTTAGCCGAGGCCATGCTGTATACCACCGGCGCTGTTCCCCACCTTGGATCGGTTGCACAAGGCACGACTGTCTCCGACTTCGAGCCGGAAGAGTTGCACCGGCGCAACTCAGTCAGTACCAGTCTCCTTCGTTGTTCCTGGAATCATACCACTATCAATCTCGTCGATCCCCCAGGCGCGCTTAGCCTGCTCGGGGAGACGATCATGGCGTTGCGAGCAGTGGATGCGGTCGTTCTGATAGTTGGCGCCTCATCGGGGGTGCGCAGCGAACTCATCAGAGTGTGGTCTCGAGTCAGGGAGCTCGGCTTGCCCTGTCTCTTGTTCGTCAACGAATTGGACAAAGATGGTGCTTCCCTCGACGGGATTGCCGCGATGTGTCACCGCGACCTTGGGATCATGCCATTGCCGATGTCGTTGCCGCTTGGCACTGGCGCCCAGCTAGAAGGGGTACTGGATATTCTTCAACAGAGCGTCATCACTTCGCGCAAAGAGAGCCCCGTTATCCAGCCGTTGCCGATCCCTGAGAACGCGAAGACGGCGGTGGGGGAGGCGCGGAGGCGCATGCAGGAGGGGGCAGCAGAGTGCGACGATGCATTATTGGAACAGTACCTTGCTTCTGGCGAGCTGACGCAGGAGGACATGATGAAGGGACTTCGCCTTGGCGTCCAGGCCGGCACGATTATCCCGCTTTACGCCGGATCCGCCATCAAGAATATCGGAATCGTTCCTCTCCTCAATGCGATCGTCGAGTTCCTGCCCTCGCCGATGGATCGGACGGCAAGAACCCCGTTGGAAGGCCTGCATCCAAGTACAGGAGAAGCGGTGACCCGCCGTGCCATTCACGAGGACTCCTTTTCAGGGATCGTTTTCAAGACGTTGATCGACCCGTTTGTCGGCCGGCTGTCCTATCTGCGAATCTTGTCGGGGCTCCTTCACGCAGACTCCACGGTGTTCAACAGTTCTCGGAACAGCAAAGAGAAAAGCGGGCACCTCTATACGTTGCTGGGGAAGAAACATACGGTCGTCCCTTCAGCCGGAGCGGGGGAAATCGTGGCCATCGGGAAACTCAAAGATACGCAAACCGGCGACACGCTCTGTGACGAACATGCTCCCATCTGTTACCCGAAGCCGATGCTTCCACGTCCCGTGCTGTCCTTTGCAATCGAACCGAAGTCCAATGCCGATATCGAGAAAATCAGTCTAGGGCTGCATAAATTGATCGAGGAAGATCCGACGCTCGAATTTTCACGACATCCTGATACAAAGGAAATGGTCTTAAGCGGGATGAGCCAATTGCACATTGATCTCGCGCTGGAAAAATTACGCAGGAAATACGGTGCGGAGGTGGTGCTTCATATGCCGAAGATTCCATACCGCGAGACCATTCGCACCATGGCACAGGCGCAGGGGAAGTATAAGAAGCAAACCGGAGGGCATGGTCAGTATGGTGATTGCTGGCTGGAACTTACACCGTTGCTGCGCGGGGAGGGGTTCAAATTTGAGAACAAGGTGGTTGGCGGGGCTATCCCACGGAACTTTATTCCTGCGGTAGAAAAGGGGGTGGTCGAAGCCATGCACCACGGCAGTTTGGCGGGGTTTCCAGTCGTTGATTGCCGGGTCGTGGTATACGATGGTTCGTATCATGCGGTCGATTCATCCGAGATGGCTTTCAAAATCGCCGCGTCGATGGGGTTCAAGAAGGCGTTAGAGACGGCGCACCCTGTCCTGTTAGAGCCGATCATGACGGTAGAGGTCGAGGCGCCGGCGGATCACATCGGAAGTGTGATCGGAGACTTGAATGCTCGTCGAGGCCGGATTCTCCATGTGGAGGCAAAAGACCAGACAGAACAGATTACAGCGCTTGTTCCAATGGCGGAGTTGCTTACGTATGCCACAGCGCTGAATTCCCTCACGGCAGGACAGGGGAGTTATGCGATGGAATTCTCGCGGTATGATGAAGTCCCACGCGAGCTTGTCGTTCGGATTATTGAGGCACACAAGGTCGAGACTCACTCGGCGGCGCATTGATCGATTAGCGGCTGGAGAAAAAACGAGCCGCGCGAGTCAGGCGGGACGAGCGAGAAAGGCGCGACTCGAAGGTCGGGGTTCGAGGGTCCGAACAGTTCAGTCTTCAGACCACTCACCCGTCACGCCTTTCTCGCGCCTCTCGCGATTTACGCGCCACTAGGGATTGGTCGACTTGAGCACGACATAAAAAGCGCGCTTTTCTCTCAGCAAGCGGAGCAGGACAGTTTCGCCTGGTCGGATGTTGGAGATGACGCCGTTGAATTCTCCGACTGATCCCACGTCAACACGGTTCACTTCCTTAATGAGATCGCCCTCGTGGATCCCTTCAGCTTGAGCGAGGCTACTGGGCTCTACTTTGGTGATGAGCACCCCCCGGCTTTCCGACAGCTTGAATTTATCGGCGAGGCTCGGCGTGAGATCTTGCACGTCGAGGCCAATATTGATTTCGGTGCGTGCCTGGGGAGTTTGAATATGTGTTTGCGGAAGCGAGGTGGCTACGGTCTGATCACGACGTTCAACCAGGGAGA
This sequence comes from Nitrospirota bacterium, assembly GCA_013388555.1. Taxonomy (GTDB): domain Bacteria; phylum Nitrospirota; class Nitrospiria; order Nitrospirales; family Nitrospiraceae; genus Palsa-1315. The sequence continues at coordinate 16,021 of JACAFD010000194.1, read as the reverse complement.
TATCCAGCACTAGTCGCTGCTGATCACGGACAATTTCGACCTTGGTGGTCGTGCCGGGAGGTAATCCTGCCACCACGCGAGAGAGTCGGTTTGGTGTGTCGATCACGGTGTCGTCGATTCGGGTTAGGATGTCGCCGGGTTTGATGCCTGCAGCCGCAGCCGGGTCCGTTTCGAAGACTTCATTGACCAGCACCCCTGCGCCTTCGTTGACGCCGAACTTCCGGGCCAACTCGACCGTGAGCGACTGGATGCCGACGCCGAGCCAGCCTCGCGTCACCCGCCCCTGAGCGAGCAATTGCTGGAAGATTTGCTTGGCCATGTTGGAGGGAATGGCAAAGCCGATGCCTTGGGCAAAGTTAATGATGGCGGTATTGATGCCGATGATTTCGCCGCGCAGATTGAAGAGAGGGCCGCCCGAGTTGCCCGGATTAATCGATGCGTCCGTCTGAATGAAATTTTCGTAACGTGAGAGATTGATATTCTCCCGCCCGATTCCACTCACTACGCCGAGCGTGACCGTCCGGTCGAGGCCGAAGGGGTTCCCTACGGCAAGTACCCATTGGCCGACGCGCACAGTCGATGAATCCCCGAATTTCGCGCTGGGGAGCGGGTGGCCGGCGGCCACCTTGAGAACGGCTAAGTCTGTATCGGGATCCTTGCCGACGACGTGAGCAATCAGCTTGGATCTATCGGAAAAGCGAACTTCAAGTTCTGTCGCATCACCGATGACATGATTGTTCGTGATGATGTATCCCTCAGCATCGATGACAACACCGGACCCTGATCCTGAGGCATTGGGAGCCCGCTCTAACGGCAACTCGCGTCCCCGACCCGTTCCAGAGATGGGGATGAGATTTACCACGGAAGGTTTGGTCGATTCGGCCAGATTTGTGATGACAGTTTGCATCTCTTCCAGGAGGTGGAGGCCCGGGGAGTCAATAGGCGGGGCAGCAGACTCAGCGATGGCAATCGAGCGAATATCGAGCCAGGCTAGGCACAGGAGGCAGAGGAGAAGATGTCGTAAGCGCATAACCCGATACCCTTTTTAGAGATTGTACATCATGGTGGGAGGCGAAGCCTAGCAGCCTTCAGGATTTAGACAGGCTCCTAGAAATGGTTGGGCAGCAATGGTTTATACCAGCGTAGCGTTTCGAGCTGGAGTGAACTCTGAGGCAACCTGTTCGAGATCTCCTTGTAGCCCGATGATCACCAAAATGTCGTCAGCGCGGAGCACAAGGGCACTATCAGGCGGTATGAGAAATGGGCCACGGAGAACTGTCACGAGACGAATCGACGCAGGCAGGGTGACCTCAGCGAGCGCCCTCCCTATCACCGGTGATCCCCGGACGACAGTAATCCGGTCAATAGCAGCGGCGCGAAGGCTGAGGTCCTGTTGCAGGGTTAGAAGTTCCTGGTGGATCGTTTCCAGCTTGAGTTCGCGGATCAGGCTGTCGACGCTGAGTAGGGTCTGTTTGAGTTGACGAACACGATCGCTGGCCTGAGCGAGCGCGCGGTCTAATTGATCGGATGGGGGGGGAGACTCATGGTTGCCTGGGGGGCGCCTGGCGTAGAGAGCGGCGATCTGCCGCCCAAGATTGCCGTGAACCTGTTCGATCTGATTCATGAGGGTTGATGCCTGACTGTGTAATCTGAGAACTTGGACCTTACGGTTAGCGCGTTCGGCCAACGCGATCACTGTTTCATAGATGGCACTCCCGGTGATCGATAATTCCTGTTGGATACGACCGAGTAGTTCAAGTGCCATACATTAAAATACCTTATGTCTGATAAGATATATTATGTTAACTCGTAGACCAATCCGACAGGCGGCCTACGCCACCTCGACTCTCCCCCTTTACTCTTGTTGTTCGAGGAAGTAAATCCCTTTACGATTTTGACATATGAGCATTGTTTATGAATTGATTAAACGAACTCCGGCGCATTAGGAATCCATCGTTGGGTTAGCGCACGGGGTATATTGTTTCTTGCTCAAACCAAATGATTAGATCGCACCCAATCATCCTCTAGCAGGTCAACCGGCAGATGTGACTGCGCGCGAGCACCGAGTCAGCTCTCCTACGTCAGGGTGTCGAGGTACATCCTTCAAGCAAAGCTTTAATGAAGTCATCCCCTTACACTTCGGAAGCTGTCTGCTGTCCGGCATGGTATGAACTGCGGACCAGCGGGCCCGATTCGACGTGGCTGAAGCCCATGGCCGTCCCCTCTTCTTTTAACAGGGCAAACTCGCTGGGGTCATAGAAGCGCGCGACAGGCAGATGCTGTCTTGTCGGTTGAAGATATTGGCCGATGGTGATGATGTCACAGCCGACGGAACGGAGATCGTGCATGACTTCGCGGGCCTCGTCCATGGTTTCTCCCATCCCGAGGATCAACCCGGACTTGGTCCGCATGCCCAACTGCTTGGCGTTGCGGAGTAATTCGATCGAACGCTGATACTTCCCTTGTGGCCTGAGTGCCGGGAACAGACGCCGAACGGTTTCGATGTTGTGATTAAGAATCTCCGGCTTCTCGCTACAGACGGCTGCAAGTGCCGCCTCGTTTCCCTCGAAATCGGGAATCAGCACTTCTATTGTGCAACCAGGACTGAGCTGTCTCGTCTGCCGGATGGTTTGAGCAAAGATCCCGGCCCCGCCATCTTCCAGCTCATCACGGTTCACCGATGTGATCACGGCATGGTGAAGGCTCAAGACCTGGACTGCTGCTGCAACCCGTCCCGGCTCTTCAAGATCGATTGTCTGCGGTCGGCCTGTCTCGACTGAACAGTAGTGGCATCGTCTCGTGCAGATATCGCCCAGGATGAGGAATGTCGCGGTGCGCGAGTTCCAACATTCCCATCGATTCGGGCAACGCGCTTCTTCACAAATAGTATGAAGTTTGAGCCTGTCCAGCGTCTGCTTGATGTCCAGGTAGTCCGGACCGGTTTTCGCTTCGACTTTGAACCAGGGCGGGAGACGGGGCCGGTTCAAGGCTGAAGGCTGAGGGCTGATAGCCAGAGACGATCGGAGTTGGTCTAAAGAGATAAAGCTCATGGAGTCTCTTTCGATGGGAGTAATTCCGTGGGGTGCTCAAGAATACGTTTGAACTCTTTCAGGAAACCGGCTCCCTGCACACCATCCAGAGCCCGGTGGTCGCAGGATAACGTCACCTTCATGCGACGGCCTACCTTGACCGTGCCCTCTTTGACGACCGCCACATCACGGATGCTACCCACAGCGATGGATGCTGCCTGAGGGGGGATGAGGACCGCAATGAAATTTTCCACGTCGAACATGCCCAAGTTTGAGATCGAGAAGGTGGCGCCCGTGTATTCCTGCGGCTGCAATCGTTTGGTCCTGGCCCGATCGATCAATGCCCGCGATTCGGCCGAGATATCGTCCAGCGACTTCACGCCACAATTACGAAGGACCGGCGTGATCAACCCGTCATCAATACCGACGGCGATACCGATATCGATGGTCGCATGTCGCCTGATGGCATTGCCCATGAACGACACATTGATTTCCGGGTGGCGGGTGAGCGCGATCGCTGCGGCTTTGATCAGCAAGTCGGTGACGGAGGGATGCGTCGTTCGGTTGAATTTATATTGATCGCGGAACTGCTCTGCCGACTCCGTATCGATCTCGCTCGTCAGATAGAAGTGCGGAACCGGTGCTTTGCTCTGTGTCGTAGTTCGCGCGATGGCCTTCCGCATCTGGCTCAGCGGCTGGTCTGTTCCGACTGACAGCGTCTGCGTCGGCGGCATCCCGGCCTTCACGATATCCTCCTCCACAATTCGTCCGCCGGGACCGGTTCCGATGACAGTGGCGAGATCGATACCCCGGGCGGCAGCTAAAGCTTTTGCGCGGGGGGAGGCAGGGACATGAGTTTCTTCCGGACTTCTGGGTGAGGTGGATGCCGGGCCGACAATAGGAAATGCGCTTGGTCTCGTTCCGCCACCGGGGGGCGATGGCGCAGCCGTGATCTGGTCGGTCAATGCCGAGGTGATGTCCTCATCTGCTTCACCGATGATGCCGATCAATGTTCCGGACATCACGGTTGCGCCGTCCCGCACCAGGATTTTTCGCAGGATGCCGGAGGCGAAGGCCTCGAGATCCATGATGGCCTTGTCGGTTTCGATTTCAGCGAGTGCCTCCCCTGCCTGCACCTGATCCCCTTCGCGTTTCTTCCACGCAAGGAGCACGCCCTCTTCCATCGTATCGGTTAATTTTGGCATGACGATGCGACTAGCCATGTGGGTCCTCACTTCGTCCCAGGAATCCGCGAAACAATCGCTTCACCCACCCACCCTCTTGCCCCGTCACGCGCTCGGGGTCCGGATACTCTACCCAAGGCTCCTGAGAGCCAAGGTAAGTACCCTCTTTGATACTCAGTTGGCTGCGAAGTTGCGAGTAGCCCTGTTCTTGGAGCGTGCGGATCAATTCCTCTAACGCAGCCACCGGCGTGTCTCGTGCGACGGTCACCACACGGGTCGTCTCATATCGCAGAATGGCTTGATATCCTCCATCGGCTTGCTCAAACACGACCGGCCTGCTGAAGCCGCGTTCGCGTGCATCGACGCCGGCCAATTGATGTTTCTCTGTCTGGTTCATCTGGTTGATCTGGTTTGTTTTGTTTATCTGGTTGATTTGGTTCATCGGATTAGTTTCGTTCAACCAAACAAACCAAATAACGGTCTTCTTACGCCGGCAGGCCCCCTTGACCCTTCTGTCAGAGTGCCCGGAATACTGCCAAGAGATCGCTCAATGCCATGGTCTTGTTCCGTAGGATGGCGCGTTGCGCCTGCATCGGCTCCATCGCCGAGGCTTTCTCATGGCCGCCCTTCAAGATCGCGGCTCCGAGAGCGAGCACGTCTTGACATTCCCTCTCGACTTTGGCCTTCACCACGGGATTCACGGCGAGAATGTCCGCCATCGTCCCGCGTGTTGTCGCGAGATGCGCGTGCAGTTCCTTGTCTGGGTATGACTTCCTGGCTGCCTCATCCAGGCAGCGATCGAGATACTGAGTCAGGAATACATAGAGGCGAACAAGCGTCTCCGTAACCTCGATATGACCGGGAGCATGGGGTTGTGACGACATGGGTAATCGTGCCTCCTTCACTTAGCAGGATGTTCAAAAAACCCGCCGCAGCATTGGGAGGTTCAGGTGTCAGGCTGAGATGTCACACGCTGAGTCTAGGCTCAACCTTAACCTCAACCTCCCTCGCTTTCCAAGGTGCTTCCGGATCCTTTCAGCGGACGCCGCATACGGTTTTGACGGCTTCGATGACGCGCGTCTTGTCGGGAATGGCGGCATCTTCCAATGGGCGACTATAGGGCATCGGCACATCTTCACCGGTGACGCGTTGGATGGGGGCGTCCAGGAAGTCGAATGCCGCAGCGTACACGCTTTCGGCAATCTGCGCACCCAGTCCACAGAAACGCCATCCCTCTTCGACGATCACGAGCCGTCCGGTTTTTTTGACCGAGGCTACAATCGTTGGGAGGTCCAACGGTTTAAGGGTGCGGGGATCGATGACCTCAACGTCGAGGCCTTCTCGACTCAGTTGATCGGCTGCCTCCAGCGCCAGCAAGAGCATCTTCGAATAGGCGACGATCGTCGCGTCGTGTCCGGCACGCTTCACCTCGGCGACACCGATGGGGATTGTATACTCACCGTCTCCGACTTCCCCCTTGGTTCCGTAGAGCAACTGCGCTTCGATAAAGATGACAGGATTGTTGTCCCGGATCGCGTTCTTCAGTAGGCCTTTTGCATCATACGGAGTGGACGGCGCGATGACTTTCAACCCTGGGACGTGGCAGAACCAGGCCTCCAAACTTTGGGAATGTTGCGCGCCTAACTGGTGTGCAGCGCTGCCCGGTCCACGGATGACGAGGGGCACCGACAACTGCCCGCCCGACATGTAGTGAATTTTTGCGGCATTATTGACGATTTGATCCAATGCCACAATACCAAAGTTCATGGTCATGAGTTCGACGACGGGATGTAACCCTGCCATGGCCGCGCCGATGGCCAGGCCCGTAAATCCGGCTTCCGTAATTGGAGTATCGATCACCCGTTGTGGGCCGAATTCCTCGACGAAGCCCTTGCTGACTTTAAAGGCCCCTTGGTAATAGCCCACTTCCTCGCCAATCAGGAAGATGCGTGAATCACGTCGCATCTCCTCCCTCATGGCCTGGTTGAGGGCTTCCCGATAGGACATCAGCATGTGAGAACCTGATGGCTGCTGAAACAGGGGGCGGGGTAGCCGGGACGATCCCTTTGCGCGCGCATCCCGCACGATGATGGACGGCGGAACGACACCCGCGGTGGTCCCGTGCTCCCGGAGCGCGCGCCCTCAGAAGGGCCTCGCTTGCCCGTGAGAAGGCGCGTCCTTGGGCAAAGAGGCTGTCTTGTCAGACTCAGGGCGAGCGGGTGAAGTAGGCGCCGGGGTGGGCGGGTGGAAACAGTAAGCTGTTTGAGCAGCCGGTTACTCAACCAGAACGTCATTGTACAGCTCCGATGGGGCAGGGAACGGACTTTCATCCGCGAATTTGACGGCGGCTGTCACCACCTCGCTGACTTCCCGCTCAAGTTGTTTGAAATCGGCTTCGTCCCCCAGCTTGTTGTTTAGAATTGTCTGTTTTAATAGGGTGAGAGGATCCCGCTTACGCTGCTCATCGACCTCCTCTTTGGTTCGGTAATGTCCATGTGCCGGGTCGGACATTGAGTGGCCCATAAATCGGTAGGTCATCGCCTCAATGAAAAATGGCCCCTGCCCCGCTCGCACCTGTCCGACCACCCTGCGCATTAAATCGCGCACGGCTAGTACATCCATGCCATCCACGCGTTCAGCCCCAATTCCGTAGGAGCGGGCAGTCTCCGAAACATCCTCGTAGAGTGCGATGGCTCGTTCAACCGGTGTCCCCATGCCATAGCGATTGTTCTCGCAGATAAATATCACAGGGAGTTTCCACAAGGCCGCTAGATTGAACGCTTCGTGAGCTTGGCCACTCGGGACCGCCCCTTCACCGAAGAAACAGACGGTCACCAGGTCGAGGGCTCGATACTTAGTCGCAAAAGCAAAGCCTGTGGCAAGGGGAATGTGGCCTCCGACAATGGCATAGCCACCCATGAACCGACGGGGGGCATCTACCAGGTGCATAGAGCCGCCTTTGCCCCGGCATAGGCCGGTCGCTTTGCCGAACAGCTCAGCCATCACTTGGTCCGGGTCGGAACCGCGGGCGAGGCAGTGGCCGTGGTCACGGTAGGCACTGATCGCATAGTCATCCGGCCGAAGCGCAGCGATGGCCCCAACGGCAATGGCTTCTTCTCCAATATAGAGATGAAGAAACCCGGCGATTTTCGCGAGGGCGTACATCTCCGCCGATTTTTCCTCGAATCGGCGGATCAGCAACATCTGGCGAAAGAGTGATAGGAGATCCGCTCTGTCCATGCTTGTCATTATGCATGGTTGCTGAGAGTTGACTCAATACTGTTGTTTTGAGGTCAGAGAAGCACCCGGCACTCAATTCGTTGCAAAAGGTTTCTTGATTTTACTCAACAGACTTTCAATCGGCGGGCTGCCCTTCTCCGAGCCGCTGACTTCCGCGATAATCTTCTGCGCAATGTCCCTGAACGCTGCCGATTGTGGAGAGGCCGGATCGGCTACGACGATCGGGAGGCCTGAATCGCCGCCATCCCGAATGGCCGGATCGATCGGGATGCGGCCAAGAAATGGCACGCCCAGCTTAGCGGCGGCCCGCTCCCCACCTCCATGGGAGAAGATCTCGGTGCGCTCCCCGCAGTGGCCGCAGAGGAAGTAGCTCATGTTCTCGACTATGCCGAGGAGCGGCACATTGACTTTCTGGAACATCATCATGCCCTTGCGCACATCGTGCAGGGCGACCTCCTGCGGTGTCGTGACGGTAATGGCGCCGTTCAGTGGCACCAACTGGGTCAGGGTGAGCTGTGCGTCTCCGGTGCCCGGTGGCAGGTCGATGAGCAAGTAATCCAGTTCGCCCCAGAGGACGTCACGGAACAGTTGCTGGATGGCGGTGTGAACCATTGGACCGCGCCACACAACGGCGGTGTCTTCCGGTACGAAGAAGCCCATGGAAATGAGTTTGACGCCATGACTTTCTGCTGGAGCGATCTTGCCGTCCTTTTGCTCTGGGGGTTTGGTCACGCCCATCATCATGGGAATGTTCGGGCCATAGATATCAGCGTCGAGCAGTCCGACCATGGCGCCGGTTAATGCCATAGCGACTGCAAGATTGACCGCAACGGTGGATTTGCCGACCCCTCCTTTACCGCTGCTGACAGCGATGACGTATTTCACATCGGGAATGATGTTCTCTTTCCCTTGATTAGTCTGTGGCCCGGCGGAATGTGTATCAGCCATGAAGCGCTCCTTCTCCAGCAGGATGCTGAAAAAGTCCTCCAGCGTCGTTCTCGCGTCGTTCAGATCCTCAACGTACCCCAAAGGGTACGCCTCGGACCTTCACTCGTTGCGGTCTTGCTGGAAGGCCTTTTTGAGCATCCTGCTCCATTCACAAACGAATAAGACGGGCTCTCAGTTTATCTCCTCCCTCATCATATGCGAATGAAGGGGTGAAAGAAAATGGGCCTATTGCGCCATCGTCGATGACGCAATAGGGTAGTGCATAGCGGGTGTGAAACCGGCAATCGTGGCGTTATCTATCCGACGGTAGGGTCATTACGGCGGAGATTACTGGCAAGCCCGAGTAGCCAGAGGGTGTAGATGATCCATTTCGAGGGGTCGAAATTGTACCATTTCGGTCCATTGCGGAAATCACGCGCATAGGTATGATGAAAATTATGATATCCCTCGCCGAAACTGACGAAGGAGACGAGCCAGCTATCGCGACTGCTGTCCTTCGTGCTGTGGGGTTGTGAACCCACCATGTGACAGAGTGAATTGATCGTGAAGGTGGAGTTTAACACCATGAACATCCTGAAGAGCCCACCCAACAAGAACGCGCCGATCCCGCCTTGCCAGCCGCCGTGCCAAGCACCAAGGAGAAAGGGGAGCAGCAGCCCCGTGACCACGATCGGCCAGTAGTAGCGATCCTGCCACATGACAACCGGGTCACGGCGCAGACGTATCTCGTACTTCTGTGAGCGATAGGGGGTGTCGTAAAAGAGCCAGCCACAGTGGCTATGCCAGAATCCCTTTGTGGCGTTGTAGGGATCCTCTTCCTCATCGGTCTTGGCGTGATGGCGGATATGGTCAGCGCCCCACTTCAGGGCAGAGTTCTGCATTGCCCAACCACCAGCCACAAGGATCGCGGCCTTGACCCAGTTGGGACATTCAAAACTTTGGTGTGACACCAGCCGGTGATAGCCGACGGTGATGCCCATGCCTGTGATGATATACATGACTCCGGACAAGATCCAGTCGAAGAGGGTGAAGCCGACGTAATACCCATAGAGCGGAATGCCGACGAGCGTGGCGACCACGATGGCCAAGAAGAGTACAAAGTTTAATGGCTCAAACACGTCTTGGGTCCGTGCGGCCTCGGTTGTTGTTGCGGACATAACCTCTCCTTGGAGTAGTTAGTCAATACTTCAATGGGCCTTTTCGAGGGGGAGGAATAATACTCAGTACATCATACAGAATTTTCGAGGATGTATCAATAGAATGCTCACAGTGTATACTAATGAGGCCTCTGTCTGACTGCCAGTCAGGTAACGATGCCGATACTATCTTCCCCTCTCGAGCCTGCGATTTACCGCATCGGTGAACGGCTTGCTCGCCTCACTGCCGGTCAAACTCCGACGCTTTTCGAGGGCCGCTGGTGGTCGCACACGGCTCTCAACCTCGCTATGCAGGACAGCCACTTCAAGGCACAGCTGTTTCGCTTCATAGACGTCCTTCCCTCAATCACTGACGACGAACAGGTGGTCACTTTGGCGCGCGAGTACTTGGGTGATGGAAATACAGCGATCTTCGGCAGCCACTGGGGGTTCAAAGCCATGTCCGCGACCAGCTTGGGCGCCAAGCTCAGTGGCAAGGCGATCAGAAGCCAGGTTGAGCATATGGGGCGCACCTTTATTGCCGGAACGACCGTCGAGGAGGCCGCGCCGAGATTGAAGGATCTTTGGCAGCATGGGCGAGCCTGGTCGGTCGACTTATTGGGTGAGGCGACCATTAGCGAGGGTGAGGCTGATCGGTACCGCGATCGTTGTCTCGAAGCCCTCACCCTCCTTGCGCGAGAGACGGCTCTCTGGCCGTCTCTTCCCCTACTAGAGCGGGACCATCTTGGACCGATACCGAAAGTCCAGCTTTCCATCAAAATCTCTGCGCTCTCGCCACACCTCGACCCGATCGATCCAGAAGGGAGTTACCTCTCTGTGGCAGCACGGCTTCGACCCATCCTCGATCTCGCGATGCGCCTCCCCGCTTCGTTGATCTTCGATATGGAACAGGCCGAAACAAAAACCTTGCTGGTGGAGATCTTCACAAGGCTCTTTGAGGAACCTTCCTACAGGGTCTATCCCCACGCAGGTCTTGCATTACAAGCATACCATCGGGAGACAGCCGGAGATATCGAGCGGCTCTTGGCCTGGGTCCGTCAGCGTGGGGCACCCATCACGATTCGATTGGTCAAGGGGGCCTACTGGGATTCGGACACCATTCGCTACCGGCAACGAGGCTGGGTTGTTCCCCTCTTTGAACATAAGGGAGAGACGGATGCGAACTATGAATCGCTCACGCATCTCATCTTATCTCAAGCATCACTGATTCGACCGGCCTTCGGGACACACAATCTCCGTTCTTTGGCCTATATCGAGGCGATTGCGGAATCGCTCGGTCTCCCTCCAGAGACCTGGGAATATCAGATGATCTTCGGGATGGCCGAGCCATTTCAGCAGGCCGTCACGCAGCTTGGAAGACGATTGCGGCTCTACACCCCGGTGGGCGATCTGCTACCAGGTATGGCCTATCTCGTACGGCGATTGCTGGAAAACACGTCGAATGAATCCTTCTTGAGAAAGGAATATGTGGAATCTCAGCCTCTGAGCACATTGTTGGCCCCGCCTGTGTTAGAGGGACTGAGTCAGAAGCAGCCATCTCTTCAAGCCGTGCTGCACGTCTTTCACAATGAACCACAGCGTGATTTTTCCCGTGCAGACAGCCGGGCGGCAATGCAGAAGGCGCTGGCGAACGTGCGATCCCAGTTGGGCCGGATGTGGAAGCCATCGTCCGCGGTGCTGTCTCTGAACGGGCCTCTCGTCGAGTCTCGTAACCCCGGGCGCCCGGATGAAGTGGTGGGAGGGTTGTCCAGCGCAAGTGTGGAGGATGTCCAACAGGCGGTGCGCCGGGCAGTTCATGCAGGGAAATCCTGGCGCGATACCACAACCGAACAGCGCATAGAAATCCTGCGTGCTGCTGCTGCGCTCATGAGAGGCAGGCGCGATGAGTTGGCTGCATGGGAGATATTGGAATGTGGAAAGCCCTGGCGGGAAGCAGATGCGGACATCACGGAAGCTATCGACTTTCTGGAGTTTTATTCGGCGGACTGGCGGAGACTGGCTTCCCCGAAACGGCTAGGGCAAGAGCCTGGAGAACTGAATCAGCGGCTGTATAGCCCTCGAGGAGTGACGGCCGTCGTCGCTCCGTGGAATTTTCCATTGGCCATTCCCACCGGCATGGTAGCAGCTGCGCTCGTGACCGGGAACTCCGTGGTCTTTAAACCTTCGGAGCATTCGCCAATGATGGGCCATTGGCTGACAGAGATCTTGCGGGAAGCCGGTGTCCCCGACGGGGTAGTCTGTTGCTTGCCGGGCGGGCCTGACATCGGACATGCGCTGGTGTGCCATCCTGACATTGCAACGATTGCCTTTACCGGCTCGAAGGACGTGGGCATCAGCATCCTGAAGGAGGCTGCGACGCTGATGCCGGGACAACAGATGGTCAAGCGTGTATTGGCAGAGATGGGCGGAAAAAATGCGATTATCGTGGACGAGACGGCAGATCTCGATGATGCGATTACCGGAGTGGTTTCATCGTTCACCGGCTATGCCGGACAGAAATGTTCCGCCTGCTCGCGCGCGATCGTGCATGCTGCAATATACGACAGTTTCCTCACCCGCCTTAAAGAGGCGGTGCTGAGCCTAAGGATTGGAAATCCTGAAGAGCCTGGCACACAGGTCGGGCCCGTGATTGATGGCCGAGCGCAGTTGAAGATTCAAGAATATGTCGAAATAGGAAAAAAGGAAGCGCGTCTGCTGGTGGAAGGGACGGCAACGAAGCCAGGCTGGTATGTGGCGCCGACGGTTTTTGCCGAGGTGGCTCCGACACATCGAATAGCCCAAGAGGAAATATTCGGGCCGATCATCGCGGTCATGAAGGCCGCATCCTTTCAAGACGCACTGACCCTGGCAAACTCGACGGCCTATGCACTCACCGGTGGGGTCTATTCACGAAGCCCTGCCAATCTTGAACTGGCGCAACAACGGTTCGATGTCGGGAATCTCTATCTCAATCGTCCAATCACCGGCGCATTAGTCGGTCGGCAGCCCTTCGGGGGGCATCGACTGTCCGGAATTGGAGCGAAAGCCGGGGGTGAAGAGTACCTGACTCAGTTTGTCGTAGCCCGCGTTGTCAGCGAACAGACCCTCCGTCGAGGATTTGCCCCTCCCGAGTGAAGCCTTCGGCTCCTTGACCTCGTAGGATTCCAATTCTTCCATGATATCTGTGATTACGCCTCGATCCTCCAACGGCGACAGTTCCTGCCGCTCGACATACTTGACCAGACCCACCCCCTTCACAAACCAGGCAGTCATTACGTCGGTCCCGAGAGCCGTCTTCTTTGAGCCGGAGAGATGGATCTGCATCCGCATGCGCGCCTCCACCTTCACCGCATCCTTGAACGTACCGGCCGGTACGGTGACTGATTCCTGCCCCACCACTGTGGAATCGCCCTGCGCGTCGACCTTTTCGTTGATGCCGTCTTGATTCAGATCGGTACCGAAGTCTACCCCTTTGCGGTTGAATTGCGCGAAGGTGGATGAAACCGTCATCGGAAAGCGAACGATCTGATAGGGCACGAGCTGTTTTTCGAAGGGCGTGCCCGGGTCAGAGCCGTAATAGACGATGCCGGCCGTATCGCGGCGATAGAAACTATCCGAAGGGCCGTGGTTGCCAGGATTGGTATCGTGGTACACGGTGACCGTCACACCCTTGAGGGCTTTCGTTCCAGTGACGGAGGACACGTTAGAGAAAAATTTATGCTCGACTGTTTGCAGAGGTCCCTCAGTAATCTGCCCGCGATAGCGCCATTCATTCCCGACCTGATCGGGGAAGTAGTCGGCAGACTGGGCAATGACACCGCTGTCCTCCTCGGCAAGTGCTGCCAACCATGTGCTCCCGACGAACAGCAGAGCAGTTCCCAACATGAGGGCAATTCGATATCCATGCGTATTGAGCAACATTCGCAAGGTTCTCCACTGGTGAACGTACTGGGTGACGGTACCATAGGGTTCCAGGAGGCGGCAAGAGAACAGCCTTGCCTTCGGACCATTATTTGGTTTATTTGATTGGTCTGGTTCAACCAAACCAAGCAAATGAGCCAAGCCAACCACATGAACCAAACTAACCAGGTCGGCCGGACGCAGGCGGTGCTTGTGACCGGTGCATCCGGGGGGATTGGTCGCGCGATCAGTGTGGCCTTTGCTGCGGCGGGATGGTCTGTTGGGGTCCATTACCATCGAAACAAGTCAGGGGCTGAAGATACGCTTAGGCAAGTAGCGGCGGCGGGTGGAGCCGGGGCACTCTATCAAGCCGATATTCACGAGCCGCATGCGGTGCAACAGATGGTCGAAGCGTCCTGCCGACTGGTACCGGCTCCGTCGGTGTTCGTCTGCAATGCCGGAATCGGGGGAAGCAGCCTCGTTCTCAAACAACGGGAAGAAGATTGGCTAGAGATATTGGGCACGAATCTGACGGGAACATTTCATTGCCTCCGCGCCATGGCCCCTCCCCTCCTTGCGCGCGGCAGCGGGTCGATCGTCGTGATGGGATCGTATGCCGGATTTCATGGCTCTATTGGGCAGGCCGCTTACGCTGCATCAAAGGCAGGTCTTCTTGGTCTGGTGCACACCGCCGCTCAAGAGTGGGGACCAGGCAATGTCCGTGTAAACTTACTCTTGCCTGGCTGGCAGAAAACGAACCTTTCTGAAGAGGCCATGCCGGTCGGCGATAATTGGACCGGCCATGCGTTGGGCCGGCCACCCTCACGGGAGGAAGTTGCGAAGACTGTCTTGCATCTGGCGCAACTCCTCGATGTGTCGGGTCAGGTGTGGAACTGTGACAGCCGAAATCTATAACAGGACGCTGAAAACGCCCGCCAGCTTCGTTCTCGCCTTGAAAGCATCCTCAACGTACCCCGAAGGGTACGCCTCCGGTGCTTTCTTCGGCTCGGGCCTCGCTGGACAGACGTTTTGAGCGTCCTGCAGACCAACACGTTTTGGACATAGTAGAACTTTTTTTCAATGCCCTGCGAGATTCCAACTTATGCCACGAGTAAAACAAACAGACAAAGTTTTCAACTCGCGCGGGGCTTTCATTACCGCGACCGACACGGGTGTCGGCAAGACGGTGGTGACGGCTGCGCTGGCTGTTGCCTTACGCACAGGCGGGTACGCAGTCGGGGTGATGAAGCCGATCGAAACAGGTGTAAGATCATCCGTTGATGTAAAGTCCGATGCCGCGCGACTCCGCACAGCGGCAGGAAGCAGCGATACGTTGACTGATATGAGGCCCTATGCCTTTCGACGGCCGGTTGCTCCAATGGATGCAGCCCGTCTTGAGAAAAGAGCGATCACGCTATCGATCGTCCTACGAGCTTTCCGTACAGTCAAATTGCGGCATGAGATCTTGCTGGTAGAAGGGGTTGGCGGCGTGTGTGTGCCTATCACATCGTCGCTTGACGTATCAGACCTCATCCATCAAATGAAGTTACCCGCTGTCGTGATCGGAAGGGTCAGCCTCGGCGGATTCAATCATGCGTTACTGACACTTGGAGCACTTCGCCGGCGAAAGATCCCGGTTCTTGCGCTGGTCCTGAACCGGTCTCTTCCTGCCCGGACGGAGACAGCACGAGCACAGGAGCGTTCGACCCTGTATCTCCTTCGGGAGCTTGCTGGTGTGCCGGTGATCGGCCCACTCCCCTATTGTGCGACACTTGAGCGAAATTTCCAGAGGGAAGTCACGAAACTGGCGAAAACGGCCACAATCACTAAGCTGGCGAAGTTGATCTTGGCATCTGGTCGAGGAATGATTTCACTGCGTACCTGATATCCGGAGCCTTGAGGACGGCTGAAATGACCGCAACCCCATTGGCGCCTGCTCGTATCACCTCCCCGGCCTGATCGATCTGAACCCCGCCGATGGCAAAGACAGGCAACGACGTAAGCCTGCGGATCGCACGTAACCCCTCAAGCCCAACCACTGGGTCATGGTCCTGTTTGGAACCGGGCTTGAAGATCGGGCCGAAGCCGAGATAGTCCGGTTTTCCGGCGGTGGCTTCCCGTACCTGATCGGGATTGTGTGTGGAAATTCCTATCAGCTTGTTCGGGCCCAGCACTTTCCTTGCCAAGTCGAGCGGCAAGTCTCCCTGTCCCAGATGGACACCATCGGCATTCACGGCCAAGGCCAAATCACAGCGATCGTTGACAATGAACGTCACACCGGCATCCAGCGCGACCTGTCGCAGTAGCAACGCTTCAGCATAGGCCTCCTTCATTGAGGCAGATTTGTTCCGATACTGAAACAGTCGCGCCCCTGCCGTGGCGGCTTCTTTCAGGACATCAGTGAGGGAACGATCAGGACAAACGGATGGGTCGAGAATGACATATAATCCTGAAAGTGACCTGTCGGAATTCGAAGTCGGCATGGACTCGTATTCTAGCAGGATGCTGAAAAAGTCCGCCAGCGGCGTTCTCGCATCGCTCAGAGGCTCAACGTACCGAAACGTACGCCTCGCCTCTTCGCTCG
>JACAFD010000156.1 GCA_013388555.1 Nitrospirota bacterium | reverse complement strand
TGGAGAATCCGTACTATGCCATCACGGGGCTGGAGGGGACCTTTGCGATCCCGGACCTGCCGGCCGGGACCTATCGGATCAAGGCCTGGCATCCGATCCTGGGCGAGCAGGTGCAGGAGCTCACCGTCGCGGCCCACGGCACGGCCTCGGTCGGATTTACGTTCAAGGCGAAATAGGCGAGAAGGCCGTAAGAGTCGCTCTTTTCACCCACCCAGGCGCGTTGAAACGCGTCTTTCCCTGTACGGTATTCTCAAAACCAGCGGCTTGTGAATCGATGGGGCATCCTGCAAGCGGGGGAATGATGCGGCCTCTGGAACTCAGTATCGAGCAAGAGATTGCCCGTGCCATCGAGGGGCTGGATCTCACAGAAGCCCGCCGTTGCTACCGCGAGCAGAATGAGTTTGTCGTGCTGGATCATTTCTTTACTCGACCAGCTGTCGATCAGTTCCTCCGCGAGGCAGATCTGCTGACGCCCGGGGTGAACCGGAATGACGTTTCCGGGCACAAACAGGAAGGCCGCGTCAATTTCTATGCGTTGCTGAGCCGGGCCCCCAGCATTCTCTCCCTCTACCGCTCGCCGGCTTTGCTCACGTTCTTGAGCCGGCTTGTTGATTCACCCCTTAGGCTCTGTCCCGAAAACGATCCCCAATCGTGCATCCTCAACTACTACACGGAGCTAGGCGATCATATCGACTTTCATTTCGACAGGTCCTACTACAAGGGGAAACACTATACGGTATTGGTCGGTCTGGTCGAGCGATCAGAGCGCTGCCGGCTAGTGGCGCGTGTGCGGAAGCACGGGAAGACCGAAGAAATCAGGGAAACGCGGATTCCCATGGACCCAGGGACAGTCGTTCTTTTTAATGGCGACAAACTCTGGCACGCAGTCACACCTCTCGGGAAGAGCGAGGAACGGATCATCCTGACGTTGCAGTATGTGACGAGACTGGAGACAGATCATTCAAGAAACTGTTCTCCAACGTGAAGGATGCGGTTGCCTATTTCGGACCTGCCGCGCTGTTGCGTGGAATTCGTCGAAGGAGAAAGGGTGAGCCATGCGTTTGGCCCTGCGGATTCCCCACTCCGAGTCGGAGACGTTGCCCCTGCTGCTCAGCTTGGCCCCATCGGCTCCGATGTTTCGGGCTGAGACGGAGGGCCGAACATCAGTGTCCACGGCGATCTTTCCTGATCTGTCCCTGTCATTCGATCTTGTGGAGCGACTGATTGAGGCGGCAGTCGAGCTTCCAGGCGTCCATATGTCGATCGATGACCGGCCTGTCGAAAGTCTGACGAAGTTCTTGAGCGTGCTGAGGTGTTACCGCGAGAGCTTGACTGAACTAGACCCCCAGGTTCATTGCGCGCGTCAGGTCGCGAGGATCGGCGATGTGGGCAGCTGCCCGGATCGCGCCTGCGTCTCCCATTGCCAGTTCATCTGTATGCGCTGCCTGCAAATCGTTCGGGAGATCGACGCCCCACCCGTTCGTGCTCAATTGAAGGCAATTGCGATACAAGCCGAAGTGGAGTGGTGCCCGAATCTCAGAATGCCGTAAGGGGCGAATAATGATCGGCAAGTCGTGAAACGAAAGCCCTGTCTCACCGAGCATTGCGACACCTGCGCGCTTCGCGCGCAGGCGGTGTTATGTGATCTCGAAGGTGACGACCTTGCCGAATTTCGGAAAATCAAACATTCCCTCGATTATGAGCCTCACCAGACCGTTTTCTACGAAGGCCACTTGTGTGTGGGCCTCTACTTGTTGTGCAGAGGCAAGGTCAAGCTGACTCGTTCTTCGACGCGGGGCCAGCGGCAGATCGTCAGGATCTTGGGCCCTGGTGAGCTGATTGAGAAACAGGGATTCGGCGAGCGGGCGCTTCACGAGGTGACGTGCGAGACATTGGAGCCCTCTCAAGTCTGCGTCATCGACAAGGAACGCTACCTCGCGGTCATCCACCGGAATCCCCAACTGGCGATCAAGCTGATCCAACTCCTCAGTAACGAGCATGGGGTGAATATGGATCAGCTCGACCAGTTCACGTTCAAGACTGCCCGCGAGCGGTTGGCCGGCCTGCTCTTGGAGCTCGGTGACCGATTCGGTAACAGAAACGCAGATCGAGTTCAGGTCGGGCTCACTCTCAAACGGGAAGAAGTGGCTGAGATGGCCGGGATTACAGTTGAAACCGCCATCCGCCTGCTCAGTGTATTTCGGAAAGAGGGGTTGCTCACCATCAATGAAAGGGCCATCACGCTGCTGAAGCCTGACCGTCTCGCCAGAATTGCCCGGCACTGAACCCTGCCTCGTCAAGCGTTAATCGTGAAACGTCGTTCGTGAAGCGTGAGGTAAGACATGAAGTGGTGAGTGCTGAGACTGAAGTTCCGGAAACCACGAGCTGTCATCAATCCCGCCCGATTCGCTCCTTCCATCCGCCTCTCACCCGAACCCAAAAACTTAGAACTCAAGACTCACAAACTGGCTTCATTTCTCATTCACCATTCCCACTGCCCCTCGCCTGGCCGTCATAGGTCCAATGGCCTATCCCAACATGTTGACATAAATCATAGACCGGACTGACCAATCCCAGTGTGGGTCCGCCTTCCTTTTCCGTAGAGTGAGCCCGACGTAAGGAGGGTGTTGTGCTCGCACGTTCGAGCATACATGGGACTCGCCAACGATGCTGCCTCAAGGACGTAGGCAAACGGGTCTCACAGTAGATCCAGTTGCCCTTCTCAAGCGAGAGCACGAAATGATTCTGGACCAACTGGCCATGATCGAAACTGCAATGAGCCCTTGCTCCGCCGGAAACGGCGTGGCGAAGGGAGTGGATCGGAGCACAGTGCGCGAACTGCTCCAATTCTTTACCAGCCGCGTGGGAGTCCATTTCAGACGGGAAGAGATGTTGATCGCAGCCCTCCAGCGAATCCTTGGTCGGAAGCAGGAGAGGCAAGAACAGTTCCAGTGCTTCCTGGACGAACATCGGGTGCTGGAGGCTGCTGCGACCGCGGTGATGAGAACGCTCAGGAGGAAACGGGCTGACGATCGATATTCGGAGGTTGCGGAAAATCGCGGTGGACTGCGAACGCTGAACTCAGAGCTTCGAACGCTGATCCGTCGATATCGTGGACACATCTCCTGCGAGGAGCGGATTCTTTTCGTATTGGCCGAGATGCGACTGAATGTGGAGCAGAAACGGCAGATCAGCCGGCGCATGTTGCAAGTGTGAAGTCAACCATGAAGCGTGAGGGCGAAAGGAGGGGGATATGACACAGGGTTGGACGAGAAGCAGGAACATTGGAGTGTGGTGTGCAGCAGTTGCGATCGCAGCAGTACCCGCTGTGTGTGCTGTGTCGCCGGCTTATCCTGAAGACACGATGCCGACGGGGAATCGCGTGTTCTTTCGCGGCGGTTATGCCCAACTCAGTAGTGATCGAAGCAACGAGTTGTTTACTGATGGGCACAGCGCAGTCGGGAGCAACAACAATATAGGTGGCTACTACGTTGGCGGCGGGGAAGATGTCATGATGACAAGAGACCTCTGGGGCATGATGAAAGGGACCGCGCTCGTCGGCGAGATCGGGGTGGAGTTCAAACGGTGGAACTCGAATGTCGTCGCGAACTCAGATACGACCGGGGTTACGGGTGTGAGCACCGGTGGTACGACGCAGGTGCAACTGACCATGTTGACGGTCAGCGTATCGCCAAAAGTGAAGTTCATGCAGGGAACCGATTTCCAACCCTGGGTTATTCCAGTTGGGCTGGATTTTAACGTGATCAGCCCGCCTTCCAATCAGACTCAATACTTGGACATTGGCGTGCAGTTCGGCGCCGGCGGGGAATATCGGGTTTGGAAAGAGTTGTGGCTCGGCGTGGACAGCCGATACCACGTGGGCTCTAATCAAACCAACACGGTCAATAATTTCTGGACCATCGGTCCCTATGTAGCAATCGGATTCTGAAACAGGATGATGAGATGATGAAGTGTGACATGCTCTACCGCTATCTCTAGGGCGGATTAAGAGCAAAGGGGGTGGGTCATTATGATCACGGAACTGCGCGCGACGTTTGTCTCGTGGGGGCTTTCCTCTTTTTCTTGATCATCATCGGTGTGATCGGGTTCAGCACAATCATGAGCTCTGGCCGATGGAGTGAGCGAACGAAGGCAGGGAGCTAGCCCCGTGCCTCTTGCCTGAACTTCGGCAATTGCAGAAGTTACAAGGAGGAGTTTCGATGCCGACCCCTGAACAAACCCCGGCGCCCCAAGCACCTAAACGCCAATATGTGAACTTCGTCTTTTATAAAATCGATCCGGCCTGGCGGCGCCTGCCCGAGAGCGAGCGCACCAAAGGCAAGCAGGAGTTCCTGCGTGCGGTTGAGGACTACGCCGGCAAGGTGCTCGTGGTGGCCTACTCCTGCATCGGAATCCGGGGCGACTGCGATATCATGCTGTGGCGGATCGGCTACGAGCTGGAACTCTTCCAGGACATGACCACGAAGATCCTGGCCTCGGGCCTGGGACAATACCTGAGCACTCCCTACTCGTATCTC
Source organism: Nitrospirota bacterium (assembly GCA_013388555.1). Lineage (GTDB taxonomy): Bacteria > Nitrospirota > Nitrospiria > Nitrospirales > Nitrospiraceae > Palsa-1315. Next base: position 15,195 of record JACAFD010000156.1, on the reverse strand, counting down.
TCGATCACCAAGCGCTCAGTCTACGTGGATCATCACACCCACGAAAATCAAGAGGGCAAACGTCTGACCGTCGTGCCGGGAAAAGCCAAGTACATTTTCGTCTACCCGTTCCTGAAGACGCGCGAATGGTTCCTGCTCACGAAGGCAGCGCGGCAAGGCATGATGGACGAGCATATCGAAGTCGGCCATCGGTTCCCGTCGGTGAAGCTGAACACGAGCTATTCCTTCGGGTTGGATGATCAGGAATGGGTCGTGGCCTTTGAGAGCGATAAGCCGGAAGATTTCCTGGATCTCGTGATGGCGCTGCGCGAAACCGAGGGCTCACGCTATACGTTGCGGGATACGCCGATCTTCACCTGCATTCGCAAGAGCCTCAAGGAAACGCTCGACACGCTCGGCGGCTGATGCCACATTCAAGCGAGGCGTGCGCGACTGGCGGGAAAAGCGTGACGGGTAAAGCAGGCTGCAGGGTTCGGATCGTGCTTGTTGCGCGGCATGAATAGCATGGATTCATCAATGGATTGGCGGCAATGACGGTCTTGCTGGTCTGGTTCCATGTCTTTGCGGCGGTCAGCTGGATCGGCGGGACGATCTTTCTGTCTGTTGTGCTGGTGCCGGTGCTGAGACGTGAACAGTTTGCGTCACAGAAGGCGTTGCTCTTTCGGACTATCGCCATGAGGTTTCGTGTGGTGGTCTGGGGGTCGATCACCATCCTCTTGCTCACCGGCCCCATGTTGCTGCATGAACGAGGGATTCCGATCATGAACCCGTCGGGATGGCCGACGATCCTGAGCATCAAGCTGGGACTTGTGGCGATACTTCTTCTTGTCACCGGGACTCACGATCTCATCGTCGGGCCTCGTGTCGGGAAGATATTGCAGATTCCGGTGGAGAGCCGAACCAGGTCCGACCACGCTATGGTTGGATGGTCTCCCTGGATCGCCCGCAGTGCTCTCCTGCTGACGCTGGCCGTTCTGCTGGCTGCGGTCCTGCTTGTGCGGAGCTAAAATAGCCGTCAAGAGGTCCACCTGGTCTATCTCGTCCAGATCAGCCCTTTCCTCAGCGAAACACCAGGACCGGGCAGGGCGTGTTGTGTAAGACGGCATGGGATACGCTGCCGAGCATGAAGCGGGTGATTCCTTGCCGGCCTCTTGTGCCCATCAGAATCAGGTCCGATCTTAGCGTAGTCGCTTGTTGCAGGATGATGGTAGCAGGTATGCCGACCGTAGCAACTCCGTGCGCCTGATAACCGATGGCGCGAAGCCGTTCCGCGACACCGTTGAGGAAGTCAGTCTGCTTCTCCAATATCTCGGTAGAGGCAGCGGCCGCAGCGGCATCGTTTGGCCAGGGTGGTGCTGTTTCAGGCAATACGGTGAGCAGTGTGACCTTCATTGTGTCGTGAAACGGCTTGAGTTGGAGAAAACGAACCGCTGCCTCCGCGTCAGACTGCCCCTGGAGCGGCAGCAGGATCTCTTTCATGGCCTTGACCGGGCCGTTGACGATCAAGGTGGCGCAGGGGGCCAGGGTGAGGACGCGATGTGACACACTGCCGAACAGCCGCTCTTTGACGGGGCCAAGGCCCCGTGCCCCCATCACGATGAGATCGGCCTTCTGCTCTTCAGCCATCGATACAATGGCCTCTGCCGGAGACCCAATTCGAAGCTGTTTCGTCGAAGGGCCTGCGTGCGGCGGGAGGAGGGACTGGATTCGATCGAGCAGCCGCTCGCCGTCTTCTCTCATGCTCTGCTCGAGAGTCTTATAAATCTCTTCCGCCGCTTCCGGCATCATCATCGGATAGGCCGGTTTCGGAACGTCCAGCACGTGAAACAGGGTGAGCTGTTCTGCCCGGGCAAAGTATTTCAGAGCGTGAACTGCCTCATAGGAATTATCCGATCCGTCAACCGCGAGTATGGTTTTCATCGAGGACGCTCCTTTGTTCGTGGGCCTGTGCCCTCGGCGAGGCAGGGCGAAAGTATTGCTGAAACCAGATAAGCGCATGCTCAGCCACCTCTTCGAGCGTGCCTGGTTCTTCGAACAGGTGCGAGGCGCCAGGCACGATGACCATACGTTTAGGGCAGGTCAGCAACCGGTAAGCCGCTCGATTCATCTCGATGACCGGTTCGTCGTTTCCGCCGACAATCAGCATTGTCGGCGCTGTGACCGACGAGAGGTAGGGTTCGGCCAGATCTGGTCTGCCACCCCGCGACACGACAGCTCGAATGGACGAGGGATCCCTGGCTGCCGCTTGCAGGGCCGCGCCGGCTCCGGTACTGGCACCGAAATAGCCGAGGTCCAGGCCCTTCGTTCGACCGTCCTGTTCGAGCCAGTCTTTGGACCAGAGAACCCGATCAGCCAGGAGGTCGATGTCGAAGACCTTACTCCGGTCCTCTGCTTCATCGGGAGTCAGGAGATCGATCAGGAGCGTGGCTACCCTTCCTTGCTGGAGCTTACGGGCAACGAAATTATTGCGGGGGCTGAATCGCCCGCTGCCGCTTCCGTGCGCGAAGACCACTATTCCAAGCGCCTGCGCCGGAAGGCCGAGGGTTCCTTCGAGGGACAGAGACCCCCGCGTGAGTTTTACCGTTGTTTCACTCATTGCCCCTCATCTTGAGCGCTGCGACCCTGATCAATGTTACGGGGCGATCATGGGAAAACCGTCCATATCGTCGCGCGGTACCCATTCGATGCTCACTGACAATCAGTGGGGCAGAAAAACAAGATGTAGACCCCCACTGCGAGTCCGACTAGGACAGCTCCCAGCAACAGCCATTGTGTCCTTGTCATGGGTCCGTTCCCCGTTTCGCGCTACACAGAGAGCAGCAAGTCTGGTGCCGTTGCCGTAATAGCCTCGTGAAGCGTGAAACGTGAAGCGTGAGAGGTGAGTCATAAGGAGCGAAGAGGGATCTGTTGCCTTTTGCCACAGAGTGGAAAGCCAAACTGTAGCAGGACACCCCCGCTTAACATGCAAAGAACCGATGGCCGATGGCTTGGGGTATGGCAGGAGAGAGAAATTCTTTGATTCCATAAAGCTCTCAGCTCTCAGCGTTCAGCCTGAATTGGATGGCACCGGCCTTGCTGAGAAGAAGAGATGAGTCAGATTGTTGGAGGGTGACATGGCTGAAGCGCTTTTTAAAAAGATTCTTGTGCCGATAGACTTTTCTCCTTGCTCGGAAGAAGCCTTTCGCGTCGCGCTGACCATCGCCAAGACATTTAAAGCCGAGTTGCTGCTGCTACACGTGATCGACACCGGTACCCTGGCGACCTTCAATCAACTGGGGTTATTGGCGGTGCCTTCGGATGCACAAGGCCAAAAGCGTCGGCTGCGGCATTATGCAAGACTGAATGTGCGGCGATTGCTCGAATCAGAGGCAGCCAAGGGGGTAACCGTGAGGCGGATCGTATCGGAGGGCGGGCCCTTTGTGGAGATCGCGAAGATGGCCAGGATGGAAAAAGTGGATCTGGTGGTGATGGGGAGTTACGGCGGGCGTTCAGGTAACGTGGACAAGATTTTTTTCGGCAGTACAGCAGAAAAGGTGGTCCGGACCGCCGGCTGCCCTGTGTTGACTGTTCCATTGCCGTCCAAGCCGAGACGATCAGTCGAACATACGTTGAAAGGGAGGTGGGCATGAAAAGTCAGAAGGCGCAGCGGGGATGGCTTCTGGTGCTTGCCGTCACAGGGTGGTTCTGGTGGGAGGCTGCAGGGCCGGTGCTTTCGCAGTCAGAGCAGGTCGTCGAGGTCGTGATCAAGGATTTCAAGTTCGTGACCAAACAGGATGTGCTTCGTCTCGGATTCCCCACAGTCATTAAGGTCAGGAATGAGGATGCCGAACGGCACGATTTTGGCTCGGCCATGTTTGAAGGCCTCCCCACTCAGATCGAGAAAGACGGGGTGATCGTCTATGGGCGAGGTCTGGGCGGAGCCTATCTCGACCCCAAACGGGATATGGTCATTCGGTTCAACATGACACGCCCTGGCCGCCATGAATTCCGTTGCTCGATCCATCCGAACATGACCGGTGAGCTGCTCTTGCTGAGCGTGGAGGCGGTATAAGAAGACAGTCGAGCGCGACAGGCGGGACTCGCGGGAAAGGCGAGACGGGTGAGACAAGGTGAACGTTCGATCTGCACCTGTCGCGCGTTTCGCGCTTTTCCCGCACGCCTCGCGGGTATGAGGAGACAACACCCTTGATTAAGCAAATTTTGTTTGCTACAGATTTTTCACCCTGGGCTAAGCGGGCAGAAGACTATGCCTGTTCCCTCGCCTGTTCGTGGAGGGCTTCTTTGACGGTGCTCGGTGTCGCGGAATTTCCACCGGGGCTCAATCCCGATTATCCGGTTAATCAGCAATACTTGGAGGATCTGCTCAAGCAGGCATCGTCGCAGTTAGTCGACCTCAAGGTGCGTGCGGAGCGGCGAGGCATTGCGGTTACGACTAGGGTGGCTACGGGGATTCCGAGCGAAGAGGTGATCACAGTCGCGAAGGCAGAGGACTCGGATCTCATCGTCGTAGGGACCAGGGGGAAGACCGGCCTTGCGCATATCTTGTTAGGCAGTACCGCCGAGCGGGTCATTCGTGGAGCCCCCTGCCCGGTGCTGACCGTGCGAACAGAGCCGGCGGACGCTGAGGATAATGGCACCCTGTCGAGGCCGGTCACGCTGGAGCGGATCCTCGTGCCGGTCGATTTTTCCGATTGTTCCCTTGATGCCTTGGAGTATGCGGTCGTGGTGGCCCAGCAGGCAAAGGCCTCCCTTAAGTTGCTGCATGTTCTGGAGCCCGTCTCATACGGCTTGGATTTTAGCTTCGGCGGCAGCAAGGCACGCGAGCAGGAGCGCAAGAGTTGGACGAAACGAATGGCGGAGTTAATATCCTCTCACCAGCATTTCCTCGTACCGATGGAGTCCCAGCTCCGTGGAGGCCTTCCGGCCGATTCAATTCTTGATTCTGCCAGGACCCTACCTTGCGACCTCATCGTCATGGGCACGCACGGGCGGCGAGGGATCTCGCACAGCATTTCCGGCAGCGTAGCGGAAGCAGTCCTGCGAAAAGCGCTCTGTCCTGTCATCGCAGTACGTAGCCCGAGGTTCGGACCTGGCCATAGTAAGGTGATTTCGACAGAAATCACTCCCGTAACACACAGTTAACCAAGGAGTGGGTCATGACAAGCGCAGTAAAACCCCCAATAAAAAAGAAATCCTCAAAGCGTTCCCCCTTGGCCGCATCACCACAAGCGATTGAGCTGCCGGACGGCATGAGGGAACGTATTTCGAGAAAGGCCTACGAATTGTGGCAAGAACGAGGGTACCGAGAGGATCAGGATCTCGAAAACTGGCTTGACGCCGAGGCTATCGTGATGGAAGAAATTCATGAAGCTCGCGAATGAAGCGACAGCCGGCCTCTGGGTACCTCTTGTCCCTTCGCTCGATGCGTTGCTCACTCGGTTGGAGTCCCTTTCGTTAGAGCCGAGGATGGTTGCCCAGCGGCAGATCGCGCTGGGGCTTGCCCTTCAGCCCTATCTTGAGAGAGGTGGGGGGGCGCTCTTGTCCCCCCTGCCGGAGGAAACAGAGTTAGCGAACCTCTTACTCTACGCCGACTTCTACCCGCAGGATGGACAACTGACGCTGATCGAGCAGTTGCGCGACGTCATCACGGAACATATTCCGCAACAAGAGCGTGAGTGGCTGGACCCGCTGAAACATTCCTATCTTGATCTGGCCGAATTCCTTTCGGCCGACGAACAGGAACGGCGCCTGGTCTTCCGATCAATAGGAGATGCACGGGTCTATCGTGTGCCGGGCGGAGAGTTCAGCAAGGGATTGCAACCGGGACAAGTGTTATTGACGCGGCTGATTCGCGAGCCTGGCGATGTAGAATGGGAACGGGCGGTGATCGCAGGTCCCGCGATCCTATTGTCCACCGAGGACGGTAAGGGTCTGTTGAATGCCACACTCGACTATCGGCGGCAGGTGGAGATTTCATCCGGGTCATTCGAACTCGGCGATTGGTCGGAATTCGCCAAGCGCTATGGGCATGTCTTGCTGTGGACCTTCGCCCGCATGAGGCTTGCCGCGCTCCTCGACGCAGTGGTGAGTATTCGCTATGTGGTGAAAGAGGGGCACCCCTATCTGTATGCCTTGGCCCTGTACGATCATAGCGAGTACGGATACATGGGTGACACACTTGCAGCCCTTGAAGGATTCGAGCGGGAAGCGGCGGTTCCTCCACCTGGTGAAGCCTCTCCCTCGAAAAAGGCTCTATACTTCGTGCAGAGGCGAGCATCCGGGGCTCTTGAACCCTCGGTGGTCGCAAGGTTGATCCTTACTGCGACCCAGTTGTGGGTCGAGTGCGATTCGCGAGAGCGGCTCGATGCCGTCAAACACAAGCTGGCTGCGACGTTCGGATTCTCTCTTCATTTTCGGGGCGAGACCAGTACACCGCCACCCCGGCAGATCAAGGAGTCAGAATTGGCAGTCGAAGAACCCCTTACCTTAATCATTTCGGCCGAGGAAGATCGGGTCCTTCTAAGTAGATTTTTAGAAACCCTGTACTTAGAGTGGGCGGAACGGGCCTGTCCGTCGCTCGGGGATCATATGCCTCGTCACGTTGCAGCCTCAGCAGCAGGTCGCGAGCAGGTCGCTGCTTTGATCCGCGACATGGAGCGCTATGACCCTGGAGTCAGGCGCACGGGCCATGCAGCGTTCGACTACAATAAGCTGAGAGCTCATGTGGGCCTCGACGAGGTCGCTCGATGACAACTCGGGGCAGGTCCGGACTGGCCGAGTCGCTCGAACCTTGTCGCCCTATGCCGCCGGACAAACCTAATATTCTCAAAGCGTTGCTGGCTGTCCAGTCGGCTTTAGGGCATGTGCCGACGAGTGCTATTTCCCAGATTGCGCGAGTGCTAGGCGTATCGGATGCTCAGGTCTCCGGGGTCTTGTCCTATTATTCGGATCTCCGGATTCAATCGGCCGGTCGACACCTCATTCGAGTCTGTATGGGCGAATCCTGCATGGCCAATCACGGAGGACGTGTCCTTCGGACGATCCAAGATCACCTGCGCGTTTCTGTCGGAGACCACGAGCCTGAAAGGCGATTTACCCTGGAACAGATGTCCTGCGCAGGGAACTGCGCTGTGTCGCCGACTGTGATGGTCGATGAGGATCTCCATGGGAAGGTGACGCCTTCCGACGTTCCGTCATTGCTGGAACCCTATAGATGAAAACGACGCGCCTGTATCTCTCCAACGATACCTCCTCCCTTGCTGCCGGGGCCGGACGGCTTGCCGATGCCTGGAGGGAACGTCCTGAAATTCAGCTGATTCGCACATCCTCGCGCGGCGCCTTCTTTCTGGAACCGATGGTGGAGCGAGATATGCCCGCCGGGCGCGAGGCTTGGTTTAACGTGACGTCGGATGACTTGCCGCGCATCGTGGGGGGAATAGGCGGAACACCGGTTACGGAGATACCGTTTCTGGAACAACAGACCCGCGTCATCTTTGCCAACTTCGGCATCACCGAGCCGCTTGCGCTCGATGAGTACCAGATGCGTGGCGGTCTCAAGGGATTGGCAGAGGCGCGGCGCCTGTCGCCGGAGACGATCATCGAAGAGTTGCGCCTCTCGCGATTACGAGGTCGCGGGGGTGCGGCGTTTCCTGTGTGGAAAAAGTGGCAGGTCGCGCAGCAGACCGGGGCGGAGCAGAAGTATGTCGTGGCGAATGCCGACGAAGGGGATGCCGGCACCTATTGCGATCGGATGATCATGGAGGGCGATCCCTTCCGTTTGATCGAAGGGATGCTCATCTGTGCCAGGGCAATCGGGGCAACACGAGGGTACATCTATTGCCGGTACGAATATCCAGCGGCGGCGCGGGCCATGAAGTTCGCCATTCAAAAGGCACTCGAGGCGGGCCTGTTGGACTTCGACGACTATCCGTTCGACCTTGAGGTGGTGGTCGGCGCCGGTTCCTATGTGTGCGGTGAAGAAACCGCCTTGCTGGAATCGCTGGAAGGCCGTCGTGGTGTCGTGCTGGCAAAACCGCCTTACCCCGCAGAATCTGGCCTGCATGGCAAACCGACGATCGTCAGCAACGTCCTGACGTTCGCGGCGATTCCCAATATTCTGGCGAACGGCGGCGCGTGGCATGCCTCCCTCGGCACTGAAGGGTCGCGCGGGACGATGGTGCTCCAAATTGGTGGCCGGGTGAGACAGCCTGGTCTGGTGGAAGTCCCCTTTGGTCTGCCGCTCCGTGATGTCTTGGATCGATTCGGCGGGGGTATGGCACCGGGCGCGCGGTTCAAAGCTGTGCAAGTCGGGGGCCCGCTGGGGAGCCTGTTTCCTGAGTCTCAACTCGATATCCCGATCTGTTATGACGCGTTCGCTGAGGCCGGAGCCATTCTTGGGCATGGCGGCATCGTCGTTTACGATCGTGAGACGAACATGGTCGAGCTGGCGCGGCACTTCATGGCTTTCACAGCGGACGAATCTTGTGGGAAATGTACGCCCTGCCGGGTTGGGTCGGTGCGTGGTCGTGAAATTCTCGAACGGATTCAGAGCGGCCAGGGAGCTGCGGAGGATCTCATGCTTTTGTCCGATCTCGGGGAGACCATGAAGACCGCCAGTCTCTGTGCCTTGGGAGGGCGCGCGCCCTACCCGGTCGAGACAGCGATCAAACATTTCGGGGAGGAATTCCGGCAAGGGGTGAAGTTCACGAGACCTGCGTGACGAATGAGAAATGCGAGAGCTGTCGAAGACGTTCACCAACCAAGCATGTAACTTTCAACATACAAGGAGGATTCAATGAAAACGAATGTTGTCATAGGCGCTATGAGTCTGATCGCTTTGCTGGGATTGGGCGTGCAGCCGAGTCTAGCGGTGTATGAACAAAGGGGCTCACATGCGGATTCCGGCAAACATGGCTGTTGTGACATGATGATGGGTCACATGGGGCATGCGGGACAGGATGCCCCATCAGCAGACCATCTCCAGCATCTCTTAAAACACCAGAAAGAAATTGGGCTGACGGAGGAACAGGTGAAGAAGCTGGAGGCCATTGAATTGGACTTCGACCGTGGACGGATCAAAATCGACGCGGAGGTCCAGGTTGCCGAACGGGAATTGCGGGCATTGGCGGAGGATGAGAAGACCGATCTGTCCGCGATCGAAGCCAAAGTGAAACAAAGCGGGTTGCTGGATGTGGGACGGCGGATGTTGGCGTTCAAAGCCCGGCACGATGCGCTCGCGGTCCTGACTCCGGAACAACGAGCGAAGGGAAAGGATGGCCATGGAAATAAGATGCAAGGGATGCATGGAGGGATGCATGGAGGAATGGAGGGGATGATGGGCAGCCAACATGGTGGTTCACCCGCCGCAGGCCACTAGCCGGTGAAACAGGCTGAGGTTAAGGTCACCTCGACCCTTCCCGGCCGTAACCTGATAGAGGGTCGTAGATGGTTGACGTCGCAAAGACCATACATCTGACTATCAATGGCCGTCCGGTGCTCGCCTCATTCGGTGAGACGGTCTACCAGGCTGCCAAGAAATCCGGGATCGCGATCCCGAGCCTCTGTGCGTCAGACCGCCTCAACCCCTTTGGCTCCTGCCGTCTTTGCCTCTGCGAGATCGAAGGGCAGAGCGGGACTCCAGCGACCTGTACGATGCCGGTGCGAGAAGGACTTGTCGTACAGACTGAAAGCGCAAGACTTCAACGACTGCGGCGCAACATCGTCGAGTTGTATCTCTCTGAACAACCGGCCGCTGGCCCTGTGCCGGAGGCGCTGCAGCGTCTGGCTATCTCCTGTGAGGTCCGTTCTGTGCGTTATCGCAATCCGGCGCGCAGACAGTCTTATCACGATGAGTCGAACCCGTTCTTTTCCTTCAATAACGTAGCCTGTGTCTCCTGTGCACGCTGCGTCCGGGCTTGCGACGAAATTCAGGGCACGTTCGCGTTGACCATGTTTGGACGGGGCTTTGGGGCCAGGCCGGCTGCGGGAGTCGGTTCATTCAAGGGTGATGCGGCAGAGTTTGCCTCATCCAACTGTGTGTCGTGCGGGGCCTGCGTGAAGGAATGTCCGACTGGGGCGCTCACGGAGAAGACAGTGCTGGCGCACGGCGCACCGACAGGAACCGTGCGCACGACCTGCGCCTATTGTGGTGTCGGCTGTGCCTTCGACGCCGGTGTGAGGGATGGTCGGGTGGTGAAGATGACGCCGGCAGACGATGGGCCTTCGAATCAGGGCCATGCCTGCATGAAGGGGCGGTTCGGCTGGACCTATAACGATGCGCCCGATCGATTGCGAGTCCCGCTGCTCCGGCGCGGCAACGACTGGGAAGAGATTTCCTGGGATTCGGCATTGGATCGTCTCGCACAGGAGTTCACGCGCATCAAGAACACACAGGGTCCGGATGCCCTCGCGACCATTTCATCCAGTCGGGGCACGAACGAAGAGAATTATCTTTTCGGCAAATTCATGCGTTGCGTGATCGGGACGAACCACATCGACAACTGTGCCCGCGTCTGCCACAGCGCGACTGTCACCGGGATGATGGAAACGCTCGGTGCCTCTGCTGCCACCAATTCCATTCAGGACTTCGATCTGGCTCAACTGATAATGGTAGTGGGAGCGAATCCGACCGAGTCCCACCCTGTGGTCGGGGCCAGGATCAAGCAGGCGCATCGGCGGGGGGTGTCCTTGATCGTCATTGATCCCAGGCGTACGGAGCTGGCGCGGCTGGCCGATCTGCATCTACAGCTGCGGCCCGGCAGCAACGTCGCCTTGCTCAATGCCATGGGCCACGTGATGGTCAAGGAAGGACTCCTCGATCAGGCCTTCATCGCGACCAGGACTGAGGGCATCGAGGATTGGCTCAAGACCGTCTCTGACTGTACGCCGGAGGCGGCAGAAGCTGTGACTGGTGTGCCGGCCCATCTGATCTACCAGGCGGCTCGACGCTATGGAAGCAGCGGCGCATCGCTCTGCGTCCATGGTCTCGGGGTGACGGAACATCGTTGGGGTAGTCATGGGGTCATCGCCCTCTGTGACCTCGCCCTGGCTACCGGCAACATTGGAAAGCCCGGCACCGGCATCAATCCCTTGCGTGGACAAAACAACGTGCAGGGAGCCTCCGATGTCGGCTGCCTGCCGACGTACTTTGCCGGCTACCAGAAACTGGATGATCCGAAGCTGGCAGCGCTGCATCAGGCGATCACCGGCCGTCCGTTGCCCGCGAAGCGCGGCATGAAAACGCCGGACATGTGGGATGCGGCGATAGCGGGCCGGCTCAAGGGGCTCTGGATCATCGGCTATGATGTCGCGCAGACCGACCCGAATTTAAAGAAAGTGCACGATGCATTGAGGCGCGTGGAGTTTCTAGTCATTCAGGATTTGTTTCTTAGCGAGACCGCGAAGTTTGCACATTTGGTATTGCCCGGCGCATCGTTTCTGGAAAAGGACGGCACCTTTACCAATCTTGAACGTCGTATTCAGCGGATTAGAAAAGCCGTGGAGGCGCCTCGCGGGATCCTCCCGGATTGGCAAGTGGTCTGTGAAGTGTCACGACGAATGGGCTATCCGATGGAGTACAGGCATCCCTCGGAGATCATGGATGAAATCGCACGGCTCACTCCGATGTTGGCCGGAGTCTCGTATGACCGATTGGAATCGGATGCCGGTCTACAGTGGCCCGTGCCATCCGCAAGCCATGCGGGGACCGCGCTGATGCACCAGGAGACATTTCCAAAGGGGAAAGCGCATTTTGTTGCTGTGGATTACCTGCCGCCTGGTGAGGCTCCTACGGCCGAGTATCCGTTCGTGCTGACCACAGGCCGCATTCTCCAACATTACAACTGCGGGACCCAGACACGCAGGACGGACATTCTGGAGTTGGTCGATACTGACCTATTGGAAATGCATCCGGTCGATCTGGCGGCGCTACATCTGCGCGACGGAGAGATCGTGAGAGTGGTGAGTGCCCGTGGCGAGGCCCTGCTTCCCGTCGTGGGAAGTGAACGAGTTCTACAGGGACATCTCTTCACTAGCTTTCACTTCCCGGCATCAACGGTGAACGCATTGCTCTCGTCGAGTGCGGATGAAAGTTCAAAGTGCCCGGAGTATAAGGTGTCCGCCGTACGAGTGGAACCGCTTGAACGAGACGAACTTGATCCGGAAGATGAAGCGGAACTGCGGCACATGCGGCGCCAACTGATTCTGTAGCGAGATATGGATCAGAGCACGACCAACAGCCTGCCCGATGCCTATGCTCCTGCGCAGATTGCCATGCGGGTGCGTGAAGTCGGCGAAACAAAAGCGACCATGCCGGTCCTCACCATGTTCGCCCTGGCCATCCTCGCGGGGGCCTTTATTGCCTTGGGTTCGTTGTTCTTTACGATTACGATGACCACGGGAACCACCGGTCAACCGCCGGCGTTCGGGCTCATACGTTTGGCGGGTGGGCTCACGTTCAGTTTGGGACTCATCCTGGTTGTCGTAGGTGGTGCGGAACTCTTTACCGGCAATAACCTGATCGCCATGGCCTGGGCATCCGGCCGGGTGACGACACAACAAGTCATGAGAAACTGGGGATGGGTCTATCTCGGCAATCTGGTTGGAGCAATTGGAACAGCGGCCTTAGTCTGGCTGGCTGGCGTACAGACCATGAGCGACGGCGCGGTCGGTGAGACAATGGTCCGGATTGCGCGAAGCAAGATATCGCTCGATCCGGTCTCGGCGGTGGCTCGGGGCGTCCTCTGCAACGTGCTGGTGTGTTTGGCGGTCTGGTTGTGCATGGGAGCGCGGAGTGTCACCGATAAGATTCTTGCCATCGTCTTTCCCATCACCGCGTTCGTCGCATGCGGGTTTGAACATTCCGTTGCCAACATGTATTTTTTCCCGATCGGCATCGCGCTTGCTGCGGGGAGCACGGCGCCGCTTTCAATCGCTGATGCACTCAGCAATCTCGCCCTGGTCACGCTCGGCAACGTCCTCGGCGGGACCATTCTCGTCGCGCTGGTGTATTGGTCGGTGTATTTGAGAAATTCGGAATAACAGGATGCTGAAAAAGTCCGCCAGCTTCGTTCTCGGCTCATCGAAATCCTCAACGTGCCCCAGAGGGTACGCCTCCGGTTTCGACTCGCCTGCGGCCTCGCTGGACAGCCTTTTTGAGCATCCTGCTGACTCTTCAGAAGAATCACCCTACGTACAATCAAGCAGCTTGTCGCACAAAAACCCAGTGTTCCCGCAAACTGTTAACGTCGCAGGAGTCCTCACATCATGAATGCTTCTCGTACGATTGTCGGCATTTTAGTCGGGGGTGGACCGGCCCCTGGGATCAACAGCGTGATTAGTGCGGTCACGATCCGCAGCATCCTCGGCGGTTGTGACGTCGTCGGTATCATCGACGGATTCAAATGGCTCATGGAGGGGAGTACGAGTCAGGTGCGCCCCCTCTCCATAGAAGAAGTCAGTCGCATTCACTTCAGAGGCGGGTCCTCTCTGGGCACCTCGCGAGCAAATCCGACGAAGAAGGCCGAGTCTCTGGCCACCGTCCTATCTTCCTTGAAGAGGCTGGGCGTGACACGCCTGGTGACCATCGGGGGAGACGATACGGCCTTCTCGTCGCTCAAATTGGAAGAACAGGCGACCGGGTTCGTGCAAGTTGTACATGTGCCGAAGACCATCGATAATGACCTCGATCTTCCTCATGGCATTCCGACGTTCGGCTTTCAAACGGCCCGGCATGTCGCGGTCGAGATCGTCAAGAATCTCATGGTGGATGCCCGCACTACATCGCGCTGGTATTTTGCTGTGACCATGGGCCGCAAAGCCGGCCATTTGGCCCTTGGAATCGGCAAGGCTGCCGGCGCCACCCTCACGGTCATTCCTGAAGAATTTGCAGAGCGGCCCGTGCGGCTCCAACGTCTGGTGGATCTCGTGATCGGGACGATGATCAAGCGGCTCAGCGGTGGGCGCTCCGATGGGGTGATCGTGTTGGCGGAAGGGTTGATCGAGATGCTTGACCCTCGAGACCTCGGTGGATTGGACCATGTCGAACGGGATGAACATGGTAATCTGCGATTAGCAGAAGTGGATATCGGCGATGTACTCCGGCGTGAAGTGACGAAGGCCATGAAGGCTTTGGGGCTTGTCACGACGATCGTCGCCAAGAATGTCGGTTATGAATTACGCTGTGCGGACCCGATTCCGTTCGATATAGAATACACTCGAGACCTCGGCTATTGTGCGGCGCAGTTCCTTCTCGATGGGGGCACGGGGGCCATGGTCTCGATTCAAAATGGACAGTTTGTGCCGATTCCTTTCAAAGAGATGGTGGATCCTGCCAGCGGTCGGGCAAAAGTGCGGATGGTGGATGTCACGGCGCAGTCGTACCAGATTGCGCGTCAGTATATGATTCGACTCTCCGACGAAGACTTCAAGGATCCGGTGGCACTGGGCCGCTACGCGGCTCTCGTGAGGCTATCGCCGGAGGCCTTTCAGCACCGGTTTCAGTAAGTTGCTTTGAATGTGATGGAAACTCAAACGAAAGGGCGCGCACTATGAATGTGCTTGTAGCGACGGATGGATCGAAGTATGGGCGATGGGGGCTGAACTGGGTGGCCAAGCTGCCGTTCGTTGAGCCGCCGCGGGTGACGGCGCTGCATGTGCTCGATCGGGCCGTGCACAGTTTGCCGTTTCGGACAAAGTTAGAGATGCAGCGTATTGAAGCGCGCTCGGCCAGAACGGTTGCATACACCAAGAAGCAGATGGCGTTGCTGAGGCTCAAGGGCGCGGTCCGCAGAGAACAGGGGGCGGTCGCCCCTGTGATCTTGAAACGCGCACCCAAACAGAACGGGCTCCTGGTGGTGGGCAATAAAGGCCTCGGCGCCCTGGATCGCTTCACGCTCGGCAGCGTCTCGATCAAGCCGCCTAGGTTGTTATTGAGGGATGGTTCGAAGCTATAGCCCGCGCGGATTTGGTGCTCGGTCGGGGCCGTTGCGCCGGGAGCGGTGTATCTCACGAAGCCTTCACCGCCTTCGATTGATACTTCCCCGCGGGCAGACACTTGGTACTTCCCGCCACGGATACCGACCGTGCCGACGGGTGTGATTACTTCGTATCTCGAAGCAGCGCTCAGCTTCCGCACCCAGCCTTGGATCTTGCCCATCCTCAAACCCAGTTCGGTGGTGATGATCGTTTCGCCTGCAC
>JACAFD010000072.1 GCA_013388555.1 Nitrospirota bacterium | reverse complement strand
ATCGTGAGGGGGGGGGGAATCATGAGTAACGTAAGGACAGCCATGCTCTCGAAAAAAAGCTCGGTCCGGCCATCAGAGGATGAATGGCTTGGACCGGAATCCCATATGCCGAATTTGAGCCGGGAACTTCGACGTCGTGAACCGAGAGGATTGGGCTTCTCTTCCAGTTGGCTAGCTGGGGCGATGTTTGCGGCGGGGGTGGCAGCCGGGTGTGTGGCTATGCGACTCTTTAATCGACGGTCTCGGACCTTGTAATTTGAGTGCTGACAAAACCCGCCAGATTCTTCTCCCTCGGATACATCTTCAACATAGGTCAGAAGCTGCCTCTCGTTTCAGTATCCTGCTGAAATAGGCTCGTCTTATCCGGGCACTGTCAGAAAGTAGCTATCTTACGGCTGGTTATCCTCTGCCGGTTTCAACTTCAACTCGGTTCTTTTCGATACAAAAGGTGATCGGCTTCGATTTGAGTGAGTAGATCGTCCAGCGCGGCCTGGACAGCTTCGGTAATGGGACTCTGGTCGGAAGCCGTGACCCACCGAACGCTTGACCCCACCGTTTTTTTCTCCACCAGATAGGACTTGATCGGTGGTTTCTCCGAAGGGCCCAGCGTTGATTCCAGGCGAAGAGTATAGTGATAGTTTCCGCTGGATCGCATCCTCAGCCAACCTTTGATGTTGAGAGTGAGGTCGGCCGGTCCGATACCTACAGAAGTAAAGGTCTGACGTGATCGAATGTAGTCAGTTACGGTGGAACGAAGATCCTCTGCCGGCCACTCAAGCAAGGTGATGCCTTGCCTATGGTCGGCTCCTTCCAGTGCGAGTGACGGCACATGCACGTGTAGTGATTGAGCGATGGTGACAGGTGAAACAGCTGTTGGCGCAGTGGTGACGTGAATCCGATGGACACAGCCCCAATTGAGCAGCAGGAGCCAGCCGAGAAGTACTCGAGAGGAATAGCGCAGGAGCCGGCTGCCGTTCACGGAGTCGTCGTTGTAGTGGGTGGATCAAGCATGTCCAAATCCCTCAAGGCGCGTAAGGCCTGTTCGCGGTGCGGTCGGTCTGTGGGATTCGTATAGGTGTCGATCACGCGGCGATAAGTGGCGCGGGCTTGGGGATACTGGCGCTTAATAGCAAAGTATTGGCCCAGTGCAAGCCAGTTTGTGGCTGCGGCTTCGTTGGCAGTTTTCATCAAGGCAAATTCCCGTTCGACCGTCGTGCTGCCTTGTTGGCCGGCTCGTGTCCTGACAGTATTTCCCATCTCGCTTGCCATCGCTTCAATCTGCTCATTGTCTCGGATCGCGGATTCCACCCTGTTAGATTTTAGATTGTCATAGAACGCCCCTGTATGAGTCTTAATCAGGTTTGCTCGTTCTTGGTAGGTATCGTGGGCACAATTTGCCAGTATCAGGCTACAGGCAACGAGTACCATGGACCAGTATGATGCACATTGGGGTCTTGTCATGAATCGCGCTCCTTGGGTTCTTACCAGGTGAGGCACCAAAGCTCTCGACGGAATTCATCCTACCGAATTTAGAGAGGAAACGCGACTGGATGTCTTGAGTGCCCGCATGTCCTCTAGTGACACGTGAGTCTGAAGTATGATAAGAGTCCAGCTCATTTTTGCAGGCCCTATTTTGTCCCCATCGTCTAGCCTGGCCTAGGACATTGCCCTTTCAAGGCAGTAACACGGGTTCAAATCCCGTTGGGGACACCAGCACTTACGCGATTCCAGAAAAGTAACGTGACTCCAGCGTGACACGGACATCTGTGGATAACGCGAGATCCATCGGCTGATCGGCACGACTGTGCTCTAAGGCCTGGATCCCGGCGCGCAGATGACTCGGCGCCAGATGCGCATACCGCATCGTCATCTTGATATCGCGATGCCCCGCCAAGGCGGCCACTTCCGGGAGCGGTCGACCCGCCTGTACCAGCCGGCTGATGAAGGTATGTCGGAGCGTATGCAGGCTCACGTCCGAGAGCTGCCGCTTTCGCCGCCCGCAGGACTGCCATGCTCACTTGTTCCGGTGAATACGTGCGTCCCTCTGCGTGTGTGAACACGCAGGGCGTGTCTCCGTGGCGCACTTGCCGCGCAATGATCGCCGCGGCCCTGGTCGTGAGCGGAATCATCACTGTCGCCTTCTTCGCTTTCACGAGTTGACGCGGCACCACCAGGACCGTGCCTTGCTCATGGAGCCAGGCCCACTGGAGTCCCACCAGATTGCTCCGGCGGAGTCCCGTGTCGAGGTCGACTAGAATGAGATTACGCAACCACGGTGCGGCCGTCGCGACCAGTCGTGCCTCCTCCGCATCGGTGAGCCAACGCACTCGTTCTTCGCCCTCTTGATTGAGCGTGATGCCGCGAAACGGGGTGGTCGTCACCCAGTCTCACCGGAGAGCCCGCCCGTAGGCGGATTTCAGAATCCCGAGTTCCTTGCTCACCGTCGCCAACGTCACGTCCTCCAACCGCTCCGTGAGGTAATCCTCGAGCGTTTTTGTGCGCAGTTGGTCCAGCGCTAAGGTACCCCAGCGCTTCCCAAACTGCTCCAGGACCACGTGGTCCCGCCGTTGCGAGGCGGGCGATTTCCGCGGCGTGACCTTGGCCGCGTATTCTCTCATGAGTTCCTGGACCGTGTGCTGTGGAGTGGGGGCGGGCACGCCCAGCCATTTCGCTCGGGCCAGCTGCACTTGCCAGGCGGCGAAGATGTCTTCCGCCACCCTCCGATCCTGTACCCCGGTATCCTGTCGCTTCCGCTTTCCATCAACCACGAGTGACATCCAATACGTGGTTGAATCCTGTCGTCGATACACGCCCATCGTCCTCCTCCTTTCCCGACGGGCGGTCTTCCCATTGCAATGTTAAAGGAGGAACAAAACCGGAATCAACAGAACGGAAGGGGGTCTGTTCTCGTCCCACGACAACATCCCCGTGGGGGCAAAGCTAAGGTCAAAAACCTCCTTTATTTTCCATAGGTCACCAATAGATTTTGCAAGCCTTTCGTAGTAGGCTTTCGCGGGTTCAAAAACAAATACTTTTGGAGCTGAGGAACTAACCAGCGCGTGATCGGTTTGGGCCGCCTCATACTTTATCACGGCAGAATCAGACGGATCTGAAGTTATCCTCATTTCATGGCCGAGGAGAAAGCGGAACTGGCGTATTGTCGCTCGTTGTTGACCGCCGCTGCGAACGGCGAGGTTCTTGCTCAACGCAAGCTGAGGGTGGAGTATCACGTGCGGGTGTATTCGCTCGTTGAGCGGCGGGAACTCGCCGTGACGAGCGGTTCCCGGTTTGCGGAAGAGCCAGATCACTGATTGATTAGCCCTTACAGAGGACCGGAACCGGTCTATAGAGGGCAGGTCATTCTTGGTGGCGATCCCGGAAAGGCTCGTTGGCAGTGACAAGGCTCTGTCCCACTCCCAGCTTCTTCAGGTCTGCCACAGCATTCGCTAGCTTCTTGGTTTGCGTACACTTGCCCAGAAACGGCCTGCCGTGAGCGGTGCCGTCGGAGTAGACCAGATAGGTTTCCCCTTGCTCAAAGGGGGGCCGCTCGGGACTCACGACTCCAATGACGATCATCGTCGCCGAAACATAGCCCTTCCATGCCCTGTTTGCATGGAACGTCAGTTCCACCAATCTGTTTCTGTTGTTCATCGCGACAGCCTTCAGTAACGTCCCAGAAAATATAAGGTCAGACTTCGTGGCGGACTTCTCGATCGGTGGATTGACACAGCGCGCAAAGCCGACGTTGGCAAAGATGAGAGACCAAAGACAGGCCATGAGCGTCACAGAAACCCTGGAGCGCAAAGGAAGCAACCAGCTTTGCGTGCGGGAGAGCAAATCATGGGAAAGCACGTTCACTCTCCTGCACTCCAGTGGTCCAGGCGCCATCCCACGGCGGTGCGGACAAACTCGAGCCCATGCTCCTTGAGCTCCGGCCCCATCATGGCTGTAGCCCGCTGGTCTTGGACGTCTTTCCACCGCACTGCCCACTTGCCCCACCCCGTACTGAGCCGATGAAACAGGACGCGGGGGCTTTCCTTCGGATCGGCCGTTCGTAACGACGAATATCCTCGTGATGTAGTGAGGCGCTGCACCTCACTGAGGTCTCCTGAGCGCATCGCTGCAAGCAGCGATGCCCAGGCCTGCTGCGGGGTCTCGCAGCAGGCCCCTGAGGCGATCGTGGGCACATTGGCCATCGAAAGGAGCAGGAGCACCAGGGCCGCGATACTTGTTGATACTTTGCGTTCCGCCATTGGTTCACGCTCCACCCAAATGAATATAACGTCGAGAGTCATGCGGTCTCCGACACAACAACGTCATTGTTGCTGGCCATTGGAGACGCTCGAACGACTTCATCCTCACCGTTTCGTCTCAGGGAACAGGGACTGCAGCTCCGCGATCAAGGGCATCGCATCCACCTGATGCCCCCTGTCAAGGACCTTACCACCAAGTATTTCTTGGAAGGAATCGACGGGGTGCGCTCCTACCCATCGCGCTCCATCCCGGGCGAGAAACGCGAGAATGATTCCTTCCCGAACAGTGTTGACATGACCATAGTGAATGAAGAACAGACGGTTAGGATCTGTCGAATCGATCTGGCCGGCATAGACCGGGAACGTCCGCTCAATCTTGCCCTTCACCAGCGTCACGACGGTTGCCTGAGCCGTATGGGAATAGGTATCGACCGTGCCGACAGTGGTTTCGCTCGTGACCCGTGTGATCTTAATGACCGCGACGACCTCCGACTGTTTGGCCAACTCCCTGCAATCATGCGGGGGCCGCTCAAGTGCCATGCTCTGGGTGGGGAGGACCGTCAGCAGGCAACTGGCAAGATGAAGCCATCGAATCAGCATGGGGGGTTGCAGGGTCTCATGCAGCGAAGTGTAGCGCAGGAACGCTCGAAGAACTAGTGAAAGCAAAACAGTTCACGGAACCGGAGATACCCATAGGATTCATCAAACTTGAACTTATTATGCCCCGCCTAAATTGTGGACAGGCAGCGTAGTCAGGTGGATACATGAATCCGTTGAACGTATTCATAACCATCACAGCGTAAGACAGCCGCAGCACTCTCAGGGCAAAAAAAGAGGGACATTCTACTTTTCCGGAAGTGTCTGCCCGCTTGCACTGATTTCCAGGCTGGAAGTAAGCTGAGACCACTGGTTGTTCGACATTTGGGAGGCTCGCCGTCTTGAAGGGTGAGGTTCAGGGCTACGAGGTCTGGCTCAATCCAGAGATCAAGCCAAGGAGAAGATTCAATCAGCACTCACAGGTGAACAGAAGATCGAACTTCCAGATCGGCTGGTTTCACCCCACAAATTGCTGAGCGAGCGGCTCACGCAATTGCGATCACCGAAAGTCGATCGCTACGGAGCGGTGTGGTCCGGTGGACTCAAGGACCTTAAAGCCGAAAGGCTCTGAGGAAATTCTGGCTAGACTCTATTTCGCTGAAAGTGTTTTTGTTCGTTACTTCTTCCAATGTCCGGCCTACTACATTCATTGCTTCGTGAAGTCGTGCCTTCATATATGGGTCGTGCCGTGCCAGATTGTCGGCTTCCTTTAATTGGTCAAGTGCTCGCGTTATGTGTCGCTCAATCTGCGCACTCGTATCGACGGGTGAGTTCATGTACCT
>JACAFD010000133.1 GCA_013388555.1 Nitrospirota bacterium | reverse complement strand
CCTCAGAGGGCTTTCCCTGGCTGCGACCGTAGCCGCGGTAGTCGAACAGGAACACCGACAGTCCGAGGCGATAGAGTTCGCGCAGATTCTCCAGCCGGTTCACAATATTGCCGGCATTGCCATGGCACCACAGAATGACCGGACGGTCAGCCTGCGACTCGACGTACCATCCGAACAACCGCGCCCCATCGGCAGCCTGAAACCACACGTCTTCAAGGGGCAAGCCGCTGAGCCTAGCCCAGTCTTTATCTTGCCAAGGCTCGGGGTGATAGACGAAGAATTGGTCAAGGATGCCCATCGTGCCTTACTGTGAAGAACGACGACCTAGAAACGGAGCCCGATGCCAAATATGGCGTACTGGGAGCGGAAATCCAGTGCGAGTTCCTTCCAGTGATAGTCAGCCGAGACGTACTTGTACTCGCTGAACAGAAACACCTTTTCGGTCAGATTACCTTGAAGCCCGCCAAAGAATTGATAGCTGAGGGTCCATGAACCTTCAAAGTCACGGTCCGAACGACCCGGAATGTTGGCATGGGTGAGCACTCCGCTCGAATAACCACCCCCGACCCCGATGTAAGGGACAACCGCCTTCCCGGGGTAGCGAAGCGTCAAATTCACCGTCGAATTGAAGACCCAGAGATTTGTACTGGCAGTAGACCCTGTGCGCGCCGGCGAAGAAAATGTGATCTCACTCCCGTGACCGAAAAACTCCAATCCGACCCCGACGATGTTTCCAAAATAGTGCGGGAACACAGCGGCCTTGATACCGGCTCCAGCCCCATTGGCAATTCTGGTATCCAAGGGGTTGCCCCCCTGGGCAACGAGGCCTTGGTCCGATGGAAATGCACCCAGTGCGTACAGACCAACATCGACGTCGGCGGTCTCAGCGGCTGCAACCCAGCCAGGTTGCAGCAATACAATCATGAGGGCAAGCGACCACGAGCAGAAAACCGGGAGCGCCAATGGGAATGACCACATCTCGAGTCTATCCTGCCGCACATTGGTCAGCAGCGCAGGCCAAAATAAAAAGGCCTCTGGGGCTTCTGCCCCAAAGGCCCCTTCGATTGCGGACGTTCGAGAATCAGTTGCCCTTGACGATCGTGCACCATTCGCCGTAGATCCCCAAGATGTTCTTGGCGTAATGATCCACTGACGTGACTTTCGTGATTCCACCATTGGCTTTGGCAGCAACGATGCTCGCATCACCCTGGGCAAACGCCCCCAAAATCGACGTACCGCAGGCTTTGCCCTCTTTGGTGGTAGCGGTTTCAGCCGTGGCGATGTTCCCGTACTTCGTCTCGTTGAAAGTCGTACCGGCCATCGGTGAGGCGACGATCTGGCAGGCCGCCAGGCTAAACGCTGCCACTGAGATTCCTGCAAGGGCCAAAACACATTTCAGCTGCTTCATGATTCCTCCTTGTAATGGTTATAGCGCGGAGCGTGCTAGAGAAAATCTAAGTATCCATCCCAGCCCGTAGTTGTACTATGGAGCGAGTATATATAATCTTGGAAAGATGTCAACGATAAAATCACGGCTTCTGAGACAACTCCGTCAAGACGCTCAGAAGAAGGCCTGCAAACTGAAGACTACATCGTTATCGTGATCGCGATGGTTATACTCCAGCCTGAACGCCCAGTTCTGACTCAACGTATAACGCGACCCGACAAGCCACCTGATGTCATCGGACTTGTCCCCAAGTACATATCCCAAGTACGAACCGGTCGCCATGAGTTTCCATCGATCTGTCAGATCCGTCAACACACCCACGGTACTTCCACCACCGGTTCGATGTCGTTCATCATACGCTTTGCTGTAGTTCGCTTCTGCTTCTGCAAAGGCGAAGAAGACTTCCCGTTTCAGCCAGTGAGATTCCACCGCCGCTCCGATGCCGGCGTTGACCACACCGTTGCTGCAGAGCTGACAGTCGCCGAAACGAATCGTGTCCATGCCCATATTGATCTTCCACGATGGTGCGTGAAAAACCGAGTCAATCGGTGAGAGGGACATGACATTGGCCAGTGTCGCCCGTTCAACTCTCGTCTGATGATCGCGGTTGTAGTGACGCAAGCGTATTGAAGCCAGCTCGATCTGCGCATCCGGGGTATACCCGACCTCCGGATCGAGTAGATCGTGATAGCCGGCCCGTACCGTGACTTCCTCAAACGTGTCGTCGTTCCGCCAACCGCTGCCGAGGCTGGCGCGGGACGTCTTGTGCCCCAACTCCGGTTGTTTCGCAAAGGGTACCACCGTGAACTCCGGAGATGGAATACGGAGTTGGCTGCGGGCAGTCAGAATTGCCCGGTTTCGCTCTTTCAACTCGGGCGGCGAGGCATCGGTCGCCTCGACACGATACCGGAGATAGTCCGACGCAAGATCGAGCAGAAACGCCTGTTTCGTAAGATCCAATCGGACAAAATCCGGTGTGGTGAGTTCACCGAGATCTTGTGTGATCCGAAGGGCCAGTTCTCCTTCATGTGCCGGCAAAGATTCACGCTTCCGCCGGATCACGTTGCTGCGGGAGGGCCGATAGGCGATGCCGGAAACCAGTCCCGGTTTCGATGCAATCAACCGAACTGTGTCGGCAGGAACGGTCCACATAAGAAACTCGTCGGTGAGATGCAGGGAGGGATCGGCATAATCGAGAAGCGCCAGGAGATGGTAGGAGCAGTTCTCTTTGAAGAAAAAATAGTCAAAGGAGGCATTCCCCATTTCCCATGAGTGCATCAGCAACCGCCTTACCTGGTGCTCTGAGAAATTAAGGCGATATTCCCAAATATCCCGATTTTCGATATCTCGATACTCCTGTACCTTCAAGTAGTAGGGATACGTCGAGAAGTATCCGCTGTACCCGCCGAAAATGCCACGGATCGGATAGGCTATTCCAGCGTCAGGAGGTACGTACGCCGCATAATTGATCGTATAGGCCAGAATTCTGGTCTGTTCGGTCTGGCCCCTCTGATCAATCCGAAGAAACGTGTGACCGAACATGGATGCGGGATTGTTCAAGTAGGCAGAGGGGAAAATGAGCGTGATCGATTGGGCCTCAAAGTCATTGAACCAGCGGTCAAACCGTTCGCATGCCATCTTGGGCAAACGGGAATCGTCGAATTGCAACCGTTCCCGCAACCAGTGGTACCGGGCGATAAAGGCGCATTGAGCCGGCTGTCTCGAGCGCCCGACGAGTTCCTCTGAGAAGAACTGCTTCAGCGTCGCGTCGAGTTCTGCCTGTGGATCGGTTTTCCCATCGGGCGACATGAAAAATCCCGGGTCGTCCTGCTCGCTGGTGTAACCGCCAAGTAAATTCTCTCGGTAATGGAGCAGAAGATGCCACTCTCGTTCCCCGGCAAGCTTGGTCCGCAGACCCTGGTCGATTAGTTCGGGGAGATAGGTACTATCGGGAGACGCAAAAGCATCATCCGGCAAGGCTGGGGCAAGAAGCAGAGTGAACAGCAGTAGGACGATGAGCAAGTGGCGGGCCGGAAAGACACGGGGCTTCGACTTCAACATCGAAGCCCCGTACTGGTTGTTAACGAGTTGAAGCTTGTGCAAGGACTGGATGCGCAGCGATTGCGTCGTTGATGGCTTTCACCATTGCGACTGGTGAAGCATCCCCCGCCTTGACCAAGTAGATGTACCGCTCCTGAGTCATGGCAAAGAACGCGGTCTGTTGCTCGGCCGGCACACCCATCAAGGTAGCGAGTGATGCGAGATGCTCGCCCTGGCCTTGCGCCATTTCCTGGGACAGGTTTTCAAAATTGAGCTCAGCGAACAATGTCGTCTTGTGCTCAGCCATCACCTTTCCGTCGTTCGTACAGCCCGATGTTCCGCTGCTGATCCCAAAAGTCGCGCTCCCGAACGTCCCATTCGTAGTGGCCATCATCACCTGCGGCGCGATGTTTTTTTGATGCGAATAATCAGCCCACGCGAGCTTGCCCAGCCCGCAGCCAGGGCCAGTGTCTGGATTGGCCGCCAGTGCGAGGCCTGCCCCCATACCAAAGAGCGTCGCGACCGATAGCATGATTACTTTCTTCACCATAAGCCCTCCTCCTTGTGTGATGGATAATGAGCCCGTTGCTGGTAACATGCGACGGGCTCATTATAGCCGAAACAGAACGTTCTGTTGAGAAAAACTACCCGTCGCTTTCCCACGCTTCTACGAATGGACCCTCACGCAATGTATTCCTTCATACGCCCACGCAGGAAGCTACGGCTTTGAAGCCGTGGGGCTCCGCCTCAACATTTCAAGAGATCAAGTCCGGCCAGTCTCACCAGAACCGTGACACATGAAAACGATCGAGAACCTTATCCGAAAAATCTAATGGGTCCGCTGAATCCGCCATCAGCTCCCGTAACTGGCGTATCGCATTGCCTTCCTCAGCTTCCGGCACCCTCAAAGTTACCAATAGACTCGCGAGATATTCTCCCTGCCCGACGGCCAAGTTTTGTTGAACCTCTGGATAACCCATCACTGTGAGATTCCTCACTGTCTTAAATCGTGCAAACTGCTTTCTTTGTTCAGGGGAAGCCTTCCTCGGATTCAGCACGACGTGATAGTGACGTCTCAGGAGGAGATTGTGGTCTTCATATCCTTCTTTCTTTAGCGTCACGAACGGATTCTGAGCCCGTTCGATTGTTACATCCAGAAGTGGGGTCTCGCCGAGAGGTATGGAGCCCATGAGGAAAACCTCTGCACCGGGAGGATCTGAAGTAATCTTGATTTTCTGGTCCAGCCCACCTTTGCCAGCCATGGAGACTGCGCTCGTGCACCCCGTAACGACTATTCCCATGACAGTCAGGCACAATACGCCTCTCATTCTTCTCATCAGTTTTCTCCTTCCTCCTGAAGGAACTTCGCGTATGCCTGCTTGTACGCGGTTAACACCCGATGGTAATTGCCTGACAAGAGGGGCCAGTTTGCAGTTATTGGGGGACCCTTGCCGGGGTAATGTGGGCAAGACATGATTCAAAATCAGGAGTCTCTGTCGAGAGGAAACAACGGAACCTTACGTGACGACCTCGCGACCATACCACCATTTTGGTTGGCCCGATCGCCTGCAATATTATGAATGAGTGCTCGAATTGTCAACGTCCTCCTATCAACTGTGAGCCTCGCTGAATCCTGCTTTTTATCTTCCCTGCTAGGTTCTTCTCAGTACTTGGTCTCTCCCGCTAGGGCCAACAGTTGATCAGAGGTCCATTGTCTGACTACTTGGCAGTCGTGGTCGAGAAGCGTGAGGCTTCCATCCTGGCCCTTTTCCGCCTCCGCGAGCAGGGCTCCGGTCTCATCGATCAAACGATAGCCCGTCGCGTTCGTTTCGATGGTAGCACGCCGTTCCACGATTCCGTTCCGCTCATAGGTCACCGCTGTGCCTCGATCACTCTCGGCCATCGTCACAGTGAGCCCACCCAGGCGGACGATGCGGGTCGCTCCGTCGCCTCCTGCATCGTCGGCCTTGACGGGATTGCTCC
Source organism: Nitrospirota bacterium (assembly GCA_013388555.1). Taxonomy (GTDB): domain Bacteria; phylum Nitrospirota; class Nitrospiria; order Nitrospirales; family Nitrospiraceae; genus Palsa-1315. Next base: position 4,614 of record JACAFD010000133.1, on the reverse strand, counting down.
CGCTCCAGAACTGAATGGAATTGAAAATAAAGGCGTCGAGCAGCGCTGAGAACATGTACACCGGAATGATAATCATGCCGAAGAAGACAAATTCCTTCATCCACTTCTCGTTCACTTCGCTGCTGCCTTTGATGTTGCTGTTCCACTGATAGACATTTCTGGTTAGATTGAACGGTCCATAACAGGCTGTCGTGACCGTCAGGAAACTTCCCAGCACTATCGCCGCGACGATCTTCTTGCTCAGCGTCTTTCCCGTCATGTCGCTTCTCCTTTTTTCTTGGGTAACTTCACCCCTGTGGACCTGTTTCGATGATCCACATTATCGTTCAAGCGAATCAGCTTAGGTAGGACTTTTTCCTTCTGAATGGTCAGAAGCCCGATCCCTCGCGGGAGTGAAAACCGCTTAGGACCGGCGGACCCTGGATTGAACAGCAGCGTATCGCCGATCCATTCCCTCTTCGGCTGGTGCGTATGGCCGAAGACGCAGATGTCTGGTTGTTCATGATCCAGAAAGGCCCGTCCGTTCTTTGTGAGCTTCCCACCTTCGTACAGAACATGACGGATGGCGATGCGGCTGCCTGCCAGTTCGATCACGGCCTCGGACGGAAATCCGCACGGTTCATCATCGACGTTACCTGAGACGGCGGTGACCGGACCGATCTGTTCCAGCTGCTCGATCACGGACCGATCGCCAATATCCCCGGCGTGGAGGATGTGATCGACCCCTCGAAAATGTCGCCTGATGGCCGGATCGAATAGACCGTGGGTGTCGGCAATGACGCCGATTCGAAAGGTTTTCCGTCGGTTCATGGAACGGTGACCGGTTGGGATCGGAGGGAGACCTGCACCTGTTTCCAGTCGAACGTAAACGGCTCCGGCAATGTTTTCGGCAGGGCAGCAAGCTCCACTTTCAATCGTTCGGCCCTGGCAGCGCTCATCGGATGGGTCGAGAGCCATTCCATCCGTCCTTCGTCCTTTTCCGAAAGGCGTTCGAAAAATCGGATCATGCCGGAGGGATCAATCTTCGCCCGCTGGAGTAGCTGTAAGCCTGTCAGGTCAGCTTCGGTCTCCTGCTCCCGTCCGAACTTGAGCGTGAGTAGTTCAACTCCGAGCTGCTTCATCACACCGACGAGTCCCTGTTGATTGCCAAACACAATGGCCATCACCGTCAACAGCCCAAGATTTTTCACGATCCGTTCGAGCCCATGCCTCTGCAGCACGTGATTCAGCTCATGGCTCAGCACGCCCGCCACCTCTTCGCCGCTCTCCGCCTTTTTCATGAGTCCGGTGAATACCACCACAAACCCGCCAGGCAGCGCGAATGCATTGACGATGTCGCTCCTTACCACAGTCACTTGAAAGTTGTAGGGGTTGTTCAGAATCTGCTCGGTCAGGCGATGGGTCATTTCCTCAACTGCCACAACCCCAGACCCCTCTTTCACGACCTCCTGATGGCTGAGAAAATCCCGATAAGCCGATTCCCCAAGTTTGTGTTCCCACTCCACGGGAATCCGGCTCACGGCAATATCGACCAACAAATCAGCCCCGAGCCAGAGGCCCAGCACCGAGGACAGGATCGCTCCGCCGACTATGCCCCAAACGAGCCGGCGACGGTGACGCACCTGACGCACCCGTTCTGCGACCTGTGCCAACGGAAGGTCGAGATGATCGGGGACCGCTTCCCGAAAAGCCCGAATCACATCGGGATTCTTCAGATACAGGGTCCGCTCCCCCTGCACGCTCTTCCATTTCACTACGAGGTGATCATGGTCGATTCCGCCTGCGGAGACGGTCAGGTTTGAAAAGGGAACGGATTCCGGCTGGGCATTGGCAGTATCAGCTGCAAAAGTGACGGTGAGTCCATGCTCTTCGACATGAACAAGACAAGCCGCGCCACTGGCAGGAAACTCCTCACCAAAACACAGCGCGTTGGGAGTCATAGCGGAGCAACCGGGGTAACGGGACAACGGGGTAACGCGGTGCCTGTCTTGTGACTCATTCCTCTATCCCTTTACCCCCCCCGACTCCTCTACTTCCTACTCACTACTCGCTTACGGGGATGAACTGCCTGATCCATGCTCCAAAACTTCCCGGATTTCGGCTTTGTATATAGACAAGTCCTGGCCCTCGGAATCGGCAGACAAATCCTTCGCCCGAGGTGAAGCTCGCTACCCATCCTGAGGTGGCCTTTTCGATATTGTAGGAGGTTGTAGTGGACCAGGCCACCAGGTGGCTGTTGTCCACAATATATTCCTGGTTGGGCTTTAATTCGATTTTGTGAATAGCCCCGAAGCTGTTCAGAACGAGCATCCCTTTCCCGCTGATTTTGAGAATGAAGAATCCCTCTCCACCCAGCAATCCACGGCTCATGCTCTGCATTTGGCTTTCGATGAGGATCGTATCGGCGCCAGCGAGGAATCCGTCTTTTTGTACCATGTACTCGTTCACACCATCGAGTTCGAGAATCGCAATTTCTCCCGGTACCGTCGGCGCGAGCAAGGCTTCACCAGGGCCGCGGCTGGCACGTAATGTCTGGAAGAAGAACTTTTCCCCCGTCAAGAACTTTCGGGACAGGGCTCCGAGAAAACCACCTTCCATCTTGCTTTCAATGTCGATGGTTGGGGAACAGGCTACCATCGCACCCGACTCAGCCTTGATGTTCTCACCGGCTGCCAATTCCACCCGCACCATGGGAAACGCCCCTGGATACAGTATCTCGCTTTTCATCTAATCCTTCCCCTCCCTTCCTCACTTGTTCAGATGACGCGGGTGACAGCGAGCAGGGTGCCCACCCGCCCGCAGCGGGGTCCCTACACCGGGCGGGGTGCGAGGACGGGTGGGCACCCTGCCGTTGTCAGGACCCGCCTCATCTACCCCGCCACCCAACCATACACTCGGTGACTCGGGTCTGGTCCTTCTTCAAGATAACTCATCCTGATTTGGCCCAACGCATCCTTGGGCACTTCATTTCGTTTCGCGTTCACATTGATCCCGAATATTCTGGCGGCGTTCAGTCCAAAGATCTGCTCCTTCACCTGCCGCGTGAGGGCCTGATAGCGATGCCTGTCGAGCAGTTGATCGGGAATCTGAAATCGCCGAAAAGCTTCAATTTGCCATTGCGGCGTCCCGTACCAAATCGAGTCAGTTCCCCATAGCACATGATCGGCACCGAATGTTTGAATAATCTGCCCGAGCAGATGCGCGCAGGCTGCCGGCTGAGTTGTCACGAGTTGACCGAAGGTCGAGCCGAGTTCCATATAGATATTGCTGATCCCCGGCTCTTGCTGTTTCATGCGGCAGAACTCGCTCGTCCAAGGAATCTCGCCCGTCTTCGTCGCACCCTCATTCATTTTCGACGAGCCCTTGAGCCCCGAGTGATAGACCAGAAAGTCGATGTCGGGGAAATCCTTCGCGGCCTTAATCAAATCCCTTGGATGGTTGTAGTCCGGAACGGGGCCAAGGGGTAATCCCTTGTGGACACAGACCCGCTTTACATTGAGCTGGCGTGCACGTTCCAACATGGGATAGGCAATCCGCTCATCGTCCATCCACCAGCCCCGATCGAATCCTTTTGGACAGGACCCGGTATAGCACTTCCAAGCCTCTACCTTGAGCGTCTCCGCCTGGATGGTCATAAAGTCGAGATCTGCCGTGCCAAGCTGCGGTGTGACGAGTCCATGGGCCAACATGCGCTGCGAGCCGGCGACTCGATTCACCTCATCGCGAATGTGCGCCATCTCTTGCGGTGGCACAACGGCTTCTTGCGGATAGGGCCCCGGCGGCGTACTAATCAGTCCGATCGTTGTCTCACTGTCGAGAAAGACCTCTTTCACAAAGTTGCGCCAGGAGAGGTCGTCGATCGTACCCTTGTCGCCTGTCAGCTGCGGGTTGAGTCCCGCATCGCGTATGCGGCGGCGCAGAGATAGCAACGCCTGCTTGGATACGCCCCCTTTGCGATGGTCTTCTGCATTCGTGGGGTCGTAGTGAGATCCCACATAATGGGTCTGTACGTCGAAGATGAAGTAAGGGGTTCCCTGCTGTTCTGCAAAGGCGGCAGACTCGAATAATTCGATTTCTCCTATGTCGAAGAACCGCCCGAACACCGAGTTCATCGCCAGCAACGCCCCGGCTACCCCGCCCGTTGTTTTGAGGAAATCTCTCCGAGTGAGGCCCCGTCGTGCGGCGGACTGGTCAATCATCGCTGTGGCAATCTGTTCGACGCGAGCTTGGTCTGCGGTCTGATCGAAGGGCGCAAATTCCTCGTTCGAGACGCTCTGGGTCGGTACCACACAACGAAGGGTCTTGCCTTGTCGCACCACGAGGTTTTTCCAACCGGTATGTTGGGGAGGCGCCATAGCGGATTGTCCTCTGCGCGGGTCTGTGAGCGATTCTGTGGAATACCACCGCCAGTGTCAAGCATCCCCTAACCAGATAGACCTTCCGGTTCTTTCACGCAGGGATCAACCCATGGATATGAGAGAAGCTGGTGGAAGGGATTCAACGGGCGAAGGAGTCAGAAATCTGTGACAGCCCTCTCGATCACGACCGATTGAACTTCGGAATTGTTGCGACGACATCGCGCAGGGAATCGCCTTCCTGATCCTTGCCGTCTTG
>JACAFD010000030.1 GCA_013388555.1 Nitrospirota bacterium | reverse complement strand
TGGAACAACGAGGACAAGAAGGTCTTGCACGTCCTCCCCTACTAAGGGGCATTCGACTGTGGCGCGTCGGCCCCGTGCTTCGGATGCCGGACTGCGGGGCCGGCCCAAAATGGAGGGGTAAGGTTCAAGGGGTTATTACTTGACGTGACAGTTTGCTGGAAAGGGCATGCGTGAACGTGATTCTGTCTCATCTTCGCTATCCGCAAGCGGAGGATTTGTGTTATTTCGGATGGAGACATGGGTGCGGAGAAGGGAGGACGTACGATGAACAAGTTAAAACTAAGACCGACTTTCAAGAGTGATGCGCAGGAAGCCGCCTTCTGGGCGTCACATGACTCCACGGCGTATTTCGATGATTCGAAAAGCCGCAGAACGATCTTTCCACGGTTCAAACCGTTGGCGGAGATGATCTCGCTCCGGCTGCCAAAATCTTTACTGGATCAACTCAAGGCGTTGACCAACAAGCACGATGTTCCCTATCAAAAGCTCCTAAAACGTTTTCTGCTTGAACGAGTGCAGATGGAGCTGCATCTCAAGACTGCCAAGGCATCATAGGGGGTAGGATAACTCGACATGAAGACCGACACATGAAGGCCACCGGGCGAAAGCAGACAGGCCGTATAACTATTGTTGCCGTCGCAATAGCCGTATTGACGATTGGTTTGATTAGTGCCGGTGCGATTCAATATGCCCGAAAGAACAATGGTGAAACCGTTGATCGCGGCAAAATGCCTGGTGAGGCTGTGTATGCAGTCAACGATAACACAGGCCGCTGCGAGGCAGGAGCAAAACCCGGCCATGCAGGCGCCAGCAATGATGAAAAGACATCGGCTGGTATTCGCTATATGGTCAAAACGCCGGTGAATTACAACTCAACTATCGCCCACCCGTTACTCATGATCTATGCGCCGGCGGGAACGAGTCGATATGAGTCGGAAACGTTTATGTCTCTCACACAAGAAGCTACGGGGGCAGGCTTTATTGTGGCCTACGCAGATAACCGAAGGTTGTCTCCCAAAGCAATTGAAGAGCTTGCTGAGATACCGGGACTGATTGAAAAGACATGGTGCATCGAAAAGAAGCGGATTTTTCTCACCGGGCACTCCGATGGCGGAACCGTTGCCATGGGCATAGCGTTTCTCAAAGGCACCAGACATATCCCAGCGGCGATCGCTCCCAGTGCGATGGGCATCAGGGGCGAAGACTTGAAAGAACAGAGTTGTCCTAACCCGATACCCGTGATGGTCATGCACAGTAGGCATGACAGCCTTTTCCCAGGGTATGGCAAAGAGGCAATACAATGGTGGGCTGCCTGTAATGGTTGCGAAACGGCAAACCCAGTCCAAGAGACAAATGGCTGCGTCACGTATAGGGGTTGTAAGAATAATGTTACAACCAGCTATTGCGAAGGCACAGGGACGCACCGCGAATGGCCGGGAAAGAACAAAGCGATCATCGATTTCTTCAGCAGTCGGAAAGATGTGCGCTGAATATCCCAGACGTCCCTAAACCCCTTGGCAGATGATTTCTTGGGCTTGTTCAATGCGGGATCTCTAAAGAGTCGGAGGGAGTGGCCGGAGCTGCTCTTTATTGCGTGCGTCGAACGATATTAATAATCCCTCCAAGCTCGCTCGTTCTCTCCTCAGGGATGGAGGCTGATTGATCTTCCACTGCGCGCGTCCAACGAGGGCCTTCTGAGGCCGCGCGTTGCGCGAGCACAGAAGATCATCAGGCTCCAGCCCCTCCTCTGTTCTGCGAGCAAGAAGAGCACCTGGCCGCTCCCTCTTCAATTCAGGACATTAGCAAAGGGTGGGCAACGTGTGAAACAATGCTGTGAAGAGGCGCTATCCTGGAGGCCAGCCCATGTGGCGCCCGCCCAGGACATGGAGATGAAGATGAAACACGCTCTGGCCGCCGTGTATACCGGTATTGACGACGAAGCGATACCCGGCATCGGCAATCCCTTTCAGACTCGCGACCTTGTTACCGGCCAGCATCAAACGCCCGAGCAGCGTGACATCCGCATCTTGCAGCTCGGCCATCGAGGCGAAATGTGTTCGAGGGATGACGAGCGTATGTATCGGCGCTTGGGGATTGATATCGTCGAACGCGACCACCTGCTCATCCTCATAGACAAGCGCTGCGGGAATAGTCCGCGCAACAATTTTACAAAAGAGGCATTCGCTCATGAGGCGGCCTCTTTCCTCAAACCTGATTTTCCGAACCGAGTTGCTAACTCCTGATAAATTTCCTGAGGCGTGATGCCGTGGTACCCTAGCGCCACCAGGGTGTGGAAAAGAAGATCTGCCGTTTCGTAGACAATTTCCTCCTTCTTCCCACCCTTTCCCGCAATCGCTACCTCACCCGCCTCCTCGACGACTTTCTTTAGAATTCGATCGACACCGCCTTCCAAGAGTTTTGAGGTATAGGACTCGCCTGAGGGCTGCCTCTTCCGCTCCTGGATCATCTGGTAGAGACGTTCGAGAATTCCCCCCCAGGACTCGGAGGTCTTCGTCCCCGGCTGGTCCAGTCGAGTAAAGAAACAGGCCCTATCTCCCGTGTGGCACGTCGGGCCGACCGGCTCGACCTTCACGAGAAGGGCATCCCCGTCGCAATCAAGAAACATATCTTTAAGTTGCAGCCTGTGGCCGGAAGTCTCTCCCTTTTCCCAGAGCGTCTGGCGCGACCGGCTCCAGAAGTGCACGGACTTGGTTTCGACCGTCTTCTGCAAGGCCTCCTGGTTCATAAAAGCCACCATCAGCACCGTGCCATCCCGCCAATCCTGCACAACGGCAGGAATCAGCCCTTGCGCGTCGAATTTTAATTGCCCCACATCCATTATCGAACCGCCACTCCCTTCTGACGAAGATAGACTTTTGCCTCCGGAATTGTGTGGGTCCGGAAGTGGAAAATAGACGCAGCCAGCACCGCATCGGCCTTGCCCCTGACAAATCCGTCATAGAGATGGTCCAAATTCCCGACACCGCCGGACGCAATGACCGGAATCGATACAGTTTCTGACACAGTGGCGGTCAACGCAAGATCATAGCCCTGCTGTTGTCCATCTTGATCCATACTCGTGAGCAATATCTCCCCTGCTCCATACTGCGCCATCGTCTTTGCCCATTCAACAACGTCGAGACCGGTCGACTTCCGGCCTCCATGGGTGAACACTTCCCATCCTGTCGCCGGCACAGCACGACGCTTGGCGTCGATCGCTACGACGATACATTGTGTTCCGAACCGCTCCGCCGCCTCCTTCACAAATTCAGGCCGTTCGACCGCCGCCGTATTGATGCTCACCTTGTCCGCGCCAGCCTGCAACAGCGCCCGGATATCTTCAAGTGTTCTCACCCCGCCGCCGACCGTCAGCGGCATAAACACCCGCGCCGCCGTCTGCTCGACCACATTGATGATGGTCTTTCGATTTTCATGTGAGGCGGTAATATCTAGAAAACAGAGTTCATCAGCCCCTTCGCGATCGTAGACGGTTGCCACTTCGACAGGATCTCCTGCGTCACGCAAGTTTACAAAACTCACGCCTTTGACGACACGACCGTCTTTGACATCGAGGCAGGGAATAATCCGTTTGGTTAACATTCGTAAACCGTGAGGGGTGAGGCGAAACGCTCTAATCGCCTTTCTTTTCACACCTCACCCTTTACCCCTTACGCCTCACCGAGGGCTGCCAGAGCAGCCCGATAATCCAGCTTGCCGTCGTAGAGTGCCTTCCCCACAATGGCACCTTCAACCCGTGGGCCCAACGACTGCACGGCTCGCAAATCTTCGATGCGCGAAATCCCGCCGGACGCGATCACAGGGAACGACGATAACTCGACCATCTCCTGCAACGCTGCCAGATTCGGCCCGCCCAACATCCCATCACGGGCAATGTCCGTATAAATCACGGCGCCCAAGGCATAGCCCGCGAGTTCCTTCAGTAACTCAGCCGCCGTGGTCTCTGATATCGCCGTCCAACCCCGTACCGCCACCTTTCCATCCCGCGCATCCAGTCCCAGCAGAATCTGGCGAGGAAACTCCTGACAGGCCTTCTCCAAGAAAGACCGATCAGTCAATGCCGCAGTGCCGAGCACAACCCTGGCCACGCCTGCGCCGAGATAACGACGCACAGTTTCGATCGACCGGATGCCCCCCCCCACCTGGATATTTAGTTTCACCGTGCGAATGATCGCGCTGATTTGGGATAGATTGCGCGGCTGCCCGTCCACAGCGCCATTCAGGTCCACCACATGGATCAGTGATGCACCAGCTTGTTGCCATTGCCTCGCGACAGCCGGCACGTCATCGGAATAGACCGTCTCGGCTGCCATATCGCCCTGACGCAACCGCACGCAGCGGCCATCTTTCAAATCGATCGCAGGAATAACAAGCATATTTGCTACCGTTCCCCTCCGGTTCCAAAGGGAAATTCGAGGAGCATGTGATCAACCCCGTACATTGCCAGCTCTTCCGCCGTGACGAACATGCCCCACCGATCGAGAAATCCCACCATGTCTTCAATCATCGGCCGCTGACGCTCGTAGTAGTTGCCGACCCATAGTACTTGTCCATCAGCCGCGACCAGTTTCGCCTCAAAACCCACCGTTGCCGGGGGACTAGCGCCTAAGCGACCACCGACTCGTTCCTGATACACCAGCACTTGGCCGATCAGCGAAGCGTCTGCCTTGAGTTGTTTTGCCACCATCGCCGCCATTGACTCTTTGGTGGGAGGTTGAGTCTTCGACTGGGAGGCGAGCACTTTGGCTGCTTCACCCGGTGCCAGCACCGTCACACCCTGCCTTGTACTCAACCGACTCCACAGTAACTGCGTGACGGTCTCCCCTGCACTTGGCGGCACAATGACTGTCTGCCGAATGGACTGTTCTGAATTCGGTGGCACCACGATCCCCATATCATTCCGGCGAACCCCGGTTGGCACCGAGAAGGTCTGATCGACGATATCCCTCACCTGGGGCGTTGCGAGAGTCGTGAACGGGACCAGAGCGATGGTCCGAATCTGATAGCGCGGCAAGTCTTCGGCCACCTTTGTAGTTACTTTCGATCCGCTGCAGCCGACTACGGCTAGCGCGAGAACCACCAGCGGGAGCACGTGAGACGTCAGGCGCAAGGCGACAATTCGCTTGTTTCGCATTCTAATCACTTCACCCCTCACGCCTAACCCCTGACCGCTATATATGCCAGACTCCAAAATTTTTGACCAACCGTAACCCCACAGCCTGACTCTTTTCAGGGTGAAACTGACAGGCCACCACATTGTCCCGCCAGATCGCCGACACAAACGTCGCTCCATAGTCTGTCGTGGTTGTCGCAATAGCTTTGTCAGAAGGATCGACATAAAACGAATGCACAAAGTACCAGTACGAGCCGTTGGTAATCCCTTCGAATAGAGGACAGGGCCGTGTAAGCGCGACGTTATTCCAACCCATGTGGGGCACCTTCAACCCCTGATCGACAGTAAATCGTCTGACCCTGCCGGGTATTATGCCGAGCCCCTTGTGGGTCCCAAATTCCTCACTCTCCTCAAACAGCAATTGGAGCCCCAGGCAGATTCCCAGAAAAGGTTTTCCTGATTGAATCGCCGCGCGAATCGGTTCTGCCAACCCATAGCGCTCAACATTGGCCATACAATCGCCAAAGGCACCAACCCCAGGCAGAACGACATGACTCGCATTCCCGATTGCGCGTGGATCACGCGTGACTATCGCCTGGTGCCCCACTGCCTCAAAGGCCTTGGAGACACTTCGGAGGTTACCCATGCCGTAGTCGATGATCGCGATCATATCCAGTTCCTGAAGAATGCTGAAAAAGTCGCCCTTCTCACCCGCCCAACCCCGGCGCGCCGAGACGCGCCTTTTCCCATGCTTCGTTCTCGGCTTATCGAAATCTTCAACGTACCCCACTCGGAGAACAAGCTGTCTTGGCAGCTTGGGGTGGGTGGGTGAGAAATGGTACGCCTCCGGTTTCGACTCGCCTGCGGCCTTGCTGAACGGCCTTTTCAGGCATCCTGCGGGAGCATTCTCCTGTTGTGGCACACGACCGAATATCGAAATACCGTTCTGCTAAGTACCGTTTCTACGCAGCCCTCTGGAGGCAAGAGGCGTGGGCTACTGGATACAGGAAAAACTCTTGGTCCACTCATGCCTCTTGCCCTAACCTGGCCGTCAGGCCGTAACAATACCGCAACTGAGCTGACTCTGCCACTAACATGTACGCTGATTTATGTACAGGCCGGGGCTCACTTATATCTCTATTGTTCATAAAACTAAAAAGGGGGCGGCTCAATCAGTGTGCCATCCCCTTCAGCGAATAGTCTCTGAGCCGTCTGTTATATCAGTCTTACAGCATTCCCTTCGTCGACAGCACTTTCCCCGCCAAGCGCTCCTCCTGCCTAGTCGCCTGATCGAGCGCCTTAGCCAGCGCTTTGAAAATGGCTTCCATAATATGGTGCGGATTGCGGCCGTACATTAGATTCACATGCAAGTTGAGCCCGCCGTGGGTAACGAAGGCTTGGAAGAAATCCTCAAACAGCCCTAAGTCGAAGGCTTTGATCTTCCGATCCGGCAATGCCACGTTGTAGACGAGATAGGGCCGGCCGCTAAGGTCGACCGTCACCTGCGCCAGCGTTTCATCGAGCGGGACCGAGGCAAATCCAAACCGCTTGATCCCCGCCTTCTCGCCCAAGGATTGATGCAAGGCCTTGCCCATAACGATGCCGACATCTTCCACCGTGTGGTGCTCGTCGATATCGATGTCACCCTTGGCTTGAACGGTCAAGTCGAAGAACCCGTGCTTCGACAACAGCTCCAGCATGTGATCGAAAAAGCGAATGCCTGTGTCGATCTTTCCCTGCCCGCTGCCGTCCAGTGTCCATTCGACAGAGATATCCGTTTCCTTCGTGGCTCGGTGAATTGACGAATGTCGAGATGCAGACCCGTTCTTCTTCATGAAAACCTACTCTGGGCCGACTTGGCATGGGCGTCGAACCCTTCGATATGGGCCAACCGAACAAGATGATCTTTCACCCTGCTTAGCTCTTCGCGCGTATAGTGCACGATGTTACTCACCTTGATGTAATCGTGAACGGATAGTGCCGAAAAGAAGCGCGCCGTCCCCCCGGTCGGCAAAACGTGATTCGGGCCGGCGATATAATCCGCGACCGATGGGGGAGTATACCGACCCAGGAAGAGTGCCCCTGCATGACGGATTTTCTCCAAATACTCAAACGGCTCATCGACCGAGAGGGTCAAGTGTTCAGGGGCAATTTCGTTGGCGACCTGGATGGCTTCATCCATGGTGGTGACAACGAAAGCCACCGAATGTCGCGCAATGGACTTGGCTGCGATCTTCTCCCGTTGCAGTCCTTTCAACTGGCTATCTATCAGTCGCACCACGTCCTTTGCCAACTGGGCCGATGTGGTAACAAGATAGACCTGCGCATCTTCATCATGTTCTGCTTCGCAAAGGAGATCGGCCGCGACATGGGCCGGTTTGGCGGCTCCATCGGCCACGACAAGCAGTTCACTCGGACCTGCCACCATGTCGAGTCCAACTGTGCCGTAGAGAAGCCGTTTGGCCGTCGCGACGTAGATATTGCCGGGGCCCACGATTTTGTCGACGCGTTGGATCGTCTTTGTCCCGTAGGCCATCGCGCCGACGGCTTGCACGCCCCCGATGCGATAAATCTCTGTGACTCCGGCAATGTCGGCTGCGACCAACAAATAGGGATTGATCGGGCCTTTTTGAGGCGGGGTACACATTACCACGCGGGAAACGCCCGCAACCTTGGCTGGAATCGCGCACATCAAGACTGAGGAGGGATAGACGGCCTTGCCGCCCGGCACATAGACCCCGACCGCATCGACCGGTGTGACTGCCTGCCCCAATGTGGCCTCGTGGTCCTGATACATCCAGGTCTTGATGCGCTGTCGTTCATGGAACGATGTGATCCGCTGGGCTGCAAACCGAAGTGCATCGCCCTCGTCTTTCCGGATGTGGAAATAGGCTTCTTTAATCTCTTCCGGAGTAACGCGCAGCTCCGACTCTTTCATGGAGACGCGGTCGAATTGCTTTGTATAGCGGAGGACGGCCTTATCGCCGCCCCGTTCCACTGCTTGCAGGATCGACTTGACCGTTTTCTCGACAGCGGCCCCTTGCACGCGGGCACGCGACGTTACTTTCTTGAGTGCAGGGAGAAACGCCCGCTCTGTGGCTGCCACAATCTTCATCTGCGTGTCCGTCTGACTGCTCGACGCGCTCCACGCGATGACTTACGTGGGGCGGATTTTCCAGTTTGGATTATTGATGTGCGGCTGACAGCTCGGAGCTTTGTGATCAGCTCTGTGATCGCCGCATGCTTCAGTTTCAAACTCGCTCGATTGACGACTAACCGGGCCGTGGACCGCGCAATACACTCCACTTCGACAAGGTCATGCGCCTTCAAGGTATTGCCCGTCTCAACTAAATCAACGATCCGATCGGCCAGACCCACCAAAGGCGCCAGTTCAATCGATCCGTACAATTTGATAATTTCGACCGGCATACCACGCTGATTGAAATACCGCTCGGTGACCTTCGGATACTTCGTTGCTACCCGAATCTTCGATGAAAGCCGGTCTCGTGAAGCCAGCCCGTTGAGCGCGGCGACGGCAATTCTACACGCTCCGAACCCTAAATCCAATGGCTCATAGACATCGCTGTCCTGCTCCATCAAGACGTCTTTTCCGACGATCCCAACATCCGCTGCACCATATTCAACATAGGTCGGCACATCGGTCGGCCGTACGATCAGGAAGGTCATTCCAATCTCCGGACAAGGAAATACCAGCCGGCGGCTCTCCGTCGAGAGGTTCCCCAGGGCATAGCCAGCTCGGCGAAAGACGTCCAGCGTGAGATCCAACATTTTCCCCTTCGACAAGGCAATCGTCAGCATGATGTCAGCAAGTCTCGGGCGGAACCGCTCCTCCTTTGTGACGGGTAATCGTCGCACCCAACCCACTCAGCTTCTCCTCCATCCGCTCATAGCCACGATCCAGATGGTAGACCCTGAGGATCTCTGTCGTGCCTTCCGCCGCAAGACCGGCCAAGACTAATCCTGCGCTCGCACGAAGATCGGACGCCATCACCGGAGCCCCAGCCAACCTGGTCGGCCCGGTCACCACAGCCCGACTGCCTTCGACCTTGATTTCGGCACCCATCCGTCGCAACTCTTCGACATGCATAAAGCGGCTTTCGAAAACCGTCTCGGTAATCACACTTGTACCCTCAGCCGTTGTCATTAAGGCCACCATTTGCGCCTGCATGTCGGTAGGAAACCCCGGATATGGCAGCGTCCGAAAGTCGATTCCCTTCAGCCGTGATGCCGCATTGAGGTGAATCCGTTCCTTCTCTGCTTGCACCTCGACACCGGCCTCGCGCAGTTTCATCAGCAATGCATCCAAATGATTCGGTTGGCAGCGTTCGAGCGTCACCGCTCCTCGCGTAATGGCGCCCGCCACTAGATACGTTCCTGTTTCGATGCGATCGGGAATGATGTCGTGATCGCTCCCATGCAACTCACGAACGCCCTCGATCGTAATGACATCCGACCCGGCACCGACAATGCGAGCCCCTCGCTTCACGAGAAAATTCGCGAGGTCTACGACCTCCGGTTCCTTCGCGGCGTTTTCAATGATCGTGGTCCCCTGGGCAAGCGATGCGGCCATCACTAAGTTTTCTGTTCCGGTGACCGTCGGCGTGTCGCAGTAAATTTGTGCGCCCCTCAGCCGCTTTGCTTTAGCATGAATATACCCGTGTTCCATCGAAACTTCTGCACCCATTTTGGCGAGTCCGGCTAGATGAAGATTGACGGGCCGTGACCCAATCGCGCAGCCACCGGGCATCGACACTGTCGCTTCTCCCCATCGTGCCAACAGCGGCCCCAACACGAGTACGGAGGCCCGCATGGTCTTCACAAGATCGTAGGGAGCCTGGGTTGAAGTGATGACCGCAGCGTTAATGACCGCGCGATTCCCCTCATGCTGAACCTTCGCACCCAAGATGCCCAGCAACTTGCCCATGGTGAGAACATCCACGACGCGAGGCACGTTGGTGATCACGCACTCGCCGCCGCCAAGAATGGTGGACGCCAAGATCGGCAACGCGGCGTTCTTCGCTCCACTGATCTTGACCTCTCCTCGAAGCGGCACCCCGCCAATGATAACCATACGATCCATCACCGCTACGTCCCTGTTCGCTCGATGATGACGACACGTTCAAGCCCTGCCGCATCATAGACCAATCGATGAAATCGGTACCCGGGTATCCGTTCGACAATTCGGCGTATTGCACGAGCCTGGCCGGCACCAATTTCCATGATCAATACGCCGCCTGGACACAGGTATTGACCGGCTTCCTGCAGCAACCGTTCATGCAACTCCGTCCCCTGAGGCCCTGCCACCAGCGCGCCTCGCGGTTCGAATAGCCGTACTTCCGGCTGAAGTATCGCCCAATCGTCCCCCGCAATATAGGGAGGGTTCGAGACGATGACATCGATGGTCCCTTCCAACCTCTGCCTCACCAATGCACCCAGCAAATCACCTTCCAACCAAGTGATGCGCTCGTATACCGCATGGCGGGTGGCATTCTGTCTGGCGACGTCGAGCGAGGGACTTGAGAGATCAGTCGCGATCACCCGCGCACGAGGCCGCAGCTGGGCTATCGCCACGGCAATGCACCCGGATCCCGTGCAGACATCGATGATGGTTGCCTGTTGCTCGACGGAAATCCGCTGCGCCACATACTCCACCAACAGCTCGGTCTCAGGCCTCGGGATGAGCACCGCTTGGTTCACCGCAAACTCCAAACCACAAAACTCCTGAGTCCCGAGAATGTACTGCAAAGGTTCACGATCAACCCGCCGCATGATCAGCCCTCTCGCAGCCAACAGCTCGGCGTGGGACAGCAGTCGATCTCGATCGGCGATCACATGATGCGCGGGAAGACGAAGTGCGTGCTCCACTATCCAGAACGCCTCCTGCCCCGCGCTCTCGATACCGGCCTGCTCCAACATCTGTCGTGCCTCAGTGATCACCTCACCGATTGTCACTTGTCCTGCTGACTGGGGAATCGGGGCAACTGCATCCATGCTAGGCAGCTCCCACTTCCTGCTGACGCTGCGCCTTCAAAGCCTGGATCAGTTCGTCGAGGTCGCCCTCGAGCACCTGTTCCAACTTATGTAAGGTCACACCGACGCGATGATCAGTCACACGATTCTGCGGAAAGTTGTAGGTGCGAATCTTCTCGCTTCGCTCGCCCGTGCCCACCTGAGCCTTACGGCTCTGGGCGATTTCCGCTTCCTGCCTCTCCCT
>JACAFD010000193.1 GCA_013388555.1 Nitrospirota bacterium | reverse complement strand
GTACCGGGACAGTCTGGTACCGCTCATCGATCAATCCGGAATTACACCGTGACCGTGACGGTCTTGACCGCTGCCTTCGCTTTGGCAGCCATCTCAGGGGGCAGTGAGTCAAGCTTATGGCACTGTTTCGCGTGCATGGCCACCAATTGGAATAGCTCTGCTTCGGTCTCAGCCCTCACTTGAAATCCGCAGCCGGCTGTGGCATCGACATCCAGACATCCCAGTTGCATGTATTGTTTGTTCGCCATGACTTTCTCCTCCTATAGGGTTGGGGTGAACGAGAACCTCTCCACGTAACGCGGGCATAGTCAATACGACGCGTTATTTCATCAGCAGCCTCCTTATGTGAACTGGTCTGTAGTCAGCACGTTGTCCCGGAAAGCACCATGTGTCGCTTATCCAGCCATCACTAGTTCTTGTAGCCGTTGCGCCACAATGGATCCTGCTCGTTCTTACCACTCTCGCACCATCAGCCCATCACACCGTTGACAGGTCATATGGCACCTCCTTCCCCTGATACCGTTTCTCCCATTCCATGTGGAACGAACGTTCTATAATCGATCAAAAAAATCGGGTCATTCCACGATCGAGAGCGCAGTCTCGGCCGTCTGCTTCACCACGTCAGCCGATGCTCCGGCTTTGATCATGACAATGGTGCCTTGCATCATCGTCGCGAGAAAGCGTGCCAGCGCGCGCGGATCTTTATCATCTTTCAATTCACCCTGCTGTTTTGCGCGAGCCAGGACGTTAAAAAATGTGTCTTCAACCAGCTGAAGGACTTGGCGGAGTGCGCTTGCGATCTCTTTCTCGTGCGGCGACAATTCCATCACTGTATTGGCAATGAGGCACCCGCGGCGTTGTGGGTCGGCCAGACCGCTGTCGATCATATCCCCCATGAATCGGCGCAAAGTCGGGAGTGCTGGACCTGCTTGGTCGAGGAGGGAGAACTTCGGGCCGACAAAGGTGGTGCAATATCGGTCCATCACTTTCAGGAATAGAGTGCGCTTATCGCCGAACGTGTCGTAGAGCGAGCCGCGATTCAAATCCATTGCGGTCAACAAATCTTCCATTGATGTGGCTTCGTAGCCCTTATGCCAAAAGACCTGCATGGCCTTCTCGATGGCTTCGTCGGGATTGAATTCCTTCGGGCGGGGCATTGTGCGCTCTCCGGCATTCCTGAGTTGATACGCAGGGTACCACATTTTGGAACGATCGATCAATAATGGTTCTCGACCACCTCATCCCGGTGGATAGCGCTGCTATGCGAGGCATGTAAGAGACTGGGGCATGTTGGCTCCTAGACAATAAGAGGGACGATGTATTACAACGTCTTGATCTTCGGTGTCCCGCAAAGGTCTTCTACCCAGTGGAGTGGATTCAATGAGGAAGATCATTGAATACATACGGTCATACAGCAAGGCGCTTCTGCGGAAGATGGGTGTATACGAGGAGGGGCGGCCTCGTCATGGAACCCTACGACGAGTTGGAAGGACTGCTCGGGGCGAACGTCGACGGGAAACCCGAAGCCCGAGAATCAGCCCCTGCACCTATGGGTACATGCGACCGGTGGACCTCGATGGCATGGTTCTCGAAGAGGGGCATGGCACGGCTGTGAACGATAGTCAAACCGGAGTGAGACTATTGCTCAGTGTCGCTCCACCGAAAGGGCAGATTTTGGAAATTCAAACCGGCCATTTGATCCTCGGGCATGCGATCTGCCTCGTAGAGGTCCGTTGGACCAAGCCGCTGCGAAATGATCAACGAGAATCGTTGTACCTCGTCGGCTGTCGTTTGAGCTTCGGCCCCATGCGCACTGAGGCAGTCTAGCCGCGATGCGCATTTCCCATGACACCCATCTCTGAGTAGCTATCTCCCTCTCATTCCCTTCAATCCCAAAGTGCGCTCATTTTCCTCCTATGGTGGCGTTACCGGACGCTTGGCGATGGCCGGGGGTTGGTCAATTGACCGGACTAAAAATGGGGGCTAATATCACGCGTCGACTTTCACTCAATTCAAAGGGGGACGTATGACCGAACCTACGGATGTCTATGCCGACCAATTTCAGCTCAATCTTGGGCCGCTGGGGTGTACACTTAATTTCCAAGTCTCAGGCGCGAATCCGGTTGCCCCGGGGACCATGCCGCCGATTGAACGTGTGGCCACTATTCGGTTGAGCCTGCAGCATTTAAAAGCCATGGCATTTATTTTCCACAAACAAATCGTGGCCTATGAGTCCCAAACTCAGCTGAACATCGGTCTTCCGATCGATGTGCTTCGAGCGATGCAAATCCGGCAGGAGGATTGGGAGGCGTTCTGGCGTCCCTAGTCCGCCCTGCTAGAATCCCCCGCCATGGCGATCGAAACGTTTGCCGCCCAGGTTGACTCGATCAAGGATCTCACGCACGACGTGCGCCAGCTTGATCTGCGGTTAATCGAGCCGAAGACCATTGTCTTCAAGCCCGGCCAGTTTATTTCATTTGAGATGCCGCATCCGAAGACCGGCCACCTCGTGACGCGGGCCTATTCCATTGCTTCACAACCCAGCCGGTCGGACGTGATCACCCTCTTATTCAATTTGGTGCCGGGCGGGCCTGGCTCCGGTTTGCTGTTCCACCTCACCGCAGGGGAGAAGACACATTTCAAAGGGCCGGCGGGGAACTTTTATCTGCGAGAGGACCAGGGGCGTGAATTGCTGTTCATCGCCAGCGGCACCGGCATAGCGCCGATCCGGTCTATGTTGTTGGCGAACGCGGAACGGCCAGATCCGAGACCTGCGACCCTGTTCTGGGGGCTCCGCAGCCAGCGGGATCTCTATTATCAGGGGGAACTGGTCGAGTGGATGAGGCGGACTCCGACCTTAAGGGCTATCACGACACTCTCACGTCCGGATCCAGGCTGGTTCGGCGAATCAGGACGCGTTCTTCGACTGATCGAGGAGCGGATTGCCTCGGTCAAGAATCTCTCCGTCTATCTCTGTGGACACAGCGCCATGATCGCCGACGCGACGGCCTTGCTCCAGAAGAAAGGCCTCTGCCCGATCTATCGCGAGAAATACTACGACGACAAGGGCTCGCCAGAAGACTAGGAGCGGGTAGCCTGGTCGTCCTCCTGCTCGCGGAACGCGCACGCTCAGACGGTGAGGCGCAAGGGTATGAGAAGCGTTCTTTGCTCCCGGAGCGCGCGCCCTAAGAAGGATGAGGAGGGAGTGGCCAGGTGCCCTTCTTGCTCGCAGAACGCGCACGATGAAACGGTGCTCGCTCAATGCGCGCAGTAAAGGGCAGCCTTGGCCACCCCCTTAGCAGATGTTGGGAACCAGGGAGAATTTGGCTCGCCCCCAACACGGAGGACGACATGCATGCCCTTCCAAGAGAGGAAAGTTAAGCGAGCTTGAAGGAGAATTTTTTATAAGGTGAACCCATGCAGCGACTCAAAGACAAAGTCGCGATTGTGACTGGCAGCAGCAGCGGAATTGGGAAAGCTATTGCGCTGCGGTTTGGAGCAGAAGGAGCCAAGGTCGTGGTTACGGCCAGGAGGATGGCGCTCTGCGAGGAGACTGCGGACAAGATCAGGAAGAGTGGCGGTGAGGCCCAGGCGATTCAAACGAATGTGGCCGATGAGCGCCAGGTGGAACGGCTGATCGAAGAGACAGTGAGGCGTTATGGCCGGCTGGATATTCTCGTGAACAACGCGGGAGTCATAGCGGGCGGGCGGTTAGCTGAGACGACGACGAAGGCATTCGATGAAGTGATGAACGTAAATCTGCGCGGCACCTTCTTCTGTTGCCGGGCGGGCTTCACGCAGATGAAGAGGCAAGACGGTGGGACCATCATCAACATGTCGAGCGTCGCAGGCCTGCAGGCCTGGGCTGGTACCGGCACCTATAGCGCGTCGAAGCACGCCATCATGGCGTTGACGAAGTCGCTGGCCGATGAAGGCCGCCCGCACCACATTAGAGTGAGTGCCATCTGTCCCGGCGGCGTGGCGGATGAATTGGTTGATGCCTCGCCGGAGGAGATCCTCCGGAGCGAGAAGATCGATCCATTCGATGTGGCCGAAACGGCTGTCTATCTGGCAACACTCGGCAAATACTCCGTGGTGCATCAGCTTGTGATCGATCGATTAGGGGCTGATTGGTAGGTGGTCTGGTTGATCCTCTTTGCTCGCTGCCCGCCCACGCGGGGACAAGGAGATGTTCAAGTTGGCGAAATACTAAATACAACTTCACGAGATGCGGCTTTGTTTCCGCATCGGCGTGTCGTCCTCATCGATATTTCGCAAAACATATGAGATCCAGGTGGTCGTAGTGGTCGGGAAGAATCGTTTCCGCCTTGTAACCGAGGCTCATAAACAGGTGAATGTTCCGGGCGGTGTTCAGCATGGTGCAGGCATAGAATTTGTGGCTGTCAGTCGCAACCAATTCGATTTCCTGAATCAACGCTTTTGCTACCCCCTGGTTCTGATGTGTAGGGCTCACGGATAACAGGCGGATCACGCAGACTCCGGCCACGTTCCAGAAGCGTACGGACCCGATCACCACGCCATCCTTCTCCGCCACGAAGATGTGCTTCTCCCTGGCATCCTCCTTCAAGCTGTCGAGCGTTTCCGTTGTCCAGCCGCTGACTTTGTAGACGGCGGCATATTCCCCGAAAGCAGCCTGCTGGACTTGCAGTAAGGCTGGGAAGTCATCTTCGGTAGCAGGTCTGATGTGAATCATGAACGATGCCTCGTGCATCTGAGGATATCAAAGCCTGGCCCTATCTTCTATCTGAGTTGACACCCGATGCCGGCGAGTCGTAGCCTTCCAACATTCTCTGCTGCAACCGACTGACACGTAGTATGCCCCTTTGTCCTGCCTCCACGTCTGGATATGTGAGCCCGCTTGGCCCCGCAGGCGTGAAGAGAACTGTTGTGAGCATCCTGCTCGCAGGACTCTTAATCTTTCTCTATGGGGCTCCCGTTATTGCGGGCACTGAATTTTCGCCGTCGTCGGTCGAAAAGGGTGTGCTCTTGGTAGCCAGCCCATCTTTGGTCGATCCGAACTTCCATGAAGCGGTCGTGCTTGTTGTGGAACATGGGTCTGGGGGAACCCTTGGGCTCATTTTGAATCGCTCCACAAAAGTCTTTTTGTCCGAGGCATTGCCGGACCTCGCAGTGCTCAAGGGTACCGGCTATCGATTATTTACGGGTGGGCCGGTAGAACCAAACCGCCTGCTGCTGTTGTTCAGATTAAGGAAGCCCGCTATAGGTGTTCGATCGGTCTTTGATGGGGTCTATGTGGGGGACACGCCTAAAGTCCTTGAAGGCATCATTACGCAGCCCAAACCGACCGAAACCTTTCGGGCATTTGCAGGATTTGCCCGGTGGGCTCCAGGGCAATTGGGGTTTGAAATGCGCCAGGGGGCATGGGCGACGCTGCCGCCAGATTCAAGAGGCATCTTTGACGATGATCCTGCCACGTTCTGGCAGAACTGTATCAGCCGACTCAAGGCGCCCAGAGTGGACGGGGTAGCCTGGGCAGTCCCTGTGCTCGCGGAACGCGCACGATAGGAATGTGCTCGTTCGACGCGCGCAATCGAGGATCAACCAGGCCACCCTTGAATATGAAATGGAGATTGGGATCACGCGCGCAGTGGACAATTATCAGCCCGATGGTTAGCTGGCAGTGGCCATCCTGGCGAACTGCCGCTTCATTCCGTTGACCTCTGCGAGGTAACGGTTCACGTGGTGATCGCCGCACCGCCGGGGGATCGCCCGGAAGCCGCTTCGCGCATAAGCCTGGCCCGCTCCGGTTCCACACAAATGAATCACTGCGGCCAGGTTCTGTTTCCGCTGAAGCGTGGCAGGAACAATGTTCCGGCTCCCTATCACGTTCGTGACGGCGCGATCCAGCTGCGCTGCCGTCAATTCGATGGCGTGGCTTGGCGCAACGCGCGTGTAGAGACTGTTGAACCAGCATGAATTCACATTATGCCAGGGACCGTCCTCGACCACCTTGTGATCGTGGATGCAGTAGCGTTTCGCCTCGCGGAACGTTGAGTTGGTGATCTGGTACATGCCGACCGCGCTCGACGCAGGTTGGTACAACTCCAGGGGATTCCACGTCTGGCGCCACCGCCAGTATGTCCGTGCCACTGGGTTGCCTCCGCCTTCGACCTGGGCGAGCGCGGCGAGCAGATCGGGTGTGATGACGGCAGTCGCATGCTTGCGGAAGAGCGGGCCGTACTGCCGCCACGTCTCAGACGGGCTCTTGTCGAGCGAAGTATCCAGCGGAAAGAAGACCTCGGTTGGCTTGTTGATCGCGTGATAGGTCCAGTTCACGCCGGCCCACGTCAACAGAACGAGGACTACGCCGACGAGAAGCCGGACCATGGGCGGAGAAGCCGCCAACGCTCTCCTCATCAGTCGGAGCTCATGCCACCGCGACCGTACGAGACGCCGGACGGCGGCAAGTTTGAACCGACGTCTGCGCCTCCTTCGGCGAGCAGCTCCGTTCGCGCGTAAATAGAACGCGGAGGACATGATCCACCATTATAACCCCCTCAAGGCGGATGTAGGGAGGGGGTGGAAACTGATGATCTTCTGTGCTCGCACAACGTGCGGCCTCAGAAGGTGAGACGCAAGGGCGTGAGGAGCTTTCTTTGTTCCCGGAGCGCGCCCCCTCGAAGGGCCTCGCCCGACGGCCGCAGTCAAAAGGTCTTCACGCCCTTGGTTTGGTTGAGCATTCAATAGGAGAAGAGAGAGTGAACGGACGCATGCGGTTCAAAGGCTTACTCTGTGGATGTTGGCAGCGGTATTAATCGGCGTCATTCCATTTCTCGCAGGGACTCAGGCGTGCGTTGGAAGTATCTCGCCATATGAGGCAAAGTTTGGTCTCATGCGGATTGCCAAAAATATCGGAGTACGACACGGCTCCAAGTATCACAATGAGCCAGTCATTGCGTTCCAAATGCATACCCTGCTCATCGGTCAGGGGGGTCATCAAGGAAAGGGTCTGGCTCACAACGGATCCCGGATCAATGCCCCCCACGCGTACAGCATCAGTTGTCAGTTTCGGAGGCATTTCCCAGTCAGGGAGCTTGTCCGATGTCCATACGGTCATCACCAGACGTATGTTCGTCGTCAGTGCAGGAGAGCGCTCGGTATTTTGGAAGAGAATGATCGCTTTTGGGACATTATGATTGGATGAGGGGGCCAACAATCGTAGCGCTCTGAATCCTCACCCACGCGCGCTCGGCCTTTTGATTTGTGCGTTCTAATCCTCATGAGTACAGCGCGTGCTGTATTCGGGTGAGTTCATGCTTGGCCGAGCGAATTGTGAAGCAGTCATGCGATGCAGCAGTGATTAGTGGCCATGGCCGCGTCTCCACTGGTGTTGGGAGTATGCCATGCTCAAACTAAAAAGTTGAGTAGGGGATAATCGGCCTTGGAAGGGGGGCGGGGGCGGTCTGGTCTATCCCTCGTGCTCGCTGCCCGCGCACAGAAGACCAATAAGATTGTCAGATCAAGGGCCGTGCTTGGTCAATGCGCGCAGAAGGGATAGGTCCAGAAAACAGGACATTCTACTTTTCTGAACGCCTCCTCTGCGCCCAGTGGTTGTCTTGCCCGAAAGACTTCAATAGAATTCCAGATAGTCGCGGGAAGCAACATTGTTGGGGACCGTTTCGGTTCTCGTGTTGCTGTGCGCTTGTGGAGTCTCGTCGGCTGATGCTTGCTATTCAATCAGGAGGCCTCTTCCTATGATCACGCCGACAAGGCGCTCCAACGAGTACGGTATGGTGTGGTGCTCTCGGGTGCCTAGCCTCGCGCTCTGTGTGGTGCTTGCGTTTTTCTGCTCGGGTTGTTTCTGGATGGCTGTTGGCGCAGTCGGGGGAGTTGCCGGAGCCGTGTATATGATGGGGAAGTTGAAAGATGAGGTGAACCACGATGTGACCACCGTACACAAAGCGACCGTCGCCGCCTTGGCTGAACTGGAACTAAAGGTTCTGGAAGACAAATTTGATAAAGTGACTGCGCATGTGGAATCAGAATTTTCCGACGGGGAGCACATATGGATCGATCTGGAATCCCTCTGGGGTTCTCGGACCAGTCTGACGATTCGGGTCGGTGTGACAGGAAACGAGGTCCGGGCGCGAAAGGTCTACGACGCGATCAAGCGGCATCTTTCGTAACGTGAACAGGGTTCATGCCGGCTGTCCAGCGGGCGCTGGAGAGAGCTGGTTATGAATTGCATGACGAGAAAGTGTGAGACACGGGAAGAAGCAAAGGGGCCATGTAAGTGTGTCGGGAGGACAGTTGATACAGAACATGAGTCTTCCATCTCCAAGAATCCGGAGAATCGTCATGGGCTCATTGTTGCTGGCTGGCTTGGGTAGCCTGCTCGGCTGTGACAATCCCTCTAAGGATGTGGCCTCGATGATTGCCGCGCCACAAGGCGAGGGAGTGACGACTTTACTACGAGGCATTGAGTACAAGGTGGATGGAACTAAGATCGATGTCGGAAACCACCGGCTTGAGATTTTCCCCTACGTTGAGCAATGTACCGATACAGAATCCGAGCGTGTCTGTGGCGTGCGATTCGAGGTGTCGATGGAAGGAAAAAAACAGCCGGCGCTGACCTATGGAGTGGTGGGCAACGGCAAGACACAGGGCGCGGCCTTACAACGTGCCGTGCAGAGCTGGTGGGCCGAGTTCACTGTCCCCTTGATTGTGTCCTTAGCCGGTAAAAACCTCGACTTCTCGCAATCATCGATCGTGGTCTATCCGGGAACGATGGCGATCAGAGGCACTCCTCCCGGAGGGTGGCTTGATGGCTCCCAGGAGATGCACGGAAGGATCGTGCCGGCCTTAAATCCCGTGGTCCGCGATAAACCGCCGACAAAGGTTATTTCGTTGTTGCTCGTGATACGGCCTGAGGGAATCAAGGATTTGGGCAGTCGCATTGACGGCACTCCGTCGCGAGAAGTTGTGGAGGCAGTATCCGCCCTACCGTGGCCGAAGACTGACAAGGAATATGTGTTTTATCAAACATATTTTTTCAGGCATAAGGACGAGTCCTGAATCGACGGCGGTTGGAATCTTGACGTAAGCCGAGTCTCGGCGTAGGGTTTTGTTTGCACAATCACTGCCATTGTATCAGACCCCCTTTCAGTATCTGTCAGTGCGCTGTCAGTTCAGTATCCTGGGTGTTCCCATGGCCTACCTTCGATATACACGGGATTGTGATTGGTATGTGTTCGAGGAGGCCAAACAGGGCGAGACTGCGAGTCGCCTTGCCGTGTGGCACAGGGATCATGAGCCCCAAGGTGCATCGTACACCGTGGGCATGATTCAGAAGATGCTGGAGTTAGAAGATTACTCCAGTATTCCCGGATATCAACCGGAGCATAAGAGGATGCTCCGTAAAGCGTTTGTCGCCTGGCTGAGCGAACAATCGAGTGCAGAAATTTGATGTCCGGCTGGGGAATGATGGTGATCAGTTCGCTGTCTCGCCTTGCCAGAGCAGGTCGTAACCCAATTCTTTAGTCTCGGAACACATGGACGCCAGTGCGCTGAACTTATTGGCAAAGACCTTGTCGGCATGGGATCGCTCATGCTCTTCGAACGACCGCCAATAGGTGACGATAACATAGTGATTGTCGGTGGACTTGGATTCTGTCAGGGATCCCTGGTCTGAGACGAAGCCCGAGAATTTGAACACCTGCCCGGCGATGAATCCACCCTTGTCGCCTCCGTACGTTTGCTTAACGACGCTGCATAATTCGCCGACGGCCATTTCAACATCTTCGAATGTGACGTCAGGTTTGAGCCTGACGGTGTTGAACAGCATTTTGGCTCCGAACGGGATGGTAATTGGACCGAACATGTCATCCTCCTTGCGGACTGAAGCTGACGTGCGGATGTCTCGATTGTGATTGTAGCGAATGGCGACGGCAAAGTGAACTGAGCGCACCGGATTGCCTTGCACGAGCTCGAATAGTTACGACCTTCATCGAAGCGAGGATCAGTTAAAACCGGCTTGAAGGAGGGCAGTTGCATTCCATCAGGACTTTCGCCTAGGCTATACACTATCGACTTCCATCGCATCATTGTGCGACTTCTGCGGAGGGACGTCTCCGGGATGATATTCCAGCACACATTGTTGTTGCACGAAGCATGTCCTGTCGGATGATACCTGCTATCTGAGCGGGTAGAGGAGGGTATGATGG
>JACAFD010000155.1 GCA_013388555.1 Nitrospirota bacterium | reverse complement strand
TCGATCTCGCAGTCCTCAGTCTTCGGAAACATTTCCGACTCTTCTTCCTTGATGTGATGTCGAACGTTCTCGGCGAGCACGGTAAACTTGGCATCGTAGCGTTCGTCGCCGGCCTTCATCTTTTTCAGTTCCACGAGAAGCCCATGCACGACATGATGCTCTTCGAGGGCCTCATCCATGAGATCGTCGTCGTCGATTTCAGCTCGAATCGCCGGATAGATGAGCTCTTCCTCCAACTTGCTATGCACCTCAAGTTCCGTCAACACCGTTTCAACGATCCGTAGCTTGGTTGTGGCATTTCCGGCCTGCTCGAATTCATCGAAGAGACCTTGGACTTTCTTGTGATCTTTCCGAAGCATGTCGGTCACCGATGACGCGCTGGCTTCGTGAGATTTGGTATCTGTGGGCATCAACATAGGCGTTTCCTCCTTAATAATGAATCAATGAAACTTGCTACACGACGAATACGAACAGGAGAGACTGTAAGATCCATCGCGCGTTATGCGCCACCACCCCTCTTACACTTCTGCCTGGGGCGCCACAGGGAGAAGGGGTATCGTGCCGACCGCGTTCGCTATCGATTGAACCGATATTAGGAGTTCGTTCTTTTTTCCAGCGTCGTGTCCCTCAACGACGCTGACACACGTTCCTCCGTCCCGTTCCTGGAGCTGTCCGAGTATCTTGTCAAGGCTCCCTTCGATCTGCTGCAAGTCATCATTAGTAAACTTGCCCCACTGCTGCTTGAGTTCGCCCTTGAACTGCATCCATTTCCCATTGAGTCGATACGCATTCATGGCTCCCCTCCTCCTGTGTGAGATGGTGCTTTCCATTATGGCGAGATGACCTGCAGCGGTCTGGTCAAAACTGCTCAGAGAGCATGCCCCGAACGGCGTATCGTTGCCTATGAGTGTTTTTACATCTAAGCGAGGAGGTTCTTATGATATCTATTCCAACAATTGTCGGGGTCATGTCCTGTGGTTTCGTGCTGTGCCTGGGTCTGTCCAATGGCGCGCAGGCAGGAAATGCGGCGTCGGTTGAAGAGGAGATGAAAACTGAGCAATCTGGATCTGACCAATCTGATCTTAGGCAAGGCGGTCAAGCTGGTGATAAAAGGACTGGCGCTCACATCGATGGCGTCCTGCCGAAAGCCGGCAACACGATCGAAGGAGAAGTGTTGCGCGTCGAAGGCGATAACTATTTCGTCAAGGGACAGGATGGGAAGGAAGTGAGGTTGCATACCGACGAAACCACCCAGAAGACCGGAAGCATTAACCAGGGAGATCGGATTGAGGCGAAGATGGACGAGCAGAATCACGCACTGTCGATTCGCTCGGCCCAAGGAACTGATGCCGCTCACGGGAATGCCGCGGGCCGTCCGAATGACTCCACTCTCGAAACAGGCCAGACCGGTTCGATGGGGCAGTAGTCATTGTCTCGGTGAACACCGGCAGGTCGCTATGCCATAGGGGATCGGCCTGCCGATGGTCGAGCCACGGATCACAAGATAAATCTCTAGTCCCCATTGCAGGACAAGGAGACCGGTGACACGACTGCGCTTGGCCGATCGGAATGCCTGCAAATCACGACGGGGTGTGGGGATGAGGCGCTAGTGCACTCGGACCGTTCATCGATCGAACCGGAAGATATCGGCGTCGGGATTAGGGCGACCCAGATGGAGGTCGGTAATAATCTTCGCCGCAATGACGCTATACGTGATGCCATTGCCGCCGTAGCCGAGTGCAAAATAGGCATGCGGAAATTCCGGAGTCCGGCCGATGTACGCCAGGCCGTCTTCGGTCTCACCGAACGTGCCTGCCCATGTGTACGATACCTCTAGGTCAAGTCGTGGAAACATGCCGGAGAAGCGGCGTTGTAGTTTCTGGGTCTTTCTGGCAATCAGCCGATCATTTTCATGCGCAGTGGCATATGGCACATCTTCACCGCCTATTATCGCTCTATCATCCGATGTGGTGCGGAGATAGAAATAGGGCCGCGCCGATTCCCATATGAGCGAGCGGTCAGGCCATCCCTCGAAGCTGTCAAATGGCTCACTAATCAACGCGAACGTACTCTTGAGGTCGCCGACATTCTGCTTTAAGTATTGTTGGGACTCGTAACCGGTCGCAAACACGACCCGCCGACCCTTGACTCGAAAACCAGCCCCCGTGTGCAGAACGACACCGCTGTCGGTAGGCTCCACCTTGCGCACCTCGCAGCGATCGTACACGCGGAGTCCTTCTGTTTTCGCGGCTTGAATCAGCCGATGCGTCAAGCGAAACGGATCAACCTGGGCATCCCCATAGGAGAGAATCGCCCCGGGAGCCGCAAATGACGCGCGTGACTTGAGATCCTTCGCTTCCCAATATTCCACATGAAACCCAAAAGCTTTGCGTGTCTCATACTCCTTCCGAAGTTTAGACACATCCGATTTCCTGCTGGCGAGATAGAGGCTGGTTTTCCGCTCAAACCCGCAATCGTCCCTCAGTTCACCACTGAGACGCTCCACCGTATCGATGGCTTCCAAGCCCAGCCTGTAGCTGCGTACCGCATGCGCCTCTCCCACCAGGCCGATTAATTCATGAAGCTCCGTGTCAATTTCATATTGCAACAAGGCGGTGCTGGCAGCGGTGCTTCCGGCGCCGATATCTCGTGTGTCGACAAGGACCGTCTCCACTCCTTCCCGCACTAACTGGTATGCGATCAGCGCCCCCGTGATCCCGCCACCGATGACGGCCACCTCACAGGATTCATCGTGTTTGAGCGAGGGATAGTCCGCAAGGAGGCCGTTTTTCAAGATCCAGAATGGATGTCCTGATCTTAAATCCATACCGACTATGTCCTCCCGGGATAAGCACATTCAGTGCTTATCCCGGAAAGTTCTCCGACACTGGTTACTTGATGCAGCTAATTTTCATGGATTCGATGTCGTTCGCCATGTCGAGCTTGCCAAGATTCGGTACACGTTGGCTTGACGCGAACGTGATTTCGGTGCCTTTGAAATCCTTGTCTTCGTAGGCATGGACTAAGGCGTTGGAACCGACGATGACGCTTTCGATATCATTAGCCCAATCCTTGCCCTCAAGATTCTTCAAGGTTGCAATCTCTTTCGGGCCTTGTATTTTGACATGAGGATCATCCGCATCATAGTTATCGTCTTCGAATATTTCGATCCAACAATTCTTATCGACCATCTTCATCTCCATGTCCGCGGCCTCGACAGACAGCGCTCCGATGGCGATCAAGCCAGACACGATAAATAGTTTAAGCAACAACATGGCTACCTCCTGGGAATAGAAATGAAATCAATTTAGGAACAGGCGAATGCCCTTCCCAAGGCGTTAGGCCTTCTCCTTCACTGTGAGGTCGTTCTTGACTGACTTGACGCCGGGAACCTGCCTGGTGGTCCAGGATGCATCGGCACTGGTCATGATGTCCTTGACCTCGCCGGTCAGCGAGACGACCCCTGCATTAGTCTGAACAGCAATATCGGCTGTCTTCAGATGTGAGTCCAAGGCGATGTGTTCCTTCACGCGTGTCGTGATGGCATCATCCTTGTCCTCCACCGCAGCGCGAGTAGACGGGGCGACGACCTCAAGGTCATTCTTCACTGTTTTGACGCCGTCGAGCCTTTTGGCAATGTCCTCCGCCGCCTGTTTGGCCGAGTCGGAATCGACCTTGCCGCGGAGCATGACCTGTCCTTTAGTAGTCTCGACATCGATCTGCCGCCCTTTGACCCGGCCATCGGCAGCGAGGGCGATCTTAGTTTTCGCCGTGAGCCACGTGTCGTTGATCGGGGTCTTTTCGCCGGCCTTATCAAGCGCGTGTGCAGATCCGATGAGGAGTGCCCCACCGAAAACCAGGGCTGTACAGAGTGTCAGGACATAGCGTCTGTTCATAATTTTCTCCTTAAGTGAGGTGTAGAAATATGTCGACTGAAAACTTCCGTGAATCGCATCGACTCAGCGAGACTGTTTCTCCACGGCTTCTGGCGTAGACGGTTGATGCCACTGGTCTGCCCATTTCATGAGATCGTCCTTTTTATCGCCGTACCGCTCCTGAGCTTTTCCGACGAACTTGTCGTAGTTGCCTTCGATCTGCTGCAAGTCGTCATCGGTAAACTTGCCATACTTCTCCTTCAGTTCACCTTTGAACTGCATCCATTTCCCCTTGAGTTGATCAGCGTTCATGATGTCTCCTCTCTGTGTGAAATCGGCTTGCCTGCGTGTTCGTATCGATCTGTCCCCGTCATCTCCAAACCTCCCCTATACTCGCCATTATGGCTTGAACACCGGCGACGGTCTGGTCAAAATTGCTCAGGGGACGCTAGCAG
>JACAFD010000178.1 GCA_013388555.1 Nitrospirota bacterium | reverse complement strand
GGAAGGTCTCTGCCCCACGGTCTGCTCCCACTCGACGGTCCGCCACTACCCCAAGCCAGTTACCAAGAACTTCTATGTCAACGAGATCGAAGTGCTTGGAAATGAGCCTGAGAGGTTTCAGGAGATAGAATGTGTGTTTATGATCGATAAAATCGTTGATACCGAAAGGCACTGTTACGATCAACCTTCCTCTTTTTGCAAGGATGCGTGCGGCCGTTTCAATGAAGCAATTTGGTCGAGTCAAATGTTCAAGCACTTCGC
The DNA here is from genome assembly GCA_013388555.1 of Nitrospirota bacterium. GTDB lineage: Bacteria > Nitrospirota > Nitrospiria > Nitrospirales > Nitrospiraceae > Palsa-1315. The sequence goes on along the minus strand of JACAFD010000178.1, from coordinate 13,233 downwards.
TCATCACGACCGTGTCGATCTTCAACCCATGAGAATCCCATGACAGGAAATCACTGTTGACAAATGACACATTCTTTCTCACCTGCTTGGGCTCGCTTGCGAGGTAATGGCTTGCCTCATCGATTGCTTTCGGGCTGCTATCGACCCCGATAACTTTTAGGCCTTCACGAGCGAGAAGAATCGGCACAATGCCCTGGCTGCACCCCACATCCAGCACGTTCTTTCCTTGAATCTGACGGCAGATCCAATGAATACGATTTTGCGTATCCCGCATGAACTTCGGCCCCATTAGGCCATAGTAGGCCTCGGCCACTCGGTCATGGATGTCAACAGAGTCGGTTTCTGAAGCATGCTGTGGCCGCTTATCTTGGTTCACTTTCAGTCACTCCCCTTTTAAAGAGACGCAACGCGTGAAGCGCGAGAAAGGCGCGACGTGGACGGATTGCGTTCTCCCTCATCTCGCCTTTCCTACCATCTCTCCCATCCTGCTCGATCATCATGCGTATCGCGATGACAGGCTCCAGTTAAAACATGTTAAACACCACACCAGCCATCAATGCATATTGGAACAGCATTTGAGTCAATTCCTTCGCGATCTGCCGATATTTCACATCGATCCTGGGCAGCACGAGAATGTGGTCTCCCGCACGGATCGGGGGTGCCTTGCTGAAAAATCCCTCGGTGCTTTCAATAAAGCTGCCATCGCGGTGGGCGATAATCACCTTCGATGCATCGGCATTCTGCGTGAACCCACCGGCTCGCTTGATATAGTCTTGCACTGACAGTTCGCTTTCGAACGGTAATGTATTGGGGAACATCACTTCGCCACCCACCAGCACCAGGCCGTCTTTGACCGGCACGCGGACCGTGTCGCCATTTTCCAACAGCAAGTCGTCCCGTTGGCTCGCCTGCGCAATCAGGACTTGGCCGGAGGGCTCTATGTCTTTGGCCCGCTCGACCCACTGTAGAACAAGAGCAGCTTCGTTGGCCCGCAGCGTAGCTTCGTCATTCGTGCCTGATCGGGCGGTGAGCACTGCGGCTTCCAAGCTCTTGAGCGAGGTGTGCAATACCTGCTTTTGGCGATCTTTTACGCTGAGGCGAAAGAGTTGCAGATTGGGGAGGTCAGAACGCTCGGAATACTCGATGCGCTTCAGCAGTTCTCCTATCCTCGTGCCGTACGGTAGCTGATACTCCTGGGGGCTCTGATGTTCTCCTTCGACACGCACCGTGATGGTGCCGGGCCGCTTGTCGGCGGTAAATACGAGTTCATCACCATCACTCAGTAGCAGACTTCCGGCTTGATCCAGCGGGTAATACTCGAGGTTTCTGATCGTGCCGGTGTTGCGTGTCACACGTACGTGTGTCGCCTGCGGAAACGGTTTCGCCAATTTGATGAGATCCGCTCCATTCAATTCTGCGCCGGAGAATTCAAAACGCTTGGCGTTTTCCGCCAGGCCGGAGACCGTGATCGTTTTTTGACGCGGGGAAACAAAAATGATATCGCCGTCGGCTAACTGTACTTGTGGAATCTTGCCCTCAAGCAGGAAATCGTACAGGTTCATGTTCGTTCTGATTTGGGCGCCGCGTTTGACCTGAATATTGAGAAAAGACCCGCGTTCCGGATCGATGCCCCCTGCTTGATCCAGATAATGAAGCAGGCTGTCCATCGACGTACCGTTGTAGAGGCCTGGCCGATTGACAAACCCTCCCACATACACCCGTACCGGTTGCGCTTCGGACAGACTCGCGTAGCTATACACATTGGTGCGGTACACGCGATGGACGGATTTTTCTATGACGCTCTGTAGGTCCTGATTACGGACTCCCAGGATTTTCACCGGGCCGACAACGGGGATGAAGATGTTGCCCTGAGGGTCGACCATCAGGACATTGTCGAATGTCGCGCTGCCCCACAGCCGCAGCCTGATGCTATCGCCAATGGCTACGAGATAGTCCGGATTGAACTGGGTCGGCCCCTGGCGAGCGAAGGCCCCGGTGAAGAGGGACGCGCCAAAGACCAGGCTGTTACGATTTGTCGCGCTAAGGGCTGATTGCTGCGGTCCCGGACGAATCTCACCCACCGATTCCTGCGGTGAAGCCGGTGCTGAAAGCTCTGCTTTTCCCGGGGATGGAGCCGGTTTACTAAGCGGCGGTAGGCTTGGCTGAGGTTGGCTTCCGCCAGATTGCCCAAAGAGGGTCCCCAATAAACCAGGACTCTGCGCCAATACAGGATTGGCGAACACCAGCGCGATCAATGCGATAAGTATGTGGCGCATAAATTAGTCTCGATGCTCTCGAATGATGGTGCTCAATAGACTGACGATACCTGCCAGCATGAGCGTTGCCACAATAAACACTGTCGTATTGTAGATTCGCCGCGGCTCCATCGGGTACTGGGGCTGTGTGGGGCTCTGGATCACCGAGACCATCTTGACGGTTCTCACGGAGTCGACTCGCCCCTTTTCCAGCGCCGCCAACGCCGTCTTATACATATCCTGCGCAAACTCGGCGTTCATCTGCAGGCGCGTAAACTCTTCAATCGCACGATTGAGCGTTTGACGTTCGGAGGAGGTCAGGCGGGCTTGCTGTTGCGTCATCTGTTTCTTGATGGATGCGATTTGTAGATCAAGTTCGATCACGGAGGGACTCTGGGGGTTCAGATATCCCAGGAGGGCGTCGCGCTGGGTCTTAAGTGTGGAGAGTTGCCCTTCGAGATGGCTGATGATGCCGAAGACATTTTCAGCCGTCCCTTGCGGAGAGACTAAATTGCGTTCGTTTTGATAGGCCAGAACCGCCTGACGGGCCTGCCTGACACGTTCGCTGATCTGCCCGACTTGCGTTTCGAGAAAGGAGACCTGCTCCTTGGCGAGCCGGCGGGCCACCATGTTCATATAGCGCCCTCCTTCCTCCATCAACATGGTTGTGATGGCGCGAGCTTTCTCCGGGCTGAAGGCCTCTGCGCGAATGATCAAGACGCCCGCATACTCATCGAATTCCACGCTCACCCGGGACAGGTAATATCGATGAAACCACTCACGGGATATGTCTACAAACCACATGCGAGAAATTGGGTCGCGGCTGTGATCGCTGTAGTGTTCCCGTAAGCTCAACTCTGCATCCAACTTTTCAAGCATGTCGACCGACAACAGATGATCGCGAAGAAGGAGCTGATCCGTCCGGTTGGTGCCACCGGACATGCCGAGAAGGGTCGAAAGGCCCATCGGTTGATCCGATGCCATATCCATCTGCTGAATGATGACGTGGGCTTCCGAGACATATCGGTCAGACGCAATGACTCCCCAATACACGACGGCCAGCAGACAAAGGAGCAATGCCAACCAGAACGTGTAGCCCTTCCCGTGAAACGGTTTGAACCGTCTTCCGGTAGACGCGAGGCCCGTCGAAAACGTCGCGACGCCCGGTTGGGTTTGCTCCGGTGGCATGAAATGTAGCGGCATCATCGGCGTAGATTCTTTTTGTATTCAGTCAGCGCATCGTTGATGCTGTCGAACCAGTAGGCTCGTCCCTCGTGCAACCAAATACCGGCCTTGCAAAACTCCTTCAGAGTGCCTTCCCCATGCGAGACCATAATCAGGCCGGCTCGATCAGAGAGCGCTTGGAATGCCGCTGCCGCTTTGTCCTTAAACGCGGCGTCGCCGGTGGCGGTAACCTCGTCTGAGATGTACACATCGAAGTCGAACGCCAACGAGAGCCCGAATTGCAACCGTGACTTCATCCCTGACGAATAGGTTTTAATGGGCTCATCGAACGATTCTCCGAGTTCTGCAAAATCCTCGATGTAGCGAAGGCGGTCTTGCAGGTCTTCCTCATGGCCATGAATACGGCAGACAAATTTGGCATTCTGGCGTCCGGTCAGAGACGCGGCCAGGCCTCCACCGAAGCCCATCGGCCATGAGACGCGGCAACGGCGTTCGACCAGACCGCGCGTCGGCGTATCGATTCCGCCGATCAGCCGTAATAACGTGGACTTCCCTGCCCCATTCCGTCCAACCAGCCCGACATTGAGTTTGGGCGGGATCGTGAAGCTCACGCCCTGCAACACCCACTTGCCCATCCCATGGTCGGATCGATAGCGTTTGTAGACGTCGTCCACAATGATCATTTGGTTACAAGCCTCGTGGCAAACCGAACATGGAGTGCGAGTCCGAGGCAAATCGTGACCATGGCAAAGGCCAACAGATAACCCATGCTCACCCCCGGGATCGTATGGTACTGGGGAAAAAATCCGGTCCGAACTGTTTCAATCCCATGGACAAAGGGATTCAACAGAAACCAGCTTTGATAAGCTGGGGGGATCGTCGAAGGCGGGTACATGATCCCGGACAAGAAATACAAAGGGCCAAAGAGCATACCACTCACTTTCCCGGATTCCGGAATCAACTGAGACGCAACGGAGAATGTAAGCCCCAGGCCGATACCGGCCATCCATAGAGCTGCGAAGGCCAACAGAACTCGCAAAAAGTCGTGGGGAAACACCTCATACCCCAATAGGCCAAGTCCCGTGACAAGACACAAGGCACTGATCAAAAACAGGAGACCCTCTAACGCAGCACGCACCAAGACCGTATCGACCGGGAATACCTGCCGGTAGGTGAAGAGTGTGTCGTTGGCATTGATGGCTTCTTTCGATCGAGTGGCTGTGTTCCGCGCTAAGATAAACCCGAGTATGCCCGTGGCAATAAACAGACTGTAATCGATGCCGGAAACGACTCGTTGCAGAACAAATCCGAACAGCACGATGATGAAGACGAGGTGCACAACCGGTTCAAGGAGAAGCCACAACCATGCCGCTCGTCCTGCCGATAGCCGGGCGACCGCTTCTCGCAGGAAGAGGGCCTTCCAAACCGTCCAGGCTATTAACGATGATGAGCGCATTATTGACGCCGGTGTCTTCTCAATTATGGAAAGAATATTGTGCGAATCCTTGCCGGTCGAACCAAAGATGCGTCCAGATCTTTGTAAGGCCGTACGTTATTTTCTGGCTGCATATCACTGAGGCTTGCATTGGTATTCTTACTGGTCAAGGCACTCAGGAGAGACAGAGCAGGACTCCACACGACTCCGGCTCGCGAGCCCTCGACAGGCAACCGCTTATACATACTTCCGTTCAATTGCGTATGCTCGATCAGGTAGGATCGAAAGCCCTGAAGCACTGTGGGATCGGGTTTGTGCAACGGCGCTTCCGTCCAGAAATTCTTCAACCGCCCGGAATAGGTGATGCCTGGTATGTCATAAATCGCTCGACCGCAGACCTTCACCGGCACCTCATGCAACAACGCAGAGAGCCCTACCGTACTGTTCACCACGACGACGCCGCGGGCATGGGGCAATACGTGCGGCAAGTGCAGATCATGCACATAGAGGAGGCGTCCCTGAAGACCATAGCCCTCCGAAAGGCTTTCCCATAGTTGGGTATAGTCTCGATACGCCCGATCCATGGGATGATGTTTGATCACTAACGCCGCATCCGGGTCGGCATTCTTTGCGAAACTCGAGACCACTTCATGAATGAACGACTCAATCGAAGGATAGTTTGAGTGCACCCGTATCTGGGAATCGTAGTAAACTTGAAGGGGCACGAGGAAGAACCGGCCGGAATATTCTGTCAGCAATCGATTCTGCACATGACGCTCTTTGATGCGATAATAACCTTTCCGCCAGAGGCCTCGGAGCCATGGAAACATCTCACGGACCGCTAACCGGCGATGGTGACGGTAGTGGGGGAATGAGGGCTTCAAGATGGAGCCGGCAAGGTAATAGAGCACCGCCCATAGCGTCGCATACCAAAATACATGGCCTACTTTGAGTGGCTCGCTGGATTGCCCGACGGTATATGTCAGATAAAAGTTTTTATCCCGCGGGAGCGTGGAGTAGGCATTGATCCCTCCTCCCTCCAGTGTGATGTGGTCAGGACGCACATAACCTTCTTCAAATACTCCCAACTGAACACCCGTTCGCTCGGCCAGCTCCCGGACACATCGATGAATCGGCCTGCAGTCTCCAAAAAGCAGAATCACATCGATCTTCAGCTCAGCCAACAGCCCTGCCAAGAATGCCGGCCATTCCTCCATTCGACCTTTAAACTGGATTGCGCCCGTCGGGTAAAATAGCCAATCTCCACCGTTGAAATTGACTTTGCTGACGTGTGCGCCGCTGGCTGTCAGATCGCGAGACAGCCTCTTGAAAAATGGCCCCAATGGACCCTGCAACAGCAGAATATGCTTTCCGGAAAATGAGCTGATTCCTCTACTCAAGGCTTCACTAGCTTTCTCTAAATTAGAGGCTTGAGCGACTTTATCCGCCATGGTATCGATCGGTTTTTGCTCGGTATTTGTTCGTAAACCGCCTATCCAGTTTTCTCCATGCCCTCGCGAACATGCGAGTGGGAAGGGAATTATCTCCCAGGCGATTTCTTCCTCTACGCTGAACGCTAGAGTACATAGGTAGAACTGTCAAACAATCTTGCAATTCCAAACTCATTCTCTGTGCCTCCATTTTTACGTACAGCGGTCGCTAGAGCGTCCATTTACACGCATAATCGACGCTGACCGGACAGTCACATCCCTGATTCATGCACCAGCACAAATTGCTGACGCATCTGAGCGAGCGATGATGTGAGGGCGATCCGGATCGGAACGAAAGATACTGTCCGTACCTAGAAACGGAACTGACTTGACGCTATGTCTAGGATGGAGAAAACCGGCTGTGAGAGACTACGTAGAGACCTTGTGGTTGCGGGGGCTGAGTTACGGTCTTTTTTAACCCCAAAAAGCATTGAGGATTTCACTGCGCTGAGAGCGCTCTTTTCTCTTCCGCCGCTGCGGATCAGCCCACAAGCCCTTTCGTGCCTCGTCTGCTTTCTCGCCGCCTACACTAATCGCCTCGTACACACTTCAGGCACCGTTGAGGAGCCAAGTACCCGGGGCAGGGAGGTTGGCGGGAGGCCTAGAAAGAAAGAGCTAAAACTAGTGCTTCTCCTAGTAGCCGCGAGGCCTGGGATGGGATTGGGTGATGGGGGATTGAGAAACCGATATGGAAGCCCTGTGCATGCACATACGCCTCCTCATGCGCATGCAGTGCGACCATGGCGGAATCTGAGAAGGCCCGGCTCCGAAAGGGGTCGGGCCTTTATTTATCCCCCTCACCAGCGCACCTCGACGAGGCCATCGAAGCCGTCCGGCACTGGCACATTCTCTAGCCCTTCCAGCATCCTATCCCCCCGCGCATACTTCCGATACCACCAGCACCCACCTTCACGCACCAGCTCGTGATTGACGTTTGTTCCATCCGGTAACAGTACATCGGCAAGGATGCGCTCGTATTTGTCCTTGCAGTGGGTCTGGAGTGTCACGTTTTTCCCAACGACCAGGGCTGAAGCCGGTCGGAATTCAGGAATTCCCCGTCACTCGACGGGCCAAGCCCCCCTTTAGAGGGATAGACTAGTTATTTCGTACCATATACAGATTGCTTGGAGCTTCCGGGTATACTGCAGTTTGTTTGGCGTGGCCACGAGGTCAAGGGACGATCATTCCATCTTGTCTGTATCTTACTAGAGGTTTTATATGAAACGCCTACCACCGAGTCACCCTACAGGATTTGCCACGAGAACGCACTGGATGAACGGGTTGTTCTGCGGAGTCCTGCTTCTTGCACTCTCATCCTGTAGCGGTGGAGGGGATAGCGGCACCTCGGCTCCATCGTCGGCCACCAGTGGCACCAACGTGGTGACTGGAACAATGCCTGCCACGTCCGTTGCCTCGCTAGTCCCTCTGACCGACACACGAACACTTTTTGCCAAAATCATCAACCGGCTCTTTGTGGAACCCATCGCCTACGCCGCTGGATCCGCCTCAGTCGAAGTTCAGGGGACTACGATCAAGTCCCATCCGATTGGTGGAGGGCACTTTCAACTTGTTGGCGTACCGGATGGCCTCATCAGCTTGAAATTCACCACGCCAGATGGCGAGACGGGCATGCTTCCACTGACCCTCCCCAGCGGCGGCGGAGCCTTCATTGACCTGGGTCTCGTGGTTGTGCGCCGCACCGGCCATGTTGAATTTTCGCCGTCGCACTCCAACAACCAGTTCCCTAGTTCTCTCCAAGCACGAGGCGCGATTACAGGGGTGGCAAACCCGGTAATGGCAGCCCCTACAGACGGCTCATGCACAACATTCCAAGTTGCTGGAGTGACATTCTGCTTCGATTCCCACACCCGATTTGATCCCCCGCTCAATGGACACAACCCATTCGTCAATAGCGGCACGACGAATCTGGTTGCCGTGGTGACCGGTGAACCCACCGACGATCCAGCGTCAACAGTCTTTCGAGCCCGCCGGGTTCAGCGCAACCACGGCGCGCCCTCTGCAAACAACAATACTCTGACGGTCATTGCGCCCATCACGAATTTTGACTCGGACACGCTGACGGTGTTCAGCACTCCACCCATCACGGATAACGATCCGAATACGGCTGATCTCCCGAATGCTCATGCTATTACGTTCAACACCGCCCAAGCCAAATTTGACCCGCGATCCCTCGAGGAGAATCTCTCGAAAGGTCTCTTTGTAGAGATCACGACTCCGAAGAAGAATGGCACGGGTCCGGCTGTCAGTCTCGACGCGCAAGGCAATCAGATTGCCACTGCCGACCGAGTCCGCCTCGTGCGAGTCCCCAAACCTCCCACGGGGGAACTGCTGAGCGTCGAAGGCACCCTCAGCAGCCTCAATCCCAATTCCAAAACATTCGGCATGAATAGTGACACAGTCTTTGTCCATGTCACGGACAACGTAACCAGGCTTGAAGATCCCCTGACCTCATTTAGCTCCCTCCAGGTGGGACAAGCCTTAGAAGTCACGGCACTCCAGCCGAAGACGGTTGGAGGTCCACTAGAGGCCCTCGCAATTAAACTGGCGGAAACTCCGACACCGGCCATAGAAGCCCATGGACAGATTTCATCACTGAATCAGACGAATCGTACCTTCGTCGTAGCCGGAATTACTTTCTGTTACGACTGTAATGCGGTGAATACAGAGTTTATGGATGTGACTGCTGAGACCCTCGCCGACGGTCAAACCGTCAGAGTGCTCGGGACGGCAGTGGTCAACGGCCTGTCCACAGCGACACAGGTCGAGCGCGAACATGATCCTCTTCCGTGGGCAATAAGCACGCAGTAGGGCAGACTATCCGATCGTTCGTAATTGAGTGTGTGCCGCGACCCCTTATGGCCCGCTGATCCTGGGATCGGCAGGCCGTCTGGTCTCTCCTTCGAGTCAATGGCAGATTCGCAGTCTCAACGTAAGTCATGTAACTCTTCGCCGGTCGATAGCCATCACTCCCACGGCGGCACAGGCTGCGGATCGGCCCACAACCCTTTCTTGCCCTCTCGTGCTGCCTTCTCCAGCCCTTCAAGCACCGTATCCCCTGGCGCAAACTTTCGATACCACCAGCACCAGCCGGCTTCGACGAGCGTGTGATTGACGTTCGTACCATCGGACAGAATCACATCAGCCAGGGCGCGCCCGTACTTGTAGAGGCCGTACGTTTGGAACGTGGTTTTTTTGCGGAAGGCGAGGTCCGAGGCGGCGTGCCTGGCATGGGTCTCTTACACGACCCATTGACAGGTTGGTATGTAAGTCACCAGGGGAAATCGGCCTGATCTCCACAGAGTCGACGAAGCTCATGGTTCTGCGGAGACACACCGAGGAACTCAACCCCGGCCCATTCAGTTGCGACCCATGTCACTTTGGCCAGATCAATTTGAACCGCCGCAGTCCGGTCATTCGGGTACACCATGAGCGAAATGTACTGACCGCGCCTCAGGCGTTTCGTAAGCCGCAGCCCGCACCCTCCAGGGGAAATATTCGTGACCTCTCCACTGGCAAGGCCTAATTTGTCCAAAATCATCACACGGAGCCCCACCACCTTCCGAGCGTCCCTGCGTGGCATTATTTCGTGAAGTTTGGCCTTTTGTTCTGAAAGGTCTGGCAATATAACCTTCATGGCGAAGTCCTCCTTCACATGAGTGCCGTGGGCACAATTTGAGCTGAGCAAGCTTCGTACCCAGAAAATACCGTCACTAGCATGCGCAAGTTCGTGATTTCTGAAAGGGGACAATCTGTGTGCGCAATCAGGCTGTATTAAAACTCAGACGGCAGGGAGGAGAAATGATACAGCTGGATGATCGAAGAAGCTGTTTGAAACCGGTGGCCTGAAACCTGGGCTGGAGTCTTGCGGGCAGATGTCGTGAGGGGTATGCTGTCGACAAGCAGCAACATCGACATTAAATCCTGGTTCCCTCACGGGTGATATCCTTCACTGTATAATGGGATCCGGTTTTGAGTCAGGATAGAGACAACTGAGCCGGACCGAGAATTGGTGAGAGAGGAACGCATCATGGCAAGACTCCTGCTGCTCGGACTCGCGACAATGCTGGGATTGGGGCCGGGAGTCGGCTTGGCGGGAGATCTGTCGCCGCGTGAAATCTACGAGAGCAGCTCCCCAGCCGTCGTGCTTATCATGGGGTATTCCCACAGCGGCCAACGGGGCAGCGGCGGCACCGGCTCCATCATCCAACAAGACGGGTTCGTCTTGACGAACGCACATGTCGTGATCGAGGATCACACAGGCCAGCCCTATCCCCGCCTGACAATTTACCTGAAGCCAGATCGTGTGACCGGCGACCGGAAGGTGGATTTGTCACGGAGCGGCAAGGCTCGTGTGGTGGCCTTTTCAGAGCCGTTGGATCTGGCGCTGCTTAAGCTCGATGGGCTGCCCGGACCATTTCCTGTTCTCGAACTGGACGACTCCGATAAGGCCGAGATTGGTGATCGCGTGGTGGCGATCGGACATCCGGAACAGGGCGGACTCTGGACCTTGACCACCGGCACCATCAGTGCGGAATTCGAGAACTTTAACGACACGAAGGGCAAGTCTGTGTTTCAGACGGAAACGGGATTGAACCGCGGGAACTCCGGGGGACCGTTGCTCGATACCGACGGCCGCATGATCGGGGTCAATACGGCAATCGCCCGCGTCGCGCCAGATGGGCTGCCGATTACCAGTATCAGCTTCTCCTTGAAGTCCAACGTGGCCAAGCAGTGGCTGCGTGATCAGGGTGTTTCGGCCCGGGAGGCGCTGGTTCGCTCCGACACCCCGAGGCAAGACAAATCCGCTGATCGTTCTCTCCCTCTGCCTCGAGGGCAAACGACCCAACCTGGGAATTTCCTAGCTGCACCCAGGATTGCCTCTCCCCCTCTTCCCCCTGAGCTTCCCCCTGAGCTCACGGCACAAACCGTGCCCTCGCCTCGCCCCTACAATCTGGACAGCCTCATTAGTGAACGGAACCGCGCCGAGGCGGATCTCGAGGATATGATCAAGGAAATGCGGGGCAAACTGGGCGGGCGATGAGGACCTCGGCACTTTCTTTCGAAGTGTTCGGCATGGTGATTCCCTTTATTTCTGGTTCACTGCCTGAAAATCAATGATAAACCGTCCGACAGCCTCTGAGATTCTCGTCCGAATGTCGAGCACTCTAGGGGCACTGAGCCAACTTGGAGGTGCAGGACCTTCCCATGTGGTCGCAAAGAATTCTGTCGGTGGGTCCCGTGAGAGTTGAACAAGTTGTTTCAACGTCAGGCCGATCGCGTATGTGAAGGAATTCGCTGAGGCACCCGGAATCTGGTGGACGGCAACGTAGAGATATGGTGCCCCGGGTGAATTCGCGATCTCCGAGATAGTCAGAACGCGCAGGCCGGCCTGGCGCAGTCGCCCTTCGATGTCGCGGGTGAGCTGCTCTCGGCTCACCCCTTCTCGTTCAACATCGTCAGGGAGATACTCAACGAGCACCGAGACCTCTCCGAGTCCTCGCAGCGTCTCACGTTTATCACCGGTAAAGGCGAATCCTATCATCGGCCAGCACAACGTCAGGCCTAACAGAATGAGCAATCTCAGGCTCATGGGCCCCTCCTAGTCGGTGTTCCGCACGATAGCTGCCCGTCTATATAAAGACAAGAGCAAGGTTGCCACTTGAAAGTTGGATAGGGGCAGTTAGTTAGGAGCGACGATGAAGCGCAGGAGGGCTGGACTAAGATGGTTGCGGGGGAAGGATTTGAACCTTCGACCTTTGGGTTATGAGGCCGTAAGAGGTAATTTCTTAATGCCCTGATTTTCCGTCTGGTTTCTTGCTTATATAAATTAATCGAGGGTTTATAGTTTTCTATTAGTTACGGTGGCTTCTAAGGATTCTATGCTTTTCGATGCTCTTTAGCACAAATTTATATATGGACCCAGCCTTCGCGGCAACGAGGGCGTGTCACGCGATGCACCAGATAAAAACAGGGCTGCGTCTATATATCCGGCCTCTCGATGGACCACAGATGTGTCCGGGCCTTGATGAAATACGCGCGCGTTCTCCTCATTAGCACAACGGCCTTGGATGGGCCGACATTTTGTCCAGGGTCTGAACGCGCTGGGTGTCCCTCTGGTGTCATCACGGATCGTCCGCGCTGCACTCCGTGGTGTGAATCCTCCTCCTGGTGTGATGCGGCTCGTGGCGCCTCTCCTCCTGAAGACCGTTGCGACCCGTCCTGCACCTAGGCGGGTTGGCGATACGCCTCATCATGGGCCAACAAGGCCCAGATCACTCGGGCATTTTTGTTGGCTAAGGCCACCGCGGCCACATTGGCGCCTTTGCGGTGTGTGAGCGCGCACAGCCACCGCCCCTGCGTATCGGTCCGCCGCTCGGCTCGCTGCACGACCGCGCGCGCCCCATGAATCAGCAGCGTCCGCACATACCGACTGCCGCGTTTTGAAATCCTACCTAAGCGCTCCTTGCCGCCACTGGAATATTGCCGAGGCACCAGCCCCAACCAGGCCGCCAGATGCCGGCCGTTGTGAAACGCCTGAGGCCGACCGACGGTCGCCAGCAGTGCCGTGGCCGTCAACGGACCAATCCCCGGCACCGCCGCCAGTTTCTGGCAAACTGGATGCGTCCGATACACGCGCTCGATTCGGTGCGTCACCCGCTCGATACGCGAATCGAGTTCCGTGAGTTGCGCGTACAACTCGGAGAAGGTCTCTCGGGCACACGCGGTCAATCCCGACGCCGCGTCATCCAGAAACCGGACGACAGCAGGCCGGACCTTCTCCGGGGATTGGCCAATCACCAATCCATACTCAGCCAACAAGCCCCGAATCTGATTGATGACGGCGGTG
>JACAFD010000177.1 GCA_013388555.1 Nitrospirota bacterium | reverse complement strand
GTCTATAATATGTCTCTCACGCACGTCATCCCGTTGCCGTGGGACAATCAGAAGCTTCTGTTGGGCTTTGACGTGGTGAACTTACTGGACCAAGAATACTTTATTAATCGAGGCGAGGGGAATATTGGATTGGGCGTGTCCCATGCCGGGATGCCACGGTCGTTTTTCTTCCGCGGCCAATGGTTCTTTTAGGTACCTTGAGGTCGAGAGAGTAGGAAGACCAGTTTGTGTATCCGGTCATGATAGGGGTAGGATGCGTAGAGTATGAGACGGCTTTTTGACATAGCGCTCATCGTCGCTTTAGGTTGGCCGGCCGCAGCATATGCTGTGGCCGGCGATGAGGCCACGCATGAGGACGATCATCAGGAAGACGTGCTGGAGTTGCCTGAGGTCCATGTCCATGGTTTGCCGCTCAACAAGGATCAACAGCTTGGACCGGTTCCCAAATCCACGCCCTGGCCGGCCATTCCGCCTGGACTGAACGGCAAAGAACTCGACGATTGGATGAAGGTGCGTATGTTGGTCTCTAAGGACGCGAAAGTGACGGTAGTCGTCTTGGAGCCGGCCAAGCATCGGGAACTCACCGTCGCCGGCATGGTTGCGTTAGGCCATTGGACTTTCGATCCCCAAATGAAAGGCGACGAGCCGGTGGATGGGGAACTCACGGTGCGCATTCACTACCGGACACACTGATATCGGAAGAAGCTGAAGGCAGAGGGCGTATAGCTGTTAGCACGGATGAGAATCCGAACAACCAGACAAACCAGACAAACCAAATAGACCAAACCGATCATCTTTCTGTTTGACGGTTGACGAATGACGGGTGACGCTTTATCGTCAGCCATATGAGTGTGGACGAATCTCTTTTCCGCGCTATCAACCGCCTTACTGGACAGCTCGATATGCTCGACTGGTTCGCACTCACCCTCTCCAACTCAAGTCTTCTCTGGGCACCGGGAATTCTGCTCACTGGATATTGGTTATGGCTTTCCTGGCGAGAGGCCCTGCTTGCGGCGCCTCTTCTTGCTGCTTCTATCGGATTGCTCGATTTCCTGGGGGCTCGGGTCAAAGATCTCGTTGCTCGACCACGTCCCTGCATGACACTTTCGGATATCCACCAGATCGAAGCCTGCGGGAAGACTTTCGGGTTTCCATCGAATCACGCGATTAACACTGCGACGGCCGCAGCCTTTTTCCATGTTCTGTACCCGCGTTCAGGCTGGGTGAGTTGGCCTCTGGTCGGGCTGATCGGTCTCTCGCGTGTCTATATCGGCGCCCACTATGTGACGGATGTGCTGGGAGGATGGGTGATGGGCGGCTTGTTCGGAGCCGGTGCTGCGTGGCTCCTTCTGCGTTATTTTCGCATGCGCAGAGCACGCGAGCATCACGCGGTTTAGCCCGCCAATGGTGCAAGCTGTGGCGCGTGGAGCCCAAAAAACGGCTTGTTTCGTCGGTTTGTCTGGTTTGTTTCGATGGTTTGGTTACCTTGTCGTGCTCTCAGAGTTTTCTAAACAACGCAATAGTTCTGCCTGGCAGCGCTCCTGGTCATAACCTCGTCCTATCAACACGATCGCGTGGCTCGGTTCGTCGAGCAATGTGATGGGTGTAATGGTCGCGTCGCCAGGCGGGGCATATTGAAACTCTTGGAGCTCCGGCCCCTTGGCGAAGCGGAAGAAGCCTTTCGCCCGTTCAAGCTCAGGGGGCAGGGTCTTCATCCAGCGGAGGAATCGTTCGAAGTTCAAAGGGCCTGGAAGGCGAACCGTCGTGGCGATGGGATGATACGATGCCCGTCTGCTCGTTGCGGATGATCGAGGCATTCCGAACTCAACATTCACCGTCGGCGACGGCGACAAACGGGTGATCGGTTTGAGTAGATCAGGAGGATTGACCCTGGCATGGCTGGTTTCCCAGACCCGCGCGTAGGGATTCTGGTCGATGATCGAGGTCTTGAATCCCTCCCAATGCCCTGGGACATAGAGATCCCGCTTATTGAGAATCAGTTCGTCGGCGCAGCGAATCGCCTGCCTCGTGACAAATCCTCCCATACTCTCCCTGTCTGTCGGGATTGGATGCAGGAGGGCCATGACCTTTTCCAAGTGTGTTAGCCGTGCCGTGTAGAGATCGGTGACGCCATCGATGACCTCGGCAGGATCGGCCATGCCGGAACATTCAAGGATAATCACATCCGACTCATAGTCCCGCACGAGTTGTGCGATTCCCCAGGACAAGTCCTCCTTCGTATCGCAACAGACACAGCCACCGGCGAGGTTCATCACTTGTTCGGCGATGGTGCCGGCGCGGGGCCCGTCGATGCTCACCTCACCGGCTTCGTTCATCAACACACCGGCCTTCTTGCCCTGGTTCTTCCAATATTCGAGCAGCCGCATTAAGAGCGTGGTCTTGCCTGCGCCAAGAGAGCCGCAGAGGACATAAAAGGGGATCGGGGAGGTAGACATCGGCTCAATTCCGCTGCACTAGCGCGTGAAGCGTCGTTCGTGAAGGGTATTTCGTTCCGGAGTCGGACACTTCATGTTTCGCACCTGCTTCTAGCGCTTCATAATATACGCTTCACTCTCTGCTGCCTTTCACGAGGAACGCGGTCTTAGTGGTGAACATGCAAGAGATCCTCGTCCTTGTGCTGCTTGGCCAAGGTGGTGAGATCGCAGTGGATTTCCTCTTGGTGACAACAGTGGGTCCCCATCTGAATTGTCATGTGCTTGATACCGAAATCTGTGCTGACCCTGGCACGGATGGTATGGAGCAGATCATTGGTCATGGCCGAGTCATCCCCTTCGACGAGTATATGACAAGTCATCATAATCAAGCGAGGTTCGACTGCCCAGATATGGAGGTCGTGGACGTTTCTCACGCCGGAGATGGCCTCGATGGTTGCAGCCACGTGTGAAGCGCTGATCTTCGAAGGGGTCGATTCCAACAAGACATCCAGCGATTCCTTGAACAGCGGCCAGGCCCCTTTGGCAATGGCCACGACGACCAGCATGCTGATCAATGGATCAAGGATGGTCCATCCGGTGAATAAGATGGCTCCGCCGCTGATCACGACACCTAGTGAGACCCATGCGTCACTCAACATGTGCCAAAAAGCGCTGCGGATGTTGAGATCGTCTTTCGCTCCATGTTGCAACAGGAGCGCAATGCTCAAATTGGCGGCGAAACTCAGGGCCGCGATCGCCATGATCCAACCCCCGTCCACCGGAACCGGTTGCAGAAGACGTTTGATCCCGACGATGGCAATGCCGAGGGCCGTCAGTAGCAGAATGAAGGAATTGAGAAACGCCGCGACAATGCCGGCTCGATGGTAACCAAAAGTACGGGTTTCACTCGCAGGTCTGGCGGTCAGGACGTGCGCATAGAGCGCGAGGAATAAGGCCCCCTGGTCGACGAGGTTATGGCCTGCATCGCTCATGAGGCCGATGCTATCGAGGAGCCACCCTCCGATGAACTCGGCGACAATGATTACCGCGTTCAGTGCCAAGGCAAGAGAGAGCCGGGAGCGGAGATGTTCATAGGAGGCAAAGGTAGACATCACGTATAGTTTCGCACGGGCTTCGCAGCACGGCAAGTGTTGGAAGAATACGAGGTGATCCGATTGCCGGTTGGCTGATCATGCGAAGGCGTGACCGACTCCGGTCAGGTTATGCCATCTCCCGGACGACTGTGTCTCGCGAGACGAGATGGCGCTTCGGAAATCCCAGTTCGCCGGATCGTTCATCGGGATAAAAGTGATGACGATGCGCGCACCTGGTCTTAAGGACGACCGGAGGTCGCGGAAGTATTTTGATCGTTCCTCAGGATGATGGACGGTGTTGCAGACGAAGAGGAGATCGATTGATTCGAATGGCAACAGGCAGAAGGCAAGGAGGAGGATGATTTTCATGGTGTGGGACTTTTCTTCGGCAAGCGTTCGCTGAGCACAGGATATCTCGATTGACCGACGCCGAAATTTCCGCTTGCGGGATCTGCTGCCACGACGCGGAGGGTGATGCCGTCTTTGGCGTCTTTGAACGGCGGAACAAAGAACGGCGCTTCAAAGCCGGTGTTGTCATTTTCGTAGAACATTTGTAGGCGCTCAAGAACCTGGTCGCCGATCAGCACCTCACCATAGATATGGAGCTTCCGGGAGTCCCAATCCCCATGGGGCCTGACCGGCGCGCCGGACAAGGTCCTGATCGAAGCGCGGAGCATTACGTCGTCTTTGGCAATCAACGGTTCGCCTGATTTGGGATGTTCGATACGGACGATATATCCGTACAGCACGAGCACCATGCCGTCATGGGTCATGTCTTCGCCTGGAATAAGCCAGGTGCGTTTGGTGACACGTTGGACCGACCCCGGATAGGCCAGCGGACCTTCCGCCGCAATGTCCACGAGAATCGGGTGGGTTAATTCTAAGGTGGCCGTGAAGGCTGCGGAGGCGCGCGAGCTATATAACGACTCTCCCATCATACGGGGTGTGCGCATGATCTGATTCTGATCTCCCGCCTCACCCTGTTGCAGGCCGGAGGCAAGAATCCGCCCGCTGGCGACGTCCGTAATGGTGACCCGAGCCCCGCCCACGTCATTTCCCAGCACCATCGATCCATGTGCCACGACTCGGACGAGGATTATCGTGGGCTTAGGCTCGTTCAGGTGTTGGGCAAGTGGTGGGGATTTTTCAGCCGAGATGGCGAGGCAGGGCAGGGGAATCAGGAGGATCGACAAGAGAAGAGTAAGGCGGAGCCTAGAACCTGTTTCAACCCCCCCCTTTGTTGCGAGGCGAAGGAGACGGGACCGAATGCAAGACCGCAGGCCCCGAAAAACCGGAGGTGTATTCGCTGGAGTACGTTGAGGATTTTTCGGGTGCTGAGACCGACGCAGGCGGTCCTGTATCGTTTGCCGTAGCAGAAGGGAGGTTTTGAAACAGGTTCTAGTACCAGTTCGGTTCATTTCACCTTCGTGCCCGGGTCAACTTCTTCGAGGATGGTGGCCAGCCCACGAACCTCGCTGTCTCCGGCGGCCAGGACCATGCCTTGCTATTCGATGCCCATCAGTTTGGCTGGTTTGAGATTGGCGACAATGATGATGGTTTTGCCGACTAAGGCCTCGGGCTCATATTTCTTGCCGATGCCGGCAACAATCTGCCGTTGTTCCATCCCCTCTCCGAGACTGACTTGCAGCTTGAGCAACTTCTCCGATTTGGGGACACGTTCTGCAGTAATGACCTTCGCAGTTTTAAGCTGTATCTTCATGAACTCGTCGATGGTGATCTGAGGTGGTGTCGCAGCAGTCAGCGGTGCGGCCATGGGTGCAGGCGTTTGTAGCGTGGTGGTCGCGGCTGATGTGGTGATGGGGGGTTGCAAGGGTGTCGGTGTATCACTCACGGTCTTATCTCCTTGTGGTTTTGATTCGATGCGGGGAAAGAGGCCAGAGCCC
This sequence comes from Nitrospirota bacterium, assembly GCA_013388555.1. Lineage (GTDB taxonomy): Bacteria > Nitrospirota > Nitrospiria > Nitrospirales > Nitrospiraceae > Palsa-1315. The sequence continues at coordinate 86 of JACAFD010000177.1, read as the reverse complement.
TTGCTGATCTTGATGCCCGTAATCGGGGCGGCCCACTTATAGGAATTCTCAGACAATGGCTTCGAAAAGTCGAATGAAAGCCCCAG
>JACAFD010000176.1 GCA_013388555.1 Nitrospirota bacterium | reverse complement strand
GACGGTCACCGGGCTGAGACGTCATCGATGGAGGAAGGGAATCCATGGGCACATCCCGAAGAACTGCCGGCTTGGCGCAACCGGCTGCGAGCAATGTGCAGGCGAGCAGGAAAGAAGCGAAGCCATTGCTCCCCGTCAAGACGCTTGACCATCATCTGCCGGCGCCGCGTTGGACAGGCCCAGGCACAGTAAAAAACCGCACGATATGAGACCGACAACTTTGGGAATAGATACCATGTGCACCTCCTCGGGTTAGATGAATAAACGCACAGGTGTAACTGTATGCTCTCGGAGAGGGTATACGAACCTAGGAAACTTGCGAGTCGCTTGGCGAGGCTTCCCTAAATCTCATGCAGAACCGTCTGCGGATTCCCACTGAGACAGTTAACTGTTACCACTCCATTGAGCCTTCCTGCCTGATTCGAGACCGGACTCAGTCGTACGACCTGCTTTATCTCTATGACTGGTGTCAGTCCTTCATTTCGCCGAGCGGATCGACAGCGCGTGGTTCTGATTGTTCACCTGCGCCTCAATACGATCACCCTTCTTGACTTCTCCCGTCATCTTGGTCGTTTTATCTGTATGCAAGCGTACTTCCTTCCCATCCTTCCCCATGACGAAATAGTTCCCGTCTTCGACGCGGAACAGTTCGCCCGTGATGGTCTTGGCATCTTCTGCGCGGGTACTTCCCATCTTATCGTCTACGTTCTTTTGCTTGTCATCATCAGATTGAAATCCTTGCCGATCAGTTACAGAGTCCGTTTTCATCACGTCTGAGGGCCCAGGCACATTCCCTGCCTGCGCCGCATTGGACAGCCCGAGGAACAGCACGAAACCACACGACAGGACACCGACTATTTTTGGAATTGAGACCATGGAACCCTCCTCAGTTAGATGTAAGACACGTATTCATGGATGTAACGATACACCCTTAGGAATCTAGCAGTCTGAGCAATTTTGACCACAGCACGGGAATTTTCTAGTTTTTTGGGGACGAGTCCCTAGGCAGGGAACGCAACGGGAGGGAGGAAGCCGTAGTCGCTTGTTGGACGAGGCACTGTGGGCTTTAAAGGTTCTGTGCAATTGTGAGCAGATCACCAAAGGGATGGCTGCTAGATTGATACTGAATACAGTCGCTTCACATGTCGCTTCACATGTCGCTTCACATGGTGAAGGCCGGAACCGGCCAAGAAGGGGGATCATGAAGGCTCACTATCTCATCACACTCTGCACCGCGTTGGTTGTCGGAGCCATGCTCATCTCAACGCCTGTCACCGTTACGGGCAATCCCACCGAGAAGACATCGAACGCGCAAGAATTTCCACCGAAGGGAACGAGCTATGCTCCCGTCGATCTCATGGAAGACTTTGCCGGCGTCATGGCTCGCATGAGAGCCGCAAAGCCTGAGGTCATGAAACGGCAGATGGATTTGCTCAAGGAACGGTACGATCTCGCGAACCGCCCGGCCAAAGATGTCACGATGTCCCGCGGCAAACCTGTCCAGGACGGGATACGAGTCGCACTTCCAAAGGGAATAACCTGGGAGGCGCTTCAGGCAATGAGCCCCGAAGAGATCCGGGAGAAGGATTCGTTTCCTGCCGGATTCTTACCTCTTCCTCATCCCAACCACCGTGAAGGAGGGATGGTATTCCCCACGTTCCACATCGAGGAGATGCAGAAGCAGGAGGGCCGTGATCTCACTCGCTTCGATCTGGATTTCGACCTGCCGGCCCATTTGTTACCGGAGTTCCCACCCCCCCTCTACCTGACAACTCGGCCTGATCTCAGTGACGTGTCCCAAGGCAAATTAGTGACCCTCGACAACTATTATGCCCTATTCAACGGGATTCTCAATCCGAAACAGCTCGAGGGTTTGCGCCTGCTCGTCACACCGTTCCCGCAGCAGCAATTCAACCAGACGGAAGACCGTCGCACCGTACGTCCAAGCCGTGGCGTCACCTGCTTCGAGTGTCATGCAAACGGTCATACGAATGCCAGTACCCACTTGGCCGGCGATGTCCGCCCGCAGGAGTTCCGTCATCGCATTGATACCCCCACGTTGCGTGGATTGTATATCCAGCGGCTATTCGGCTCGCAGCGAGCGCTCAAGAGCCTGGAGGATTTCACGGAGTTTGAGCAGCGGGGCGCCTACTTCGACGGAGATCATGTGATCGGGTCAAAAAAAGGTGCCAATATTCTTGACCGGGGAAGTCAGGTGCACTTCATGGCAGAGTTCCAGGAGCTCCTGGACTTTCCTCCGGCCCCCAAGCTGGGGATAGACGGCAAGGTGAACCCCACAAAGGTCACGGCGGCTGAAAGGCGCGGGCAAGACTTGTTTTTCGGGAAAGCGGCCTGCGCTGGGTGCCATCAGCCGCCGTATTACACGGACAACTCCATGCACAATCTGCGCGTAGAACGATTTTACACACCGCGAATGATCAATGGACGTATGGCAAGCGCCGATGGCCCCATCAAGACGTTTCCCTTGCGGGGCATCAAGGATTCGCCTCCCTACCTGCACGATGGGCGGCTGCTGACGTTAGAAGATGCCGTGGAGTTCTTCAACCTCGTGTTAGGAACCCAGTTAACGGCAGAAGAGAAACAGGACCTGCTGGCCTTTCTACGCATCCTTTAAATGATGAGAAAGAAGGTACATGAAGATGGGAAATTCCTACAGCGTCAGGCCATTCGACTTACACGGGCTGGTCGGGATTTCGGACCGCACGCTCGAGATGCATCTCAAACTCTATGAGGGATATGTGCAGGCCACGAACCAGCTCACGACCCAGCTCGGCGAGATGCTCAAAGATGGACGGATAGATCATGAGGAAATGCCGGCCTATTCGGGGCTGACACGCAGCCTAGGGTTTGAACACAACGGGATGGTCTTGCACGAATATTACTTTGAGAATATGCAGAAATACGGAGCGACAAAGCCCGATCGAGGCTCGGCGTTTGTGAAAGCGGCCGAAGACAGTTTCGGCACCTATGATATGTGGAAATTGGACTTTTCCAGCGTGGGAAAGATGCGAGGCGTGGGTTGGGCGGTGTGCTCCCTGAACCCGGCGAGCCGCCGTCTTTCCAATCACTGGATCAGTCTCCATGAACATGGTCATGTGGCGGGGTTCATTCCGCTTCTCGTCATGGATGTGTGGGAACACGCGTATCTGCTTGATTATAAACCTGCAGAGCGAGCGTGCTATATCGAGGCGTTCTTTGCCAACATCGCATGGAAGGCCGTGGAGCAGAGGCTACAGCTTGCCGCGCCGGCTTTAATGAAAGCAGCCTGAGGATGTGAGGAACGCCTTGGGCAGCCTGCGATCAACACAATAAAAACCGGGGCAACCCCCGACAGGAGGACATCGTGAAAGCAACGACATCGACGCCGGTACAAGCTGGAGCAACCTCGCCTCGCACCCCTCGACAGGAGGGCATCATCAAAGAAGCCATCGGTTTGACCGATGTCAAGACGCTTCGGGCTCGGGCGCGACAAGGGATTGAGGACGGCGCCATGACTGCGGGGTACAAGGCCAAAGCGGAGACAGTGATCACGCTGCTGAATGAAGCCCTCGCCACAGAAATCGTCTGCGTCCTTCGCTATAAGCGTCATTACTTCATGGCTACCGGGATCAGTTCCCTCAGCGTGAAGGGCGAGTTTCTCCAGCATGCCGTTGAGGAACAAGCCCATGCCGATCAATTGGCCGAACGCATTGTTCAACTTGGGGGTGAGCCGAATCTGTCCCCGGAAGGGCTCCTGAGCCGGAGCCACTCGGAATATGTCGAAGGCGCGTCCTTAGTGGGGATGATCACCGAAGACTTGATTGCCGAACGGATCGCGATCGACAGCTATCGTGAGATGGTCGCCTATGTCGGCATTGATGATCCCACGACTCGTAAAGTCTTGGAGGGGATTCTTGCGCAAGAAGAAGAGCATGCGGAAGACCTCTCCAGCCTCCTGAAGGAACTAGGTCCGCAAGCGCATACTCATGATCTGGGCAATTAACGGAGCAGGAAAGGAGAGAGCATCATGGGAAAAGGGTTCATTCTTTGGCTGCTGGGTGTGCCGATGACGTTGGTTGTCGTCCTCTGGTTCTTCGGTGTCTTTCGATAAACTGACGCGTGGAGAGCCTGCTGGTCCGGCGAGAGTCTCATAGTGGAGGGGGAGGAGTCTTATGATTGTCGAGATTGCCCTCTGTGTGGGGGCAGGGGCGTTGGCGGTGCTGGTCGGCTTGCTGGTTCCTCTATTGGTACAACTCAGGAAACCGGTGGCGGGAACGGAATCGCTATTGATCCGCATGAACGCGGAACTGCCGTTGTTGCTTAAGGAGATGCGGGTGGCGACGGAAAATCTGAACGTGCTCGTCGAGCATGCACGGGGTGGAGTCGAGCATGCAGCAGTGCTGCTGCACGCGGCGGGGACATTGGGCGACAGCATGCATCGGGTCCATGAGACGGTGCAGAGTAGGAGCCGATCGTTCCTGGTCAACCTGGCGAGTATGGTGGCGGGGCTCAGGGCCACGACGGGTGTCGTCAAGACACACATTCACCGAGAAGGAGGGACGGTCAATGGCAAATGACAGCGGATGTGCAGTGGGTGCGGTGGGATTGGCACTTGTGATCGGAGGGCTGGCGGGCGCCGCGATGGCGCTGTTGCTTGCGCCGAAGTCTGGGCGTGAGTCACGGGAACAGTTACGCGGGTATGCGCGGCGAGCCGAAGATCAGGTCCATGACCTGGCCGGGAAGGCCACCGATCTCATGGACCAGGCAGTGGACAAGGGACACGAGTTCGTCCAGGGGAAAAAGATGGTCTTGGCCGAGGCAGTCGAAGCCGGGCGCGCCGCCATGCATCGGGAGCGTGAGCGGCTATCTGGCGAGAAGACGTCCTGACGGTGGAGTCGCTACATCCCGAATGATAGGCAGCCGGGCGACCTCATGTGAAGGGTAGGACCATGGAAACCCTAGCGATTCTGAGCATTGTGTTGATCCTTACACTCATGTTCGGCGTCTTGGTATTCGCGTATAAGGCATCCCCTATCCGGCCCGCGAAAAGATGATCGGCCTCGGCCTCGCCACGCAACGGTCGACACGGATGGGAGAGACCATGCAAACCGTAACACTCCTTGCAAGTGTCCTGATGAGCCTGGCTCTGGTGATCGGTTGTGCAGACAGTGCCGAGCAACAGCTGAGGCAGATGCAGAATCAGCTGGAGCGAGTGCTCCAGACGGCATTGCGCGATGGTGACGTCAGGATGCAACGGACCAGCGATCATCTTACCCTTGTGATTGCGGAACGACTGCTCTTCGATGCCGGGAGTCATGAGATCAAGCCGGACGGTATCGAGGTGCTGAAGCAGATGGGAGTGCTTTTTAAGACGGCTTCTCTCAAGGAAGTCCGAGTGGTTGGACATGCCGACAAGGCCCCGACCTCTGATGGCTCCAACCAGTATTTCGAGAGGTTGGCCTTATCCAAAGCCCGTGCGACTCAAACGGTAGGGGTACTGAAAGGGGACGGAGTGGATTCGCAGAACTTTATTGTCGAATGGTATGGAGACATGTGGCCGCTTGCGAGCAATGAGACCGAACACGGGCGGCAATTGAACCGGCGCGTCGAAATTGTTCTGTTCGCAGGAATCTGACCGGACATATGCAAAATCTTGGCATGACGTTCATTCTCTTTTTGTTATTGAGCGCTGTCGCCGCCAGCGCGGCGAGCTATTATCTATTGAGGATCGCTCATGAATGGTTGAACCGGAATCGTCCCACAGGCGGCACGATCCGCAGGGCTGTCGTGCACGATTCGTCTCTCGATGCGCACATTTCTACCCAATGGACCGATGGCCGCCTACGATTGGACTTCCTTCTGGCACTGATCAAAAAACTGGAGGCCACGCTGGAGCAGGAAGTGGAGACGTTGCGCCGGCTCGGTCATGCCAATCCTCAGTATGGAGATCAAGCCCGTCAAATGGTCGAGCCCAGCCTGCGGCGATTCACCTTCGATCAACATCTGCGGGATGAGTGCCGCATGTTGATCCCCCTCCTGCAGTTCTGTGCACGGGATCTCGCGCAATATCAAAGCCTGAACATGGCACAAGAGTTGAGCGCCCTCGCCGAAATCCAGGCTGCCATCAAGTCTGTTGATCGTGGCTGACCGCCGGAGACACGTTCATCGATCTTCCAAGTTCTCTCTCCTACGCAGCCCTGACCTTCGGTTCCTCAGCCAACGGAATATGGCAGGACTTCACCAGCAGATGGCAGCGACGGCTGCATAAGGTGGCTACATAGGCTCCAATGAGCAGGACCACTCCGATTCCGAGCAGGCTGACATGTGCCCCCATGGTATCGGCGACCCAGCCGAATCCGGCCATGCCCACCATGGCCGAAGCCATGGAGCCGATGCTGAATGTGGCAAATACACGCCCCAGGAGGTGTTCTGGAGTAATTTCTTGTAGGACGCCCCACATAATCGGCATGAAGAGTGCGATGGTTCCGCCGATGACCAGGACAAGCGCGCCCGCGATGAGCGGCGCGCTGAGCAAGCTGAGTCCGCACATGGCGAATCCCCCGATGACCATGGATCGAAAGATCATCGTGAATCGCCCAGCCAAGTCTCCCTGCGAGAGTGACGCCAGCCATGTGGACATCACCAGCATGCCGGCCCCTAATGCGGACCAGAGCAGGCCGACTTCCAGAGCTCCGGCATTCAGGTTTTGCGCGGCAAAGACCGGCAGCATAAAGGTAAAGGCGCTGGCGGCTAAACTGTAGAGGGCTGCTGCCAGCATGAGGTTTAGAATCGCCGGGTGTTCGACACAGACGAAACGGATTCCCGCCATCAGTTCCTGATTCCAGAAGCCGCTGGCCGCCAACTCCTTGGGAAGAACGGCTAGAGGCCGAATACGGACCGGGAGGAGGCACAGCGCTGAAATCAAAAACGTTGCAGCGTTCCCATACAACACATTCTGGGACCCGACGAGGGCAATGCCGATTCCACTGATTAAGGGTCCGATCAAAAGGCCGATGTTCGTGGTGGCTTGCAACAAGGCATTGGCGGCGGTCAGTTGATCCCGTCGAACGATCTGGGGGACAGCAGACGACAAGGCCGGCCCGAATAGTGTCGACACAATAGCGAGCAGGAAAATGGACGCGTACAGCCGATTCAGGGTCAGCTCCCCCAAGGTATATAAGAGCGGAATCAAGAGGACAAGCACCGCGCGTGCAAAATCCACCCATACCATGACGGTCTTTTTGTCCGCGCGGTCCACCAAGACGCCAATGAATGGGCTCAACACCAGCGGCGGGATCGTTTGAAGGATACCGATCACCACCATTTTCATGGCCGAGCCCGTCATCTGATAGACGAACCACAGTAACGCGACGCGATTGAGACTGTCGCCGATCTGGGAGGTCAATTGGCCACAGAACAGCAGGCCGAAATCACGGGTTTTAAGCAGCTGCCGGCCCGGGGATATGCGCGGGCTCTCAGCCTTATCGGCCTGTTCCACAGGGGACACACTCGACATGGTTTCCATCTCCTGTTGTCTCCGCTGTGGAACAGTGCCTGTCCATTGGCACACACGATCCGTTCACAACGCGACAGAGTAGAACCCTCCAGCATTCTCTCTCCACATTATCATGGTCAATGTTCCACGATCGTGGCATGAGAGGGAGATAGTTTCAGCTTCGCATGCATGGGGGTTTCTCGAAGGTACCAGGCCAGAAGTCCGGCCATCACGGCCGTCAGGATCATGACCGCACCGATGGCCGTGATTGTCGTTGATGCATCGAACCGTTCGGTCAACCATCCAAAAAATGTGATACCGCCCATCGCAGCGCCCATTGCGCCCAATGAATAAAATGCCAGAGTCCGACCCAACAGGTTCGGTGGTGTCAACTCTTGCATGACTCCCCAGGCGATCGGGGTGAGTGTTCCGATGCCGGCTCCGAGCAGGCTCAACAATGCCCCGGTCGCCACCGGGTGCCTGACCCAGACCAATCCGAAGAGCGCCGCGCCGCTGACGGCGCTCGAGAATGCGACGATCCAGATGCGTCGCCGTACTGTCCAGGAGCTGATCGAGGTGAGCGCCAGAGAGACGATTAAAAGTCCGACGCCCAGCATCGACCACAGATAGCCGACTTCGATCGGCCCCAGGTCCAGCATCGTTCTTCCGAACACGGGAAACAGCGTCGTAAAGGCGGCGGTCCCGAACGTGTACATCGCGGCAATGGCGGTCAGGAACATAAAGAGGGGCTGCCTCGTCACGACATAGCGGAGACCCTCGTAGATGTCGCGCATAGCCGACAGGACCACAGGGCCGTGCGCCAGGTTCTCTGTCGGACGTGCCAACCGAATCGGCAGAAAACACGCGGCAGAAATGACATAGGTGGCCGCATTCAAACACAACACCTCTTTAGAACTGAGGAGCGCGATTCCGATACCGCTGAGAGCCGGCCCCATAATGATGCCGAGGCTGGTCGTGCTCTGAAGCAATGCGTTGGCCGAGGTGTATTGTGCGGGGGTCACCAGGGAGGGAATGGCCGCGGTGAGCGCCGGGCCGAAGACGGCGGTAGCGATGGCATGGAGCATAACCAGGATATAGAGGTACTCAACGGTAAAGGTTTCGCCTGAAATCCAACAGGGGATGAGGCCGATGACGACGGCTCTGATGAGGTCGGATGTGATGAGGAGCGTTTTTTTCGGGAGACGGTCCACCGCGACGCCGATCACAGGAGCCAGGGCGATCGAAGGAATCGTTTGCAACACCCCGATGATACTGGTCTTGAGCGGCGAGCCGGTCACCGAATAAACGAACCACAGCAACGCAAGTTTGGACACGCCGTCCCCGACTTGCGCCACGATCTGGCCCCACCAGACGAGAGTGAAGTCCCGCGTGAGCAACTGGCGACGTGTCGCCGTAAATGGGAAACGTGCCCATGGCCATTGTGACCGATCCTTTCCCACGCGTGAGTCGGTCCTCTCTTGCTGAATCCCAACCTGTAACCGGAACCGTGTATTTATTCCTTCCCCGTGATCTGCACGGCGTCCGTATTGACAGCGCGCACACCAGGAATATGTCGAGCGGCTTCGGCCGCTTCAAGTACGATCACTTGAAAGCGGGTTTTGCCGCTCAGGGAGACCACGCCGCTCTCCGATTTCACTTCGAACCCGACGGCCTTCAATGTCTCACTCTTGCTTAGACGCTCTTTGACGTATTGCGTAACCGCATCATCCTGCTTTTTCGCCAATGAGGATCGAAGCACAGGCGCGACTGTCAACTTGTTCAGCACCGATTCGACACCCTCGATCTTGCGGATGATCTCTGTGGCTTGGGCTTTCTCATCCTCAGAGGGTACCGCTCCGGTGAGGACCGCTTTTGGGCCGTCTAGTTCCACCTCCATCTCGAACGGGAATAACGATGGATTCGCCATCAAGGCTAACTTGATGGTGAGGTTCAACGACGTGACCGCTTTTTTCCCGTTGGACTCATCCGGCTTCGGTGCGGCAATCGGCGGCTCTTCCGCTTTCGGTGCTTTTTCCTCGGCTTTCTTTTTCTGTTCCGCTGGCGGCGATTCCTTATGATGGCTCTCGCCCGCCGGCCCGCTGTCGGGAGCGGCAATCGCGGAATGGACATGGAAAATACACAAGATGATTGGCGGCAACGACAGGAGAGTCCACATGCGTGGTTTCCCGCGTGAAACCGCTTGTCTGCTGATCTGACGCATAATCCTAGTATTATTCCTAAGTCGCCGAAGATATCCTACTGGGGCCCTCCCCAGGGAACCACTCTGAACCAGCTGGCGCATGGCCTATTCTGAGGGTATCGCCTAGTTTGACGGACCTAGGGCCCTTGCTATGGTCGGGGACTGGATTCACGTGTGAGCCATGACATCGCACAAAGTGCTTGGAATGATAATGGCCGGCGGCAAGGGACAGCGACTGCTTCCATTGACTGCGGCGCGGAATAAGGCGGCGGTGCCGTTCGGCGGCCAGTACCGTATTATCGATTTCGTTCTCAGCAACTTTGTGAATTCCGGCATCCATTCTGTCTACGTGCTGGTGCAGTATAAGTCTCAGTCGCTGATCGAACATGTGCGGGAGGCCTGGCACCTGGGCGGGAGAAACACCGGCAGTTTTATCAGTATCGTGCCGCCGCAAATGAGAGCGCGTGAGGGATGGTATGAAGGGACTGCGGACGCGGTCTATCAGAATCTGAATCTCATCGAAGATTTTTCTCCGGATGTAATCGCGGTCTTCGGGGCTGATCATATTTATCGGATGGATATCAGGCAGATGGTCCTGCAGCATGTGGCGTGCGACGCCGATGTCACCGTTGCGACACTGCCTGTCCCGGTGAAGGCTGCGACCGGATTCGGCATCGTGGAAGCGGATGCCGAGGGTCGCATCATCGGGTTCGAAGAAAAGCCGATGCAACCGAAGCCCATGCCCGGGCAGCCTGATTATGCGTTGTCTTCCATCGGCAATTATCTGTTCAAGCCAGACGTGCTAATGCCGTTGCTGAAACGGGACGCCTCCCGGCCTGGAACGCACGACTTCGGCCGGAACATCGTGCCGGAACTGGTCGCCGGCGGCCATTGTGTCAAAGCCTATGATGTGCTCTCGAACGACATTCCCGGTCTTCGTGCATACGAAGAACGGGGCTATTGGCGTGATGTCGGAACGGTGGAGTCCTACTGGCAGGCCAACATGGATCTGCTGGGAGAAACCCCGCGGTTCGATCTGCGCAATCCGGGCTGGCCGATTCTATCCGGCCCATACGATGGTCCCATGGCGTCACTCGTGCGGACCAGGGTGGTGGACTCGATGATCGGTCAAGGGAGTTATTGCATCGATGCGGATATAGATCGATCCATCGTGGGGCGCGGCGTACGCATTGATGCGGGCGCGCAGCTTGAAGGATGCATCCTGCTGGACGGGGTGCATATCGGATCTCAGGCGCGGTTGCGCCGTGTGATTGTCGACCGATCGACGGCCATTCCTCCTCGAAGCCTGGTGGGGATCAATGCCGTCAACGATGTGAAGCGGTTCCAGGGAGCCCAATCGGACCTCATCGTACTTTCGAGAACGTCGGTCGGGCCGGACTTTCTGCGTCACGCCTCATAACGACTGGACGAATCACATGTCCGACGTATCATTGCCTCTAGCCACCTATCGGCTGCAACTTCATTGTGCATTCACCTTGACTGACGCAGTCGCGATTGTGCCGTATCTCCATGAGTTGGGCATCACGGATTGCTACATTTCGCCGATCGGCAAAGCCATGCCAGGGAGCAAGCACGGATACGATACCATCGATTTCGGTGTGTTGAATCCTGATTTGGGAACGGAAGAGGAGTTCAACGCTTTCGTCGCGGCGGTGCAGGCATACGGGATGGGCCTCCTCATGGACATCGTCTCGAATCACATGAGCATCGAAAAATCGCTCAATTACTGGTGGAGGGATGTGCTGGAAAACGGCCCCAGCGCCCGGTATGCCGGCGTATTCGATATCGATTGGCATCCGATCAAACGTGAACTCGATAACAAAGTACTCTTACCTATTCTGGGAAACCAATACGGCATCGTATTGGAAAATCATGACATGGCCGTGAGTTTTGAAGAAGGTGAATTTCAACTGAACTACGGCGAGCATCGATTACCGCTCACGCCGAAGTCCTGGAGCCGGATGTTGGCGGCTAGACTCGACGTGTTGGCCGGGCAGGCCGGGGATTCCGATCCCTCCGTGATGGAATTGCAAAGCATTCTGATGGCGCTGCGTAATCTGCCCGGCTCCGAGGAATGCAATCAGGAGCGCGTTATCGAACGGTATCGCGAAGTCGAAATTATCAGGAAACGGCTGGTTGCGCTTGTGACGACCAGTCCGCTCGTCGCGGGGCATCTCCAGGACAACGTGGCGCAGTTGAACGGCATCAAAGGACAGCCGCACAGCTTCGACGGGTTGGATGAACTGTTGGATGAGCAGGCCTATCGCCTGGCCGCGTGGAATGTGGCGGCTGAAGAAATCAATTATCGGCGCTTCTTCGACATCAACGAGCTGGCGGCTATCAGGATGGAGAATCCGAAGGTGTTTGAAGACGCGCACCGGATGCTCTTTCGTATCATGCGGCAAGGTGGCGTCACGGGCGTCCGCATCGATCATGTCGATGGGCTCTACAATCCCGGGCAGTACCTGCAACGACTCCAGGAGGCGGCGGGCCGTGAGGACGGCGGAAATCTCAAGGATCGACCGCTCTTCATCGTGGTGGAAAAGATCTTGGGGAAGGATGAATCCTTACCGGATAGTTGGCCGGTTCAGGGGACGACCGGCTACGACTTCATCAACCTCGTGAACGGGCTGTTTGTCCAGAGCGCCAACGAACGGGCGTTTACGGAACTGTATGGG
>JACAFD010000006.1 GCA_013388555.1 Nitrospirota bacterium | reverse complement strand
TTCTGTCAGGAGCGTGACATATTCCTGTTCCACGACACGGTGCTGCGACCCCTCGCCGATGGACTCTGTTTTCTTTTCCACGCCCAGTAACGTCCCGGCGATAGGATTGGGCGCGGTGATTTCAACCGGCTCTCCCCGAACTTGCGTCAGAATCTGCGCCAGAGTCGGATTGCCGTTCAGGTTGATACCGAAGCTGCCCAGTGTCTTCGTCACGGGATCGCGTGAACCATAGGTGACGGTCGAGACCTTGCCACCGCCGAAGTCCTGCACGACTAGGCTTTTCAGCATGTCGTTGACCTGGCTCGTGTTCAGGCGCAGATCGAGTTGCGTACGATTGTTCACGGTGCCGTCATGCTGAAAATATCCCACGCCGCTGGAGTAGAGCGAAATCTTGGAGAGGGAAACGGTCGTCCCCTCTTCTGCCAGAACAGGCCAGGGAAACAGCAGGAATGAAGCGAGGATCAGCCGTCTCATGAGGACGTGACCGGAGCGAATCGACTGTGCGTACATAGAGGCCTCCATCGTAACGTGTTGCACCAGGCTTGAATGGCCTTGGTGATATGACTGTATCCTTGTCATGTCGTCAAGGAGCAGATCCTTTCAGCGCATTATTGAAGAGGTTTTGCTGCGGGACCGGCCCGAGTTTTCATCTTTGCGAGTCGCGCTTGTTGCGCACGTCTCACGTGTCTCGCTCACAATATGGAATATCTCGCATTCGATTTGCGGCTTGACTGACCACGGTGCAGTTTGATACAAGAGCCGCCATTATCCTGACGGCTGCAGTGCACTTTCTTCCGGAGTGGTTCTTTGCAGCATCCAGATCCCTGGTCTTGGACTCGTCGAGCCCTCCTGAAAACATCTGTTGTCGGGCTTCTATTGCTTGGCAGCAGGCTGTTGCCTCCATCAGTGGCGCATGCACGCAAACTTCCTGACGGCGAACTCACCTTCTTCAACGTGCACACGAACGAACGGCTGCGAGTCCAGTATCGCGATAACGAAGGCAATTATGACCTCACTGCGCTGGATGAGGTAAATCATATTCTGCGTTGCCATCACACAGGAGAAGTGGCTGCCATCGATGTACGCATGCTGGAACATGTGAATCTCGTACAGAAAGAAGTTGATAGCGGAGGCGAGATCCACGTGATTTCCGGCTATCGGTCGCCCGAGTATAATGCGCAGCTTGTGAGGCGGAGCCGGCGAGTCGCGCAGCATAGCCTACATGTCCAGGGGCAGGCGCTCGACTTCTATATTCCCGGCATCAAGATTCGCGAGATGCGATATGCCGCATTGAAGCTGCAGTACGGCGGGGTCGGGATTTATCCTCGCGCGAAGTTCATCCATCTCGATAGCGGTCCTTTTCGGACCTGGTAATTTCCTCCTAACAGCATTTTGGCAGCGAGACAAGCGAGACGCGCGGGAAAGGCGCGACTGGCTGGTGAGCGCGACGGGCGAGACGATGTGGGAATCCGCTCGTCCATGTCGCGCGTTTCTCGCCTGTCTCGCGCTTCACGCGTCACGCTCAATCAGATTCGCTTCAGGAATAATACCGAGAGAGGTGGAAGTGTGACCGCAAGCGAATGGGGCATGCCGTGGAAGGGGACCGCGTTCGTGTGTAGGCCCCCAAAATTTCCCACGTTGCTTCCCCCGTAGACCGAGGCATCGCTGTTCAACAGTTCGCTGTAGTAGCCTTCGTCGGGTACGCCGATTCGATAGTTGTAGCGGGGAACAGGGGTGAAATTACACACACACAGAATATGATTACCCTGATCCTTGGCTCTTCTGATGAAGGCGATCACGGAATGGATCGCATCGTGGAAGTCGACCCACTGGAAACCGGTCCAGTCGTGATCGACTTCGTGCAGGGCCGGTTCCTGACGGTAGAGCCGGTTGAGGTCCCGCACAAACCGCTGGAGTCCCACATGTCGCTCGAATTCGCAGAGGTGCCATTCCAGGCTCGTGTCGTGGTTCCACTCACACCACTGCCCGAATTCTCCTCCCATGAACAGCATCTTCTTCCCGGGATGTCCGTACATGAAAGCATAAAGGGCGCGCAGATTGGCAAAGCGTTGCCAGTCATCACCGGGCATTTTATCGAGCAACGATCGCTTTCCGTGAACGACTTCATCGTGCGAAAGCACCAGGACGAAGTTTTCATTGAAAGCATAGAGGAGCCCAAAGGTAATCTGATTCTGGTGAAAAGGGCGGTGGACGGGATCGTGGCCGAAGTATCCCAGCATGTCGTGCATCCAGCCCATATTCCACTTAAACGTGAAGCCCAGTCCTCCCACATAGGTGGGGCGTGAGACTCCCGGCCAGTGCGTCGATTCCTCGGCAATGGTCATGGCACCGGGGAAGTCACGGTGGACCAGGACATTTAAATCTTTCAGCAGTGTGACGGCTCCGATGTTTTCGTGCCCCCCGAACTGATTGGGAATCCACTCTCCCTCCTTCCGGCCGTAATCGAGATAGAGCATTGAGGCAACGGCATCCACGCGCAAACCGTCGATATGGTATCGATCCAGCCAAAAGAGCGCGCTGTTCAGCAGGAAGTTCCGCACCTCGACGCGACCGTAGTTGAAAATACGGCTATGCCAGTCAGGATGATACCCGAGCCGTGGATCGGCATGATCGTAGAGGTGTGTGCCGTCAAATTGGGCAAGCCCATGCGGATCGTCCGGAAAGTGGGCGGGAGTCCAGTCCATCAGCACACCGACTCCGGCTTGGTGTGCCGTATCGACGAAGGCCATGAAGTCCTCGGGAGATCCGTGCCTGCTGGTAACGGAGAAATAGCCGGTGGTCTGATAGCCCCAGGATCCGTCAAACGGATGCTCGGTAATCGGCATAAGTTCAACATGGGTATAGCCCATATACTTCACATAGGGGACGAGCTTTTTAGCCAGCTCAGAATAGGTCAGCCAGCGATTCCCTTCCTCAGGGATACGCATCCATGAGCCGAGATGGACTTCGTAAATTGAAACAGGTCTCACGAGCGGATCTTGCTGCGCCCGAGCCATCATCCAGGACTGGTCCTTCCATTGGTACTGAGTGAGTGTCCGGACGATCGAGGCAGTTTTGGGGCGCAGTTCCGATGCGATTGCATAGGGGTCGGCTTTCAGGAGCGGCGGCCCTTGATGGTCCGGCAGAATTTCATATTTATACAAAGTGTTGTCTGCGAGTTCAGGAATGAAAAGTTCCCAGAGGCCGGTTGATCCGCGGTTTGTCATGGGATGGCGACGGCCGTCCCATTGATTGAATTCTCCCACAACACTGACGCGTTTGGCGTTTGGTGCCCAGACGACAAAATGGATTCCCACGATACCCTGAACTGTTCGGAGATGAGCGCCCATGGTTTCATAGGCTTTGAAGAAGGTGCCCTCGGCGAAGAGATGCAGCTCAAAGTCGGTGAGGAGAGGAGGAAATCCATAGGGATCGTGCCGCTCCGAGACCTGCCCTTCATGGTTCGTCACGCGGAACCGATAGGGACTGGTTCCGAGTGGGCCGGGAACGATCGCTTCGAACAGCCCTGCTTCATGCAGGCGGGTCATGGGAATGGGCTGTCGCCCTCGCTCACTGAGGAGTAGAGCGACATTCTTGGCCTCCGGAAGAAAACACCGAATGGCGATGGTAGGGGAACTGCCCTGGGCCATTGGATGGGCGCCGAGAATGGCGAGCGGGTTCCAGTGGTGACCCTGGACGAGTTGGTCGAGCGACAAGTCTGACATGCGTGGAAATTCCTCTGTCCGTACAACGTATCACAAGGGGGGTGAGATAGAAATGGAAGCGGGAGACACATGGAGTAGATTATTTCGCAATTTACTAGTGATCCGGAAACAGTCTGCTAGACTGTGAAACGTGCAAGTCCTCGTAAGAGGGTCATAAGTCTGGTTTTTTCTGGTCTATTCGGTTTGTCTGGTACCTCTGGTTAGTACCGCTCAACCAAACAAACAAGAGGGACGCCCGGATGCCAGCGGGCGTTTTCAGCGGTCCCCTGGAGGATAGATACAGGTGAAGCTGAACTCACGGGTGATCCTGAGTCCCTTCGCCGCAAAGACACTGCCGTTGTTGCTGAGTTCCGTGGTGCAACAGTATGAAGCACGCATCGGCGTCATGGACACGGGTGTCGCGCAGGCTGAGCGGATTCCAACGAAATAAGCCATCAGCATACACATGATAGAGCCGCGTAATCACATCCACCGGAATAATAGCTATGGATCGATCCCTCGAGTCTGAATCTGAACGAGGCGCGTTGCGGCGCGCGGCCGAGTCTCTTGCTGCCACCGTTGCTCAGCCGGAGGGCGAGCACGACTCGGGCCTCTGGGCACGATTTGCCCAGGCTGCGACGATCGAGACGTTCTGCGCGAGCTGGCTTGAACTCCAATGTCGCGTGGTCGGCCCGGTGGAAGCCGGTATGGTCTTGTTGGGCCCGGCGGACCGAGGCCCGTTCCGCCCTGTCGCGACCTGGCCTGTGAAAGGGCATTTCGTGACCCATCTGAGTAAGACGGCCGAGCGGACGCTGAAGGAACGGCGGGAAGTCGTCACGCGGGGCGGCGACGGGTCCGGTTCCACCGCGTCAGGGATTGGGCGGTACGCGATCGGGCGTCCGATCGAAGCTTGCGGAGTGATCCATGGAGCGGCCGTCATCGAAGTAGTATCCAGCAGTGACGCCAATTTGCAATCGATGGTGCGCCAACTTCACTGGGGTGCGGCTTGGCTGGAGTTGCTGTTCTCGCGGGAAGCGGTGAAGGCTGAAAAGGAAACCCGCGAGCGCATCCAGGCGGCGTTGGATCTGGTGGCCACGTCTGTCGGCCATGAGCGGTGCTACGAATCGGCGATGGCGCTGGTCACGTCGTTGGCCACGAAGCTGCAGTGCGATCGCGTGAGTATCGGGTTCATCTCAGGGGGCCACACACGCGTGTTCGCCGTGTCACACAGCGCGGAATTCAAGCAACAAACCAATCTCATCCGGAGCATTGGCGAGGCGATGGATGAAGCGGTGGAGCAGCGGGAGACCATCGTCTATCCCAACGGGCCGCCAAGTGCGGGAGTGGTCTCGCGCACTCATACGGAGTTGGCCAGACATCATGGGGCCGGAGCCCTCTGTTCGGTCCCGCTGGAAGCGCTCGGTGAGCCGATCGGCGCATTGATGCTCGAACGACCGATGGATCGGCCATTCGACAATAAGACGGTCGAACTCTGCCAATCCGTCGCCGCCCTGGCTGGGCCGATCCTGGAAACGCATCGTCGGGATGATCGTTGGCTGATCACCAAAGCGGCGGGCTCCGTCAAGTCCTATCTCGTCTCACTGGTCGGCCCGCGGCATGTGGCGCTGAAGGTCACAACCGCAGTGGTAGTGGGTCTCGCGCTGTTTTGCTCCCTGGCGAAGGGAGACTACCGTGTCTCGGCCAGGACCGTGCTGGAGCCGATTGTCCTGCGCGCGGCGGCCGCCCCGTTTAATGGATATATTCGTGAGGCACCGGTGCGGGCCGGCGACCTGGTGAAGGCAGGCCAGATGCTGTGCACGCTGGATGATCGTGAGCTGAGGTTGGAGCGGCTGAAGTCGCTCAGCAAGCTCGAAGAGTACCAAAAGGAATATCACAAGGCGATGGGCGAGCGGGAGGCAGCCAAGGTCGAGATCGTGACCGCGCAGATGCATCAGGCGCAAGCGGAGATCGCCCTGCTCGACGATCAGCTCGCGCATACGAAAGTGCTCGCGCCGTTCGACGGGATCGTTGTGACCGGCGATCTCAGCCAGCAGTTGGGTGCGCCGATCGAGAAGGGGAAGGTGTTGTTCGAGGTCGCCCCGCTTGACAGTTACCGACTGGTCATCGAAGTGGACGAGAGGGACATCGCGGACGTAGCGGTCGGGCAACGAGGCTCTCTCTTGCTGTCGGCCTTTCCGTCTGAGGAGATCAAGGTGACCGTAGAGAAGGTGACGCCTGTGTCCACGGCAAAGGACGGCCGAAACTTCTTCCGGGTCGAGGCGCAGTTCGACCAGCCGCATGATCGCCTGAGGCCTGGGATGGAAGGAGCCGGCAAGATTGAGATCGATCGTCGATCGTTGGTGTGGATCTGGACGCACCAAATCGTGGATTGGATGAGATTGGCGGCCTGGTCGTGGCTTCCGTAAGCCTCAGGTAGATAGGCTGAAGGGGTTCAGACTGCTTCAGCCTTCAGCCTAAAAGCCTTCAGCTTGTGAGTATCCTATGAGCGAAGCTCTCTTTAGTCCTTCCTGGTACCGTGTGGCGGCTCTGGCGCCGCGTCTGCGGAGCCATGCGCAACTGCATCGCCACCAGTATCGAGGCCAGACCTGGTATGTGCTCCAGGATCACTCAAACGAACGGTACCATCGCTTTTCCCCCGCCGCCTATGCCTTCATCGGCCTGATGGATGGGAAACGCACGGTGCAGGAGATCTGGGAGCTCGTCTCGACGAAGCTGGGCGACGATGCGCCGACCCAGCCTCAAGTGGTGCAGCTCTTGAGCCAGCTCCACTCAACCGATGTGCTGCAGTGTGATATCCCTCCCGACATCGCGGAACTTTTGCACCGCCATGAGCATACCAAACAGAAGAAGTGGCAGCGCAAGCTGATGAACGTCTTTGCCTGGCAGTTCCCCCTCTTCGACCCGGAACGATTGCTGCAGACCTTCGTGCCGTTGGTCCGTCCCTTCTTCGGGTGGGGCGGCGCGTTGTTGTGGCTTGCGATCGTGATTCCCGGTGTGCTGATCGGCGCTGCGCACTGGTCGGATCTCACGGCCAATCTCATCGACCAGATCAGCACGCCGCAAAATCTGATCTTGCTCTGGTTTCTGTTTCCGATCATCAAAGCGCTGCACGAGTTCGGCCACGCCTTTGCCGTGAAGGCGTTCGGCGGAGAAGTGCATGAGATGGGGATTATGCTGCTCGTGTTCTCGCCGGTGCCGTATGTCGATGCCTCGGCTTCATCGGCCTTCGCCAGCAAGTGGCAGAGGGCGGTCGTCGGAGCGGCAGGCATGATCGTCGAATTGGTGATCGCGTCGATCGCCATCTTTGTGTGGGTGAGTGTCGAGCCCGGCGTCGTCCGCACACTGGCCTATAACACCATCATGATTGCCGGGATTTCGACCGTCATCTTCAACGGCAATCCCTTGCTCCGGTTCGACGGGTACCACATGCTTGCGGATCTCACAGAGATTCCCAATCTGGGCCAGCGGGCCAACAAATACCTCGGCTATCTCTGTGAGCGTTATCCCTTTGGCTGCGAGGAGGCGCAGGTTCCTCATGCCACTCCGGGCGAGCGCGTCTGGTTTGTCGGGTATTCTGTCAGCGCCTTTCTCTATCGGGTGTTCATCGTCTTCGTCATCCTCATGTATCTGACCGATCAGTGGTTCGCGCTGGGTATGTTCTTCGCCGTGGTCACGGCGGTCACGTGGTTCCTGATTCCGCTGGGAAAGGGGCTGAGCTATCTCTTCACGAGCGCGCGCATCCGCCGCGTGCGGGGGCGGGCGATCGCGGTCACGAGTGGAACGGTGGCGGTCATCATCGCGGCGCTCTGTTTTACCCCTGTGCCGTTTCGCACGCGTGCGGAAGGCGTCGTGTGGATTCCGGACGAAGCGATCGTGCGTGCCGGGGCCGACGGATTTGTCGAGAAGGTCGTGGGGATCCCGGGATCGAAGGTGTCGCGAGGTGATGTGTTGGTGATCTGTCAGGACTCGGTGTTGACCGCGCAGGTCCATGTGCTTGAGGCTCGCCTCCGGGAAATCAACGCACGCATTCGTGAGCAGATCCCGGAGAACCTTGTCAAGGCGAAGATCCTGGAAGAAGAAAAGCGGTACGTCGAAGAGAAACTCGCCCGCACGAGAGAGCAGGTGCAGGATCTCGTGATTACCGCAAAAGTTGACGGCACGCTGGTCGTCTCGCGCGTGGATGATTTGCCTGGCCGATTCGTGCATCGCGGGGACGTGTTGGCCCACGTGGTGGATCTGAATACGTTGACCGTGCGAACGGTCGTGGATCAGACCGATATCGATCTGATTCGTCACAAGACGAACCATGTCCAGGTGCGCTTGGCTGAACGGCTGATCAGCCCGATCGATGCCGGGGTGTCGCGTCTGGTCCCGGCGGCGAGCGATGAGCTGCCGAGTCCGGCGCTCGGAAGTGATGGTGGCGGACAGGTACCGATGGACCCAAAAGATCCCAAGGGTCAGAAAGCCCTGCGAAAGGTCTTTCAGGTGGATCTTCAATTACCTGCCGAACTGGGTGTGGTGAACGTCGGCGGGCGCGTGTATGTGCGCTTTGATCACGGATGGGCGCCGCTCGTGGCCCAGTGGTACCGCCAGGGACGACAATTATTCTTGTCGCGATTCAATGTTTGATATCGCGAGTCAACAGACGGCGCTGCATAGCGCCTATCCGGAACGGGCGGTGCCACGCGAGAGCTGGTTCGACCGTCAGGGGGTCAAGTTCGCGAGTCCCATCATGCGGCGGCTTCGCGAGCGCACGGCGACAAGGACCGATGTGATAGGGCCGGTCGCAGAACAGGGCCGTACTCTGTCCGCCCTGCGCGATGACCAACTGCGCAAAGAGGTCGTCCAACTGCGGGAGCGACTCCGGCTCGAGGGTTTCAGTAACGAGCTGGTGTTTCGATCGTTCGCTCTCGTACGGGAGGTGGCCCATCGGACGATCGGCCAACGGCACTATGACGTGCAGGTTCTCGGAGGGTGGGTCTTACTCAATGGTTGTGTGGCCGAGATGGCGACGGGAGAGGGAAAGACGTTGACTGCCACATTGGCGGCCGCGACGGCGGCGCTGGCCGGCGTGCCGGTGCATCTGATTACCGTGAACGATTATCTGACCGCGCGAGACGCGGAAGAGATGGGGCCGATCTATCAGATGTTGGGCCTGACGGTGGGAGTCATCACCCACGAGCAGAGTCCTATGGCGCGCCGCGCGGCCTATGCCTGCGATGTGACCTACTGCACGAACAAGGAATTGGTGTTCGATTATCTGCGTGATCGCCTGGCCGTGGGGAGGCAGCCCAACCGTATTCAACTCCAGCTGGAGAAGTTATATGGCGACGCGACCAGACTCCGGAATTTGGTGCTCCGGGGATTATGCTTCGGTATCGTCGACGAAGCGGACAGCATCCTGGTGGATGAGGCGCGGGTGCCGCTCATTATCGCCAACAGCGGCGGGCAGGTGCCGGAAAAGCCGCTGTATGAGACGGCGTTGCGGCTCGCGCGCGCCCTGACACGCGGGTCCGATTTCGAGATCGACCCACGGGAACGGAGCGTTCGCCTGACACCGGATGGGCAGGCCTTGCTGACGGAACGGACGAAGGATCTCACCGGCTTCTGGTCCGGGCCGCGGCGGCGTGAAGAGCTGGTCCGTCAGGCGCTGACGGCCCTCCATTTGTTCCATCGCGATGCCCATTATCTCGTCAGGGACGAGAAGGTCCAGATCATCGATGAGTATACGGGGCGCATCATGGAGGACCGGTCGTGGGAACAGGGCCTCCATCAAATGATCGAATTGAAGGAAGGATGTCCGCTCACGCCGATGCAGGCGTCGCTGGCCCGGATCACCTACCAGCGGTTTTTTCGCCGGTATTTGTGGCTGGCCGGGATGACCGGCACGGCGCAGGAAGTCGCCACCGAATTGTGGCAAGTGTATCGCTTAGCCACCGTGACGGTTCCGACCAACCGCCCGCGGCAGCGGAAGTGTGTGGGAGAGTGGCTGTTCGCGACGGCGGAGGAGAAGTGGGAGGCGGTCGTCGATCATATCGAGACACTTCATAAACAGGGGCGGCCTGTTCTGGTGGGGACCAGGTCGGTCTCGGCCTCGGAGATCCTGAGTGAAAAACTCACGACGGCCAGGATACCGCACGTCGTCCTCAATGCCAGGCAGGATAAGGAAGAGGCGGATATCGTTTCCAAAGCCGGTCTGCCTGGTCGCGTCACGGTGGCGACGAACATGGCGGGACGGGGCACGGATATCAAGTTGTTGCCGAAGGTGGCGGAGGCAGGAGGGCTGCACGTGCTGGCCACAGAGCGGCACGAAGCCGGGCGCATCGACCGGCAGCTCTATGGCCGCAGCGGACGTCAGGGGGATCCGGGAAGTTATGAGATTGTTGCGTCGCTGGAGGATGAGATCATGACGACGTCGCGACGCCTATTGTGGCGGTGGGCGGCGCGGGCGCTGGTAAGTCCTGGAAAACCGCTGCAGGGCAAGCCGGCGGTGTTTCTCGTGCGGCAGGCTCAGTTGTCGGCCGAGTCACTGCATGCGCGCATTCGTCGGGATCTGTTACGGCACGAGGATTCATTAGAAACCTCGCTTGCGTTTTCCGGACGATTGGAATGAGTCACGTCGGGAAAGAATAGGACGATCGAATGGACATGCTATCGGAATGTGAGGGAGTGCGACTGCGACACAGACGTAAGCTGAAATGGCTGGGCGTGGTGAGCATCCTGGCCGTCACAGCGGGATCCCATGCCCTGGCGGCGCCGGCTGTATGGGCAACGGGAATGGCCTGCGTCATCACGCCCTATGACGAGATTTCCATCGGGACTCCGGTGGAGGGGCTCATCCAGACGGTACCGGTGGACCGGGGAGATTGGGTCACGAAGGGACAGGTGATTCTGACGCTCGAATCAAGCTTTGAAGAGGCGACAGTGGCGTTGGCGAAAGCCAAGGCGGAGGCAGAAGCGGCGTTGAAGAGCAGTCAACTGAAGATGGGGTTCACGAGCCGGAAGCTCGAACGGGCTCAGGAATTGTTCAAGACCAACTCCATCGCCCAACACGAGGTCGATGAGGCCCAGACGGAAAAAGGCGTAGCGGAAACGGCATATCGGGAAGCCTCGGAGCACAAGCGCCAGGCCGAATTGGAACTGAATCGGGCGACCGCGGCGTTGCAACTGCGCACGATTCGAAGTCCGATCAATGGCGTGGTGGTCGACCGGTTGCTGTCTCCCGGCGAACTGGCCCGCCAGCAGACGCCTGTGATGAAACTGGCGCAGCTCAATCCGTTGCGGGTCGAGGTGTTTGCGCCGCTCGCGCTGCTCGGGAAGTTGAAACCCGGCATGAGAGCCGAGGTACGTCCGGAAGGAAAGGGGCAGCCGGCTCTTCAAGCGAAGATCGTGGTGGTGAACAAAGTCGTCGACAGCGCCAGTGGTACCTTAGGGG
>JACAFD010000050.1 GCA_013388555.1 Nitrospirota bacterium | reverse complement strand
GGGGCGTCCCGCGTTCGCGATCTCTTCGAGCAGGGGAAAAAACACGCTCCCTGTATTATCTTTATCGACGAAATCGATGCCGTCGGCCGACTGCGCGGTGCAGGGTTGGGTGGCGGACATGACGAACGCGAACAGACGCTCAATCAATTGCTGGTCGAGATGGACGGGTTTGACACGACGGAAGGAGTGATTTTGGTCGCGGCAACCAACCGGCCGGATGTCCTCGACCCGGCCTTGCTCAGACCGGGGCGTTTTGATCGACAAGTCGTGGTGAATCGGCCGGACTTGCGTGGCCGTACTGAAATTCTCAAAGTCCATGCGAAGAAAGTTCCGATCGCGACAAATGTGGATCTGGAAAAAATTGCCCGAGGTACACCGGGATTTTCAGGCGCTGACCTGGAAAACTTAGTGAACGAAGCAGCGCTCTGGGCCGCCCGGCTCAGCAAGAAAGAAGTGGAAATCATCGATTTTGAGATGGCGAAAGATAAAGTACTGATGGGGGCTGAACGGAAAAGCCTGATCTTGAGCGACGAGGAGAAACGAACGACCGCCTATCATGAAGCTGGGCATGCCCTGATCGCCAAGCTGATTCCCGGAACGGACCCCGTCCACAAAGTCACCATTATTCCTCGTGGCCGCGCGTTGGGTGTGACGATGCAGCTCCCCACCGATGACCGGCACGGGTATTCGAAGGTGTACCTGTACAACCAGCTCGCCATCCTCATGGGAGGACGTGTGGCGGAAGAGTTGGTCTTGAAGGACATGACGACGGGCGCAGGGAACGATCTTGAGCGGGCGACGGATCTTGCGAGGAAAATGGTGTGTGAATGGGGCATGAGCGAAAAGATGGGGCCCCTCACGTTCGGCAAACATAACGAGCAGGTGTTTCTTGGGCGAGAGCTTGGGAGCCAGCGCGACTTCAGCGAGCAGATCGCGATGGAGATCGACGAGGAAGTCAAACGGCTGGTGATGGAAAACTATGAGCGGGCCAAGCGGCTCCTCACGGAAAATATGGCTAGTCTGAAGAGATTAGCGGAAGCCCTGTTAGAGAAAGAAGTGCTCGACGGGTCTGATATCGATCACATAATCACGCAGTCCACATCCCAAGCGGTTCCTGCCTAAAATACTGCATCGCTGATCCTTGGGGCCTCACTTCAGGGCATTGGGGTCCCAGGAAGTGCATCTGAAAGACGCATCGTGAGAAGGATGTCCTTCTAGCACGTAGTGCGTTGTCCTCTACGCTCTATGATGCTGCGATAGGTGACGCAGCCCCACCAGCAGGCGCCATCGTCTGGTGTTAGAAATGAAGATTTTGACCAGGCAGGTGAAAGATCGGCTGATCAAGTTCTCCGGCCACCCATTAATTATGGGTGTCGTGAATGTCACGCCGGATTCATTTTTCGACGGTGGCCGCTATTTGGATTCTGCCGCAGCAGTAGCTCATGCCCTTCGACTGGTCGAGGAAGGGGCTGATCTGTTGGATATCGGCGCTGAGTCGACACGCCCAGGCGCCGATGTTGTGAACGAGGCAGAAGAGTGTCGTCGAGCGATTCCTGTCGTCACCGCAGTTGCAAAAGCCGTCACCATTCCGATCTCAATCGATACCTCAAAGGCTGCTGTTGCACGTGCAGCCCTCGATGCGGGAGCGAGCCTCGTAAATGATGTCACAGCGCTACGAGGCGATCCTGCGATGGTCGATCTGGTCGCCAGAACGGGAGCGGGAATCGTTCTGATGCATATGCATGGTACACCGCGGACGATGCAACAGGCCCCCCGCTATGAGGATGTGGTCGGCGAGATCTCAGAGTTTTTCGAAGAGCGAATCTGTTTCGCAATAGCGCATGGCATTGCACGAAGACAGATCATTCTTGATCCAGGCATCGGGTTTGGTAAACTTCAGGAACATAACCTTGTTCTGTTGGCGCGATTGCATCAGTTCTTACAGTTTGATTGCCCATTGATGGTCGGTGTTTCACAAAAATCCTTCCTTGGGCAGCTGGTAAACCGATCGGTTCAGGAGCGTCAATGGGCCACGGCTGCGGCTGTGGCGATGGCAGTAGACCGCGGCGCAGGGATCCTTCGTGTCCACGACGTAAAGGCCATGAAAGATGTGGTGCTGGTCGCATCGGCGATTAGCCAACAGACGATTGAATTTATGAAAGCACACCATGCGTAAATTATTCGGTACCGATGGGATCAGAGGTGTCGCCAACCTCGATCCAATGACTAGCGAAATGGCGATGCAGCTGGGGCGGGCCGCAGCACATTTGTTTATGCGCCGGTCTGGACGTCATCAGATTGTCATCGGCAAGGACACCCGCATTTCCGGTTATATGCTGGAGTCGGCGTTGACCTCCGGGATTTGCTCGATGGGTGTCGATGTATTGCTGGTCGGTCCCTTGCCAACGCCGGCGATTGCGTTCTTGACGAGGAGCCTCCGTGCCGATGCCGGAGTGATGATCTCGGCCTCACACAATCCCTACCAGGACAACGGCATCAAATTTTTTTCCAACGATGGGTTTAAGCTCCCTGATGAGATGGAAGCCCGCATGGAAAGTCTCATCGTCTCGAACGAAATTGCCCACCTGCGGCCAACGGCTGATGCCATTGGGAAGGCCTTTCGCATTGACGATGCCGAGGGGCGTTACATCGAATTCGTCAAGCGGTCTCTGCCGAAGGAACTCGACTTCCAGGGGATTAAGGTGGTGGTCGATTGTGCCAATGGGGCAGCCTACAAGGTTGCACCAACGGTATTGCGGGAACTCGGGGCGAGAGTCGAAGTGATCGGCAATAAGCCGGACGGGATGAATATCAATGCCGGTTGTGGCGCGGTGCATCCGGAACTGCTGCAGAAGGTAGTGCGAGAGCAGGGGGCTCATCTCGGATTGGCTTTAGACGGTGATGCCGATAGGGCTATCTTCATCTGCGAACAAGGCAAGGTTGTGGATGGTGATCATATTATGGCGATGCTGGCGCTCGATCTTCATCGCCAGGGGCAATTGGCGAAGCAGACGGTGGTAGGGACCGTCATGAGCAATTTTGGATTGGAACTCGCGATGATGAAGGCGGGTATCTCCCTCACGCGGACTGCTGTCGGTGATAGATACTTGCTCGAACGGATGTCCGCCGATGGCTATAACTTCGGAGGAGAGCAGTCCGGCCATTTCATTTTTTTGGATCATAATACGACCGGGGACGGCTTGATTTCGGCGCTACAAGTCTTGTCGCTGATGAAGCGTACGGAGAAGCCCCTGTCGGAGCTGGCGCAGGCCATGACGGCGGTGCCACAAATATTGCTTAACGTGAAAGTGACGAAGAAGCCAAGTCTCGATGGGGTCCCTGAACTGCAGCGCGCGATTCGTGAAAGCGAGCAGCGTCTCAACGGCAGCGGCCGCGTGCTGGTCCGGTACTCGGGAACTGAACCACTCTTGAGAGTCATGGTTGAAGGGGAGCGTGATGATCAGATTCGTGAAGTAGCGAATCGCCTTGTCGACGTCATCAGGACTCATTTGGGTTAGGGTTGTTGCCCTCCATGAGGGAGGCTTATGCTGCCGCCCCTCACCGTTTCTTTTGCCGCCGGGCTCGTTTTCGGGTCACAGATTCCTTATTTTCCCCTCTCCGCTTCATTCCTGCTCCTCCTCTCTGCGCTGGGCGCCTTCGCCCTCGAACGCCTGAATCGGATCTCCGGCTGCCAGGCGACGTATCTCTACGGAGCACTCCTGGCAGGGGTCGCCTACTGGAGCGTAGCCGTCAATCTGGCTTCCCATGACTCCATGGCCGAATATTCGTCCGATACGGTGATTGAGGTGACGGGCCGTATCGTGGCGCCGGTGCAACAGGCACCGGATCGATTGGTCCTGATTATCAGGCCGGATGTTCAAGTTGATGCGTCGGGGTCGATCAGGAAAGTTCGCCTGACCTGGCGCACACCGGAGCGGATATTCTTTCAAGGTGATCGGGTCGGCTTTCGGGCCAAGCTCCGCAGCCCTAGTGGGGCATTGAATCCCGGAGGATTCGACTACGGGGTCTATCTTGAGCGACAGGGGATCGATGCAATCGCCACAGTGACCGGACTCGAAGCTGTGAGGTTTCTTGAGTCTGGGCGTGCACATACCTGGTGGGCGATCTGGAATCAATTCGATCGATGGAGAAGCAGTATCCGTCTCGCCGCAGGGCAAACCATCCCGCAGCCTGCACTAGGACTCTATGTTGGCATCATCATCGGTGAACGCGGGTATTTAGATCCTGATTTGCGCGATCAATTTATGGCAACCGGGACGGTGCACCTTCTCTCTATTTCGGGGAGCCACTTGGGCCTCGTTGCGGTACTCATCTTCACGGCCGTCAGATGGTTGATCATTCTGTTGCCCGTAAATTGGCTTCTTGCGGTGTCTCGGCGAGTCACGCCGACTCAGATTGCCGCTGTTTGCACGTTCATTCCTGTCGCAGGCTATGCCTGCCTGGCGGGGGCAGAACTGGCTACGATGAGGTCGTTGCTGATGGTGGCTGTGGGATTGAGTGCGATCTGGCTCGGCCAGGAGCGCCGTCTCTTCCATGCCCTCTCTGCCGCTGCGGTGGGAATCCTGCTGCATGATCCTCAGGCGTTGTTTGATATCTCCTTCCAACTCTCTTTTTTGTCCGTCTTCGCCATAGCTGGATGGCTCTTCTGGCTGAGCGCTCCTAAACCAGAACAACTGCCCACTGACACGTCGATGGTGAGAACCTGTGTTCGTTGGGGAAGAGACGGTATGGTCATGAGCGGAGTGGTCACCCTGGTGACGCTTCCTCTTGTCGCGTACTATTTCAATCAATTGCCGTGGCTAGGACTTTTTACAAATGTGGTGGCGGTCCCCGCGATGGGGATTTTGCTGGTTCCGCTCGGACTTGGTGCCGGGATCTGGCAGATCGTAGTTGGGGGAGCCATGCTGCCCCTGGCTTCAGTGAATCAGTGGTTACTCGAGCACTTTGTGGCTGCGGTCCGCCTGGTGTCGACACTCCCGGGAGGAGAATGGCATGTGGCGGCTCCTTCGATCCCCACCATGATGTTGTTTTATGGCGCGCTTCTATTGCTCTGGTGGAGAGTGGGCAGCGTGGTATTCCGATTAGCAGCAGGCGCTGGCGTACTAGTGCTGTTGCTGTGGTGGGCCTGGTCCCCAAGGATGTTCCCTGATGGAGAACATTTCAGAGTCACGTTTCTGGATGTCGGGCAGGGTGATAGCGCGGTGGTTGAATTGCCTGACGGACAGGTGGTGCTGATCGATGGAGGGGCGACGTATGAGCGATTCGACATGGGACGCGGGGTGGTCGCTCCGTTTCTCTGGAACCGGGGAATCCGTACCATTGATCAGGTGATCGGCACACATCCTCAACTCGATCATGTCGGAGGTCTCGCCTGGGTGGCCCGCCATTTTACTGTGAAGAATTACTGGGGCTCTGGAGAGACCCGCGAAGAACCATTCTATCGACGACTGCAGCAGTCATTGGCCGCTCAAGGACTAGAGGAGGGGATAGCGAGAGAAGGACAGGAGATTGTGTCATCCGGTCCCTGTCGGATGGTGGTTCTCAATCCGCCGGTGGACAAGAGTCTGGGTCTGCCGTTTCATGATAGCCGTCTGGACGGGCATCGGCTAAACAATCACTCGGTGGTGACGCGCCTTACGTGCGGTATCCATACAATCCTCTTTGCTGCGGATGTTGAGCGAGATGGGTTGTCACGGATGATACCGTCAGCGTCGCAGGGCCCGATCAACGTCCTCAAGGTGCCTCATCACGGGGCGGTAAGTTCGTTGAATCGTGAATGGTTGGCATCCTTGCATCCTCAGTATGCCGTATTTTCTGCTGGTCGGCATAATCCCTACGGACACCCGGCTGCGGCTGTCCTCGATGCCTATCGTTTGGTAGGTAGTACGGTGTTACGAACGGATCGTGACGGCGGGGTGTGGTTTACCGGCGGAGTTTCCGAGTCAGCGTTCTATGTGCATCGAGCGAGAGAACTGGTGTGGCAGCGTACGAACCGATCCTCCTGCCTGTGGGCCTGCGAACAGGCGAACTGGAACCGGGTGTGGAAGCAATGGTAGGAGCGGTACTGACCATGGTGTGGCCGCATGCCGTCGATCTACGATCCAGAGCCTATGCCGTGTAATCTTTGGTCGGCTGGGGGAAATAAGAACGCACATTTCACGCCCAGGGAAGCCGAATTTCGGCCATGCTTTCACCGCCAGTAAACGTTTCATAGCATAACACCTCAAATTTATTCACCTTTCATCACTTGCTAGCAGGGCATAGCATGTGCATCCATTCGCGCCGGGGCAGCATGTGCCTGTGTATTATTACAGGGAGCTAGGGTATGCCAAACCTTGTACGAATCGTGATTCAGTTGCCGGTCGACCTCAAGACCCAGCTCGATAACCTCAAACAGCAAGGGTACACGGCCAGTGGCTTTATCAGAGCCATGTTGGAGCGTGAGTTTGCCAAATTGGAGGAGAAACCTGCGCCCCCCTTTCCCACTGGCAAACGAGTGAATAGCCGATAGTAGCCTGTCATGAGCTTAATCGTAAGAGAAAGCTGAGGGGGCTGTGGCGCGATTAACCGATCTTATTCGAGAACAGTCGAGTCAAGAGGCCGGTGGTTCTGATGTGATAGGTCTCGCCCATTCCATGGGAAAGACCGGTCTTCCCATTCCACCTTCCACCCTTTCGCCCTCCACTGTTGAGGTCGATTGGTACCACCGGGCAACTCATGAGCTGCAGGGAATCAAGCACGCGGTTCAGACAAGGCAGCTTTGGAAGTTCGACGAGTTAACCCGCATTGCATCTGGTGTCGTGGCCTCTCTTGGAACCAATGACAAGCTGGTTCAGGAGGTTCTGGAGCGTCATAGCGGAGACTATCTCATCAACAATGCCGTGAATGTCGCAATCGTGAGTGTGAAGATTGCGGAAGCACTCCGATACGAATCGGCAAAACTTGAGCAATGTGCGTTAGCGGGATTCCTACACGACCTCGGCATGTTCGCCCTGCCGGATTCTCTAGTGTGCAAGACCGGGTCGTTGACAGAGGAAGAGCTCCGGTCTTTGAGAGAGCATCCGCAGCACGGTGCACGTCTGTTCAAAGAATCTGAAGCAGTGTATCCATGGGTGGGTAGAGTGATCCTTCAAGAGCATGAACGATGGGATGGGAGCGGCTACCCTGACAGGCGCACCGGTGATCAAATCGATGAGATGGCTTTCGTCGTCGGGTTGGCAGACGTTTTTGACGCCTTGATGGGCCCACGGCCCTATCGACGGGGCATGTCGCCACATCGGGCGATCTGTACGCTCATCGCAAGCGGCAAGACGCTGTTTCCCTATCATATCCTGAAGGCTTTGGTTGACCAGTTCTCGGTCTATCCCTTGGGGACGAAGGTTCGTTTAAACACAGGTGAGACCGGAGTCGTGTCTCAGTTGAACCGGCAGTACGCGCTGCGTCCGATCTTGCAAGTCTCGCAGCAGCCCGGGTCGTCTCACGGACCGGCATCGAAGACGGTGGATTTGCGTGCCGAGACGTCCCTACACATTGTGGAAGTGGTGCCGATCGGGTAATCCGAGATTCGGAGAAAGGGAATGAATGTTGTGCGGCAACTGATATCTCGATATCTCATTGGTCTTCTGGGTGTTGGCGCGATTCTCGCGCTGGGGTTTCTCGGGTGCCGCAACCCGGCTAGTTCGTCTTTGCCACCGTCGGCGATCAGCCCGCCCGGGATGGCAGCCCCACAGTTGCCGAAGGGAGATATCTATGCCGATGAAACAGTCCCGACCCCGGAGACGCCTATTGAAACAGGTGACACACTGGAGGTGGTGATTCGTCGCGGTGCCGGCGAGGAGAAGTTCTCCAGTGTCGTGCGAGAGAACGGAAAAATTTCAGTCGGGTTTATGGAGGTGGATGTCGGGGGGGCCACTGCAGCTGTGGCGGAATCCCGTCTTCAGGAAGCCGCGGAGCCCTATATGCGCCAGCCCCGTGTGCAGGTCCTGCTGAAGAAGAAAGTGTTGAAGGTAAAACGCGTCTTCGTATTTGGGGATGTGAAGAAACCAGGAATGGTTCCCATGCCGAGGAATATGACGGTGCTGCAAGCCCTTGCCACTGTGGATATGTACCATGAAACCGCCTTGATGGAGGAAGTCCGGGTGATTCGAGGCGGCGACCTTGCAAGACCCCACATTCTTATGGCCGATCTCGCGCGCGTGTTTACCTATGGCGATATGACGAGGAACCTCGCGCTGGAGGAAAACGATATCGTATTTGTACCGCGCGAACATCTGGGCGATGCCCAGGAAGCTGCAAAAAAGATTATGCCGATCATTCAGGCTGGGATAGCACCCTTCTATCCGTTCTTTATTATTCCGGCGCTGGCCAATGCAAACTGATAAGCACAATCGAGACGAGAAGTAGGACACTGACCCCATGGCCCAATACGAACTCAACGTCATCGATTACTGGCTGATCATCAAGAAGCGAAAGTATCTCATTCTGCTGGCGGCGGGGCTCGTCGTGTTATTTACGTTCCTCTTTACGGAAATGTTCAAACCGAGCCCGCTGTATGAAGCGTCCGCCAGGGTGAAGTTCGACCGGACAAGCACTGTGTCCCAACAGTTGATCGAGACCATGTCCTTCTCCAACGCCAACGATCTCAATTCCCAGACCGAGGTTATCCGGGGGTTCCCCGTGATGGAGCGGGTGGCAGTGGAATTAGGTCGAGTATCGGCAAATGTGTCGCAAGACGAGAAGCGGTCGGCCACCTACCTCAACACGGTGTACAACCTCGGCCAGGAGATTAAGACACAACGGGAAGGCGATACGAATATCATCCGCATCACCGCTACCTCGGATCAACCGGAGATGGCAGAGAAAACGGCCAATTCGGTGGCCAATGCCTATCGCCTGGAAAATATCATGACCAGGAATCGTCTGGTCATGGAGTCACGGCGGTTTGTTGAGGAGCAGCTGGCTGGGCTTGAAAAGCAGTTAAACGATGCAGAGGAGGCGCTACGGACATTTAGAGAACGGGAAGGGCAGGTCTTTTTGACGGATGAGGCACGCGCCGCATTGGAATCATACACGAAGCTTGAAGAGCAGCACAATGAGGTGATGCGAAAGCGGGCGGAGGGGGAGCGGCAGATCGCGGTGCTCAATCAACCCGAAGTGGTGCTTGGAAACCAAGCGGGCCGGATCTTCACGGAGGAGCACAGTGCACTGCTCACGGTCCTGAACCAGCGCCTACTTGACCTGCTCCAGGAACGGAACACGCTCCTGATCAACTACACGACGGATCATCCTCAAGTTCGAGAACAGCAACAGAAGATCGATAACGTCAGGGCTGAGATGCTTCTTGAGCTCCGAGCCAAACTCAAGACTATGCAAGGCCGGGAAGCCACACTTCTGAGTCAGCGCGATCGCTACCGTGAGCGGTATTTACAGTTCCCGCGAGCGGCGATTCAGATGAGCCGACTCGAGCGTGAAGTGAAAGTCAACGCTGACTTGTTGGCGACGCTCAAGGCCAAACATCAAGAGCTACAGATCAAAAGCGCAGAACAGATTGAAGAGGTCACGATCGTGGCACCGGCGATCACGCCCAGTGAACCGATCAATGCTCCTGCGACAGAAATGAATCTGATGGTCGGCTCTCTCATGGGGTTCTTTCTGGGGATCGTATTGGCTTTTGCTCGCGAATCATTTGATACATCGATCGGCACCATTGAAGGGGTCGAGGAGTTTCTCAAGGTGCCGGTCCTGGGCGTTATTCCGCAGTTCGACGCAAAGGAGATGGAGGAAGCCGCCCGTGCGGCGCTCCCAGCTCATTCCTCTGCCGCGAACGTCGAGAATTTCTCGAAACTCATTTGCTTGATCGATCCGAAATCACCCCTGTCAGAAAGCCTGCGGTCACTGCGAACGAATATTCAATTCGCCAGCATGGATCGGAAGGTTAAATCGATCCTGTTCACCAGCGCGGGTCTCGGGGAGGGCAAGAGCACTTGTGTCACCAATCTGGCAATTACCCTTGCCCAAGAGGGGCAACGGGTATTACTTGTCGACGCAGATCTTCGGAGGCCGATTGTCCACCAGAGGTTGGGTCTCGAGCGGGTTCCTGGCTTGGCTGATTCCCTGGTGGGGAGTACCTCCTGGCGGAACCACGTGCGGTCTGCGACCGATCTGATGCTCGGGCCGATGGGGGCGGATCGAGTGATGAGCACGCCGGGGCTGGACAATCTGCATATTTTGACCAGCGGTTCAGCTGTCGGTAATCCGAACGAGTTTCTTAATATGACCAAGATCAAGGTGCTCGTAAATGAAATGAATGAGGAGTACGACCTTGTGCTCTTTGATACTCCTCCCATTCTTCCGGTCACGGATGCGGTGGCGTTCAGTTCACGCGTCGATTGGACGATCGTGGTCTATCAAGTCGGGCGGATCGGTCGGAATGCCCTCAAACGAGCAAAGTTCCTCCTGGACCATGCGCAGGCCAATGTGTTGGGCATCGTGTTGACGAATGTGAAATCCGAGGTCGCGTCGGACTACGGTGTCTACCGCTATGAGTACCGTTGACGGGTCCCGGAGCGGGGGATCGAGAGGCCTTCGGTTCCCTGGTACACCCTATCGCAGGGAGTTCTGCAGTGCGAACCCAACGAGGTCGATATCGTGCGCCCCATAGAGAGCCGAGCGTCATGGCCCCTTAGCCTCCTCCCTGTGTTGATCGCCGTTCCGTTTGCCCTGTTCATCAGTCAGACACATCCTTCCACCAGTCTGTTGGCTGCCGTCGCTGCAGTTCCTTTGTTGATCGCCTTTGTGTCGCCAATGAGTGGTCTGTATCTTCTCGTCTTCTCTATGCTGTTGGGGCCTGAATTTCTGGTAGGAGGGATTGGGAGCGGAAACACGCTGGGTCGTGGTGTCACTTTACGATTTGATGATTTCTTGCTCATGCTGGTGGGAATCGGATGGTTGGCCCGAGTGGCTGTTTCGGAACATGGCAAGGTGTTCGTGCGAACGTCGCTGAACCGGCCGATCATGCTCTATACGATCGCCTGCGTGTTTGCGACGCTGATCGGCATCTTGGCTGGGCGTGTGCGCCCCATAGGAGGATTGTTCTTCCTCCTGAAGTACTACGAGTATTTTTTCCTGTTTTTCATGACCGTCAATCTGGTGAAGACAAAGGAACAGGTGAAACATCTGGTGACGGCCAGCCTCGTAACCTGTTTCTTGGTGTCGCTCTATGCCATCTCACAAATTCCCAGCGGCATGCGCGTGTCGGCTCCGTTCGAAGGGCAGGACGGAGAGCCTAACACATTGGGTGGGTATCTGGTGTTCACAATGGCGTTGATCGGAGGGCTTCTGGTGACTCCCGGCGCGGTCCAGATGAAGTGGCTGCTCGTCGCCTTGTTGGCTGTGGCAGGATTCGCATTGCAAGCGACGTTATCTCGCGCCTCGTTCCTCGCAGCAGGAGTTGTACTGGTTGGATTTGTCCTATTATTGCGCCGGCGGAGTCCCGGCCTTGTTGCTTTGGTTCTGGCCGGCTGCATCGTATTGGCCGTCCTTGCTCCTCGTGCGGTCATCGAACGTATGACCTACACATTCGGTCAACCGGAGGAGCAGGGGCAGATTCACGTCGGATCGCTTCGCGTGGATACGTCGACGTCTGAACGGATTCAATCCTGGAGCCAGTCTTTCAAGATTTGGAAGACCTCTCCGCTCTGGGGGCATGGCGTTACCGGGGGGCCTTTTATGGATGCGATGTATCCACGGGTTTTTGTCGAGGTCGGGCTTCTCGGCGCCTGTGCATTCGCCGCCCTCTTATACGCGCTGTTTCGCACCGGGAGGATCAGCAGTACTCATTTCGAAGATCCGTACTTACGAGGCTTGTCCTTGGGGTTTCTCATGGGATTTGTCGGCCTTCTGATACACGCGCTTGGTTCCAATACTTTTATCATCGTCCGCATAATGGAGCCCTTCTGGCTGGTGGCAGGACTACTGGTAAAGAGCCTGCTTATGGACCAGCATGAACGTGGATCGATCGATGATCTGAGCCTCCAGGCAGCCCGCCCGATTCACAGTTCAGGGTCGTTGAGGCCTCCAGTGCCAAGACCGCAGCCGTTTCCAGGCCGGGCACTGTAATACAAGGGATGTATGGCTGAGGGACCGATATCCAGGTCTGTGGACCATCACAAGGTTTCCCTGACTCGGGTGACGAGCATCTTGTTGTCAGGGCGGCTGGTCGGGGTCGCCTTCGGCCTGGTCAATGCTGTCGTGCTTGCGCGTGTCCTGGGGGTGACGGCGCTCGGTGAATATGCGTATGCCATGGGGTTGGTCGCACTGTTCGGCCTTGTCCCGAACGCAGGTCTCAGCACGGTCATTACTCGGGCGATCGCGCTGGATCCCGATCACAACGGACAGCTTTTTTCGACGGCGCAAAGAACGCAAGTCATGCTGGGTATCGGTGTCTTTGCCGCGATCATGGCCGTGGCGACGATGTTGCCTCAGCATATAGTGTCGCTGTCGGATATCGCTCTGGCCGGCGGGCAGCTTGTGCTTGGATCTCTCAGCATTCCTTACTTGGCGGTCCTGGCAGGGCGCGCCCGGTACGACCTCGCCGCGGTCGTGGAGCTTTCTGTTGCCTGTCTGGGCACCGCCTCGTTCCTCGTCGTTGCGGCCTATCAAGGCGGGTTAACCGATTTTCTCGCGGCGCAGATTGTCAATGCAGTCGGGTCGATCGTGATCGCCCGATCCGTTGCGAAAAAGTATTTACCGGGCAGTTCCGGGGCGGCCTGTTCTATGGTTGTGCTGCTTCGGGAAGGGATACCATTTGGGGCGGCGAGCATTGTCCAAAACCTGTATACCCGCATCGACATATTGTTGTTGGGGCAGCTATCGACACCGGCGATGGTTGGTCTCTATAGCGCTGCCTACAAGCCTGTAAACATGCTGTTGAGTTTTGGCGCCTCGGCGTCCGGTACCTTGTTTCCGTATCTGGTGCAGGAGGCCCGCTCGGTTTCATCAGGATCGTTTGAACGTGTATTCAAGCTTGTGATGGTGGTGGCCCCTGCGATGGCTTTCCTAATCGGTGGGTTGGCGCAACTGATTGTCGAGATGCTGTTCGGAGTGGAATATGCCCCTGCGGCAATCATGTTGACGATACTCGCCTGGTCGGCGGCGGCTAACTGGCTGTATGCCCCGATTGGATTAGCACTGCAAGCACGCGGGTATGAACGTGCCTGGATGGCTGTGCTCGCGGCAGCGTTGCTGGCAAACGCTGCACTCAACCTATGGACGATTCCCCGCTGGGGCGGATTGGGCGCTGCCGCGAGCACGTTGCTCTGCGAAGGTCTGCTCCTGTGCATCTGTAGCGGCATGATGCGTCGGGCCTTCGGAGCAGCACTTTCGATCCAAGGCGTTCCAGCTTGTGCCGGGGCGACGCTTGTCGGGCTGGTCACGTTCGTCGGAGTCCGTGATGCCGGTGCAATGGCCTCGACACTTGCGGCGCTCGTTCTTTATGCAACGGTGTTATGGGTGTTTCGAGTGGTGACAGCATCGGATGTCCTTAAACTGCTCGGACGCTTTCGGGAGACCGCGCAGGGTCACGCGCGCGCCTGAGGGGGATACCAACACAGATGGGCTCCGCTATGACACATACGCTGGCGGTAGGAGTCGATGCAGGCCCGATGGTCGGACGTGGAGGTATCAGCCGGTATGTCGGGCCGTTGGTTCG
This sequence comes from Nitrospirota bacterium, assembly GCA_013388555.1. Lineage (GTDB taxonomy): Bacteria > Nitrospirota > Nitrospiria > Nitrospirales > Nitrospiraceae > Palsa-1315. The sequence goes on along the minus strand of JACAFD010000050.1, from coordinate 6,824 downwards.
GGCATTGGTTGCGTCAGCGAGTGCCCTCGATATCCGATTCATCGTGCGACGTGGGTGGCAGCAGGCGCCGGGCGTGGAGGAACTGGAGCTGTTGGCGCCTGTCACCCGACTCTCGATGCCGGATAGGGCATTGACTGGCTGGTGGGACTGTACCGGTCAGAGTCTTCCGTTTCCCCCTCGGCTCTGGGGTAGTTTCGACTGTTATCTCAGTACCTCGTTGATGAGTCCTGTGCTCTCACGTGGTGAAGTGCTCTCGATCATCTATGATCTTATCCCGCTGCGGCTGCCCGCGTTGTTTCCTGATCATGCGATGTTCAGGGAGCAGATCCGGCGTGTCTGCGAACGGTCGTCTGCGCTCATCGCGATTTCAGACCGCACCAAGCAGGATCTCATAGACCTGATGGATATTGAACCTGACCGAATTCACGTTGTGTATCCTGGACGTATTCAAAATATGCAGAAGCCTCGACCCGATCAGGTGGCGGCGACGACGGCGCGGTACGCGATCAAGAGGCCCTATGCCCTTTATGTGGGGTCGATGGGGCCACACAAGAATGTTGCGACCCTCTTGCGAGCCTATGAACAGGCTCGACGAACGAACAGGCTGTCTGCCTCATTGGTTTTGGCTGGAGGGACCGAATGGGGCGGGGAGACGCTCGCCTTGTTGGAATCGCTCACGTTCAGGCGGGATGTCGTGGTCACAGGTTTTGTCCAGGATGAAGAGTTAGCGGCTCTCTATGCAGGGGCGGATGTCTTTGTTTTCCCGTCTCTCTACGAAGGGTTCGGGCTTCCCGTGTTGGAGGCGATGGCCTACGGGAAAGCTGTTATTGTCTCAAATGGTGGCGCGTTGCCGGAGGCGGCGGGAAGTGCCGGGATCAGTGTAGATCCTAAAAATGTTGACGCCTTCGCACAGACGATGGCCCATGTCCTGGCGGAACCGGGCCGCCGCGAATCAATGGAGCAGGCGAGCTTGGTTCAGGCGGCGAAGTTTTCCTGGGGGGCCAGCGCGGCGGCGTTAGCCGGTCTCATGGAACGTGTTGCGGGAAGAGGGCGATCATGACAACCGATGCCTTTTACAATGAAGACTATTTCGAAGGGAAGTCTCGGCATAGCCCGCCTCATTCACGGGGCCTCATCTATCCTATGGCGGAGCGGACAGCGCGATTTCTATGCCGGCAGTCGACGCCGGCCCGTGTGTTAGATATCGGATGTGCCAAGGGCTACCTGGTCGAAGCGTTTCACGCAGAGGGTGTGGCGCAAGCGGTGGGTATCGACGTGAGCCGGTATGCGGTGTCCTGTGCGGAGCCGGCTATGCGCGGACGCTTGCTTGTGGGCAACCTCACCGAAGGGCTTCCGGTGGCGACGGGGACCTGTGACGTAGTGACTGCCATGGACCTCTTCGAACATCTGGCTGACCCCATCCCGGCGCTTCGGGAAATCGGCAGGGTGTTGCGGAGGGATGGAAAGGCCTATCTGAAGATCTGCCATCCCTGTCATCCAAACGCCGCACGAGACCCCTCGCATATCAACGTGCAGCCCTTGGGCTATTGGACTGCCATCTTTCGACAGGTGGGATTCTCCTGGATGAGGATCTATGAGACGGATGTCGCAGGGTTAAACTCTGTTGCCGATCAGGCGAAGGTGTTGATCAGACGGTTCCGAGAATGGGCAGTTCTCGGCACGCCGGCCGATTACAAGTTCGTGTTGTGGAGGGGGTAATGGAGGATCAAGCACAGCGGTTCTGGGATGCCTACTGGGTAGACCAGGGTGTTACGGTGACCGCAAGAACCATGACGCAGATTCTCGACCGCATTAAGCTTGGATACTTGCGAGGGATTTTGCCGACATCAGGCCGGTGTCTTGAAGTCGGAGCCGGCTCCGGACGCTTGTCCTGTTGGTTGGCGCAAGGCGGTTATCGGACAGTCTGCATGGATTTTTCGCCGAATGCATTGAAGGCCGCGCAATTGAATTACACCAGTGCCACGGTGACCGGGGGATTCCTGGCGGGAGATGGATTTGCCTTGCCTGTGCAGGATCAGAGCCTCGATATCGTGCTTTCGACGGGATTATTGGAGCACTTTCGCGACCCGACTCCCATTGTCCGTGAAATGGTGCGTGTGCTGAAACCGGGGGGCCTATTCTATTCCGATATCGTGCCGAAAAAATTCTCCCTCTTTCGTTCGCTGGATTGGCTGGGCAGTCTGAAGCGTAGCATGATCGGCTCCCAGAAGGGACAGGAGGGCTATTACGAACGGGCGTTTACATCCGCGCAGATTCGTACGCTCCTCCGTGAAGGTGGGCTGACGGACATCACGGTGTTTCCAGCCGGTGTGGTGCCGCCATATGTGCCTCTGCTCTACCGGTCTGAGCGTCTGAGGGATATTCAAGTGTCGTGGGTGGACAAAACACAACGTCTGTGGCGAGGGTTCGACCGAACATGGGTCGCCGAGTGGCTCGGATTTTATTATTTTGCCTGGGGTATTAAACCATCGTAAGGAACAGTGGCTGATGGCGGTACAGGATCACATTGAGCCGGCTGGGACGTACAAGTCCCAATATCATCTACGGTGGCGCGGGGGCGCGCGACTGCTGGATCCGTTTCCACGATTGAAGGAATGGTTGGCATCGTCGGCACGAGGCCTATTGAAGCAGATCTTCGAGCCAGGAATGGTCACGACCGAACGTGTCATTGAATATCCATTCGTGTTTCAGCATCTGAACGGCGTCGTCGGCCCGGTACTCGATCTAGGTTGTTGCCACAGCCGATTGCCCCTCGCGTTGGCCTCTCGTGGGTTCGGAGTTGTGGGGATGGACTTCAATCCCTATCCGTATCGCCATCCAGGGCTACGGGCGCTACGGGGCGACATCATGAGGATCCCCTTTGCAGCAGGCACTTTTTCAGCCGTGCTGGCAGTGTCGGTCATTGAGCATATCGGAATCGGCCATTACGGCGAGCCGGAGGCCGATATCGGAGATCAGGTTGCGGTTCGAGAAATTGCGCGCATTCTGAAACCGGGTGGCAAAGCCCTGATCACGGTTCCCTATGGGCGAACCCATACCAACGATTGGATGAGGGTCTATGATAAACCACGGCTCGCGCAGCTGACGGCAGCTTTGGCTACCGATCAAGTCGAGTATGCGGTCAGCCGCACAGGTCTCTGGATGCCTGCAGATGAAGGTGAAGCGGCGACGATCGATTGGAACGGCCCTCATCGTGCCGTGGCGCTCGTGGTGGCTTCCAAAGCGGCCTAGCCCGCATTATTCACGAGGGTTCGTGACGAAACCGCTGAGACGCGTTGTGAGACGGGCAAGCGCAGCCGGGAAGGAGGGAAGCATACTTGAACAGTATGTTGACCGACTGAGTGGCGAGCACGCCCGTCGGAACAGCGTATCGGCGGTTGCAGTAGAAGCCTTCGTGAATAATGCGGGCGAGGGGAACTGATTCATGCGATTGCTCTTTCTGGCACCGGCGCCTCCGTCAGACCGTCATGGGGGCGGGGCGTTACGCATGCTGCACCTTGTGCGGTTCCTAGGGGAGCGCTTCGCGGTCGATCTGATCGCTCCGGCACTCGACGGTCAGCAGGAAGCCGAACGTCTACTGGGCGACGTCTGTGCCGGGATGGAGTTTGTCCCGATACACACATCATCCTGGCTGAGCCGTATCTCCCATGTGGGCCCCTATGTCACTGATCCGGCTTTGATCGAGGCTGTGCATCAGCGCATAGGAGCGAGACAATATCAGGCGATCCAGGTGGAAAAGCCGGCTATGTTGCCCTATGTGCCGAACGGCTGTCGCCTGCCCATCGTCTTAGATGTCTGGGCCTATGGTCTCAGCGGTCCCTGGCGGGCGGTGAAACATGAACGGGGAGGATTGGCACGAGCACGGAATCTGGTTCGCCTGGCCCGCTTCGGCTTCTTCGACTCGTTTTGCTGGCCGAATCTTCATTCGCTGTTGGTGGTGTCACATGATGACCTGGTTCGATCTGAGCGGGCTAGACTGCGTCAGCGCACCCTAGTGGTTCCGAACGGAGTGGACTGTTCGACCGTGACGGCAAAATCAGCATACGAGGCCTCGAAGCCGGTGTTGCTCTTTACGGGAGACATGAGCTTTCAGCCGAACATCGATGCGGCGTTATTTCTCACCGGCGAGGTATTTCCTGAGATCCGTCGTGAATATCCCGGGGCCGAGCTACGAATCGTTGGTCGTAACCCGGACCGACGCATCCAGGGGCTCGCTGAGGGAGGGGTCGTAGTGACCGGCGCTGTGCCGGACATGCTGCCGCACCTGCACGACGGGACAGTCTATGTCGCGCCGCATTTCACCGGCGCGGGAACGAGGACCAAGCTATTGGAGGCGATGGCAGCGGGACTTCCCATCGTCACGACGACTGTGGGAATCGAAGGGATCGATGCTCAGCCAGGGCGTGATGTCCTGATAGCGGATACGACGAAGGACATGGTCGAGTCACTGCTCACGCTGCTGGCGAGCGCCGACGATCGCCGCCGGTTCGGCCTGGCCGCGCGTCGACTGGCGGAAGCGCGCTACGATTGGAATCGCTGTCTCGGTCCGTTGGAAGAGGTCTACCGAGAGATCGTCTCTCCGGAGGCCATGGCATGTTGACGGTCAGTCTTGTGATACCGATCAAGAATGCGGCTGGGACGTTGCCTGCCTGTTTGCAAGCGCTTGACCGTCTTAACCCGGCGCCGGCTGAAGTGTTCTTGATCGATAATGGATCGACCGACGGGTCTCTTGAACTGCTTCAGGCCTGGACCGAGCAGGACAGGGGTGTCAACGTCCACTTCATGCGGGAGACAAAACCAGGAGCGTCCGCAGCGAGGAATAGAGGCATCCGCGCGGCGCGGGGCGATATCGTTGCCTTTACCGACAGCGACTGTGTCCCACAATCGGACTGGTTGAGGCATCTGCTGGCTCCATTCGCCGATGCAGCCACCGGAGCTGTCGCAGGTCGTATTGCCGGGGTCTTCGATCGTACGCTGTGCGAAATGTTCTGCTCCCTCTACACGCTCCAATCGTCTCGGGAACATACGACGTACCGGGAGTGGACTCCCTGGTCTGGTGGATTCCCGACGGCTAATCTTGCGGTACGTCGTCGGCTGTTGGAGCGACTGGATGGTTTCGACGAGAATGTGAAGATTTATGGAGAGGATTACGATCTCTGCGCGAGACTCTATGAACAGCAAGCGGCAATTGTCTATACACCGACTGCCTGTGTAATGCATCACCATCGGACCACCCTGCGGGGATTAATCCGACAGGCGTTCGGGTTTGGCAGAAGCCATGCCTATCTCGTGCAGCGGCATCATCCTCAGGGGCTATGGGTCGAATTGCCGCGCCGCCTGGTCCAATGGCCCGGGCTTCCCTTGCGAGGTTGGGTGGACGTCGCGTCACCGGACAAGAAGGCGATGGCCCTGCTTGCGCTGGGTTGTCTCTATCGGCCGATCCTCTGGTTGTTGCCGTTGTATGTACTGTGGCTGATTCATGAAACGAGTGTGCGGGCGCGTGCAGCCGGTGCTCCGGTTTCGCTGTCTCGCTCGTTCAATCTGGCGTGGCTCTTGATCGTAAAGGCCGGTGCGATGACAGCAGGACGGTGGTGGGGGTCTGTTCGTTATGGCGCACTGTGTTTATAGCCCGTCGATCCGGAAGGCCGAGAGCTTCGTTACCAGTCTATAAAGTGTTGATGCCATGAGTGAGCGCGTATCCATCATCATCTGCTCAAAAGACCGGCGGCAAGACCTGGAACGAGCCGTGGTGACCGTGCGGAAGTCCGGCCCGACCTGCGCCGCCGCTGAGATCGTGGTGGTCGAGGAAACGGATCGGCCTGAGCCGATCTCAGGCGTACGATATCTGGGGATTCCGCGACATCATCGCGGTTTCGGCTATGCAAGAAATAAAGCGGTACAAGCTGCGACCGGCACCATCCTCCTGTTTATCGACGACGATTGCGAAGCAAAAGAGGGGTGGGGTGAAGCTCTCCTGGCTCCGTTCGAAGAGAACCCTCAGATGCTCGGAGTTGCGGGAGTGGTCGCAGTGCACGAATGCGGCTTGATTGGGTATGCCGAAAATATTCTCGGGTTTCCAGGCGGGGGGTTGCGATATGCCCACCATGCGCAGGGACACACGGTGCCGACGCAGCATCTCTCAACCTGCAATTGTGCCTATCGAAGAGACGCGCTCCAGCTCGCGGGAGGCTTTCCAGAAGAGGCGCGGGCAGGGAGCGAAGACGCGCTCATCGCTGAACGTGTCGCTCAATTGGGCCTATGTTGTTACACGCCCCATGCTGTGGTCTATCACCGGACGCGAGATCGTTTGTCGACTGTGGCACGCTGGTTCATGCGGCGCGGGTATAGCGAAATGGCGTCCATTCAACATCGTGTGGGGAAGAGCCCGTTTCTGGCGTATGTGATCCGGAGTTCCTGGACGTTGCGGATCGCTGTCGTACTCGTCATCGCTGCCTGGTTTCCTCCTGTTGTTGCGCTTGTGCCGCTGGGCTTTACGCTCTATTACCTGGCCATGTTGTGGCGGTATCGGTTTGCCAGAGCCTACCCCTCACATCGGGCTGCATGGTGGGTGGTTCCCTTTGTGAAATTGACGATGGACGTCGGCAACGAACTCGGTCGATGGAAATACGCGATGGCGAGGCCGGTGTTATGAGTGAACCACAAGCGGTGCTGTTCATCTCAAATCATGGCGATATCGTGGGCGGAGGAGAACTCAGCCTGCTGCAGTTGATCGGCGCGCTAAACCGATCACAGTGGCGTCCGGTTCTGGTGGTGCCGGGTGAGGGAGTTGTGGCGGAGCAGGC
>JACAFD010000154.1 GCA_013388555.1 Nitrospirota bacterium | reverse complement strand
GGCAGGAGGATCAGCCTCTTCGGGCCTCTTAGCGCGTCATGCAAGCGCCGGCTTTGATGGAGGGGAACACATTCATCCCGTTCGCCCTGGACGATCAATGTCGGTACGGTGATTTGTTCCGCCGGCCCATAGGCGATTTGCCTGAGGGAGTCTTCGTAAAACTCATACCGCAAACGGACTCGATCCGGTCCTCCCATGATGTTCGGAATCGTATCCGTGGCTTGCCACTGTGGCAACTCATCCGATCCGAGTGTTATGCGGAGTTCTTCCGCAAAGTCCACCACGGGGCATTTGAGGGCCAGGCAGGCGATATCGTTACGTCTGGCTGCTGTGAGGATGGCCACGAGCCCTCCAAAGCTTGAGCCAACGAGCCCGATTCTGCCATATCCCCTGGCGGTCACTAGATCCAGTGCTGTTTCCGTTTGATGTATGGCCAGAGTCGTCGTGATCGCTTCGAACGGTCCGTCACTGTCTCCATGTCCGAAGAAGTCGAAGCAAAACGTGGCGATGCCGCGTTCCGTCAGCATGCGGGTCAGGGTCTTATTCGTCGTACTGCTTTTGCCGGAAAGAAATCCATGACAAAGGACCGCGATGCGGTCTGTGCCGTTGTCGGGAACCGTCAGGATTGCGGAGACGTGATGGCCACGTGGGTCGTTGAAAACGAGTTGTTCTTCCACGGCGGAGATTGTAGCAGAGTCGGAGGGGAGGAGTGAGCGGCAGATCCTGGGGGTCTGTAGGCTCCTAAGCCCTGTTAGCCCGGATGCGAAAATCCACGTTGTCCCTCAACCAGCGCCAGAACTTGGCTTGTTCACGGATGTCGGCTCCCGGCTGCAACTGATTCTTCCAGCCCTTCATCACGTCCGCGTCAACTGTCCAGAGCCGGACCCGTTGACGAGGCACGTGAGCCCGCCATTGTTCGCCGACTTTCGGGCTGACATAGGCAAGGCGCAGCGTGACGTTGCGCGAGAGATACTCCAACGGCTTCAGATCAATCTTCTCATACAGCCCTTGCGCGCCGGCTTTGATGCCGCTGACCGATGAGTCAGGCACACCGTCTGTAATGATGACGACGTTGACCGGTGTAAGGACGAGGTTCCGTTCCTTGGTGATCCGAGCAATTTCACGAAAGAACGGATTGAAATCCGTCACCACGTCGGTAGGGGGAAACCATTTTTTCAGTTCGGTCTCGATTTGGGACACCTCTTTTCCTTCGAATTCATGGATCGGGTGAAAGCTTTTCGGCTCATGCATGCTTTTCCCGCCCATGCTCGCCACAAACATGGCCTGCGGTTTTTCCAGACCGCCAAGATCGTTGATATGCCCGTAGATATAATGGGCCAGGAACGACAGAGCGTTTTCATAATGGCCCGAATTCCGGAAGGATCCGCTGGCGTCCACGCCGATGAAGAGGGTAGATTTCGGTTTACGCGACTCGGCTGGTTCTCCGGTGCAACTCGTCAGAGTTCCCAGAAGAATGGTCGTTGCCAGCGCGCTGAGGATAATCGCCGCTGGTTTGCTCTTCATGATGGCACCTTCTTCGTCTCCCACCGGACGGCCGGCAGAAGTTCACGCGCTTCGACGACCTCCTTGAGGCTTTTGAACGGGATGGAAAAAATCTGCTTGCCGGTCACGAGAATAATGGCGAAGTTCAAGAAGGCTGCTACGACATGCAGCACCGGCAACATGAGGTATTCCATCAGCTCAGAGGCCTTGTCGTGCAGCCATCCGACTTCCCGCTTGAAATCGTCCAACGGTGCACGCCACCACACAACCGGCGCAGTGGCCGGGAGTTGGCTTGTTGTGCTCTCAGCGGCCACTTGATACATCGGTCGGCGCGAGATAAATGAGAGCAACGGGGGCGTGCCGTACTGTCCGAAGAGGAACCAGGTCATGCCGCGGACGCCGACCCAGCTGAATGTTGCGAGAGAAAGCGTGAAACCGATGCCGAGCCTGAACTGCTCGCCGGTTTGCTGCGCGATCCAGGGCGTGATCGCGTCCACAAGTTCGCGGTACAGGAACATCACTTCAAAGATCATGACAAAGACTTCGACAAGCAGCACCTGCACGAGGTAGCGGTACTCATGGTTTTTGATGGAGTCGGCCAAGACTTGAATACAGGCGAAGCTGCCCATGATGAGCAGCGACAAGAACAGGTAGAGAATCGTACCGGTCATGACCGAAGCGTCAGATCCTGTCATACCTGCCAGGACCTCCGTGATCGTCGGCATGAGTGTGTAGGTGAAGATTGTTGATTCGAGCAGACACCAGAAGATCAATAAAAGAAAGGCGATCCAGGGCACACCGGGCTGAAAGTAACTCTGCGTCATCTGACCCGTCATTTTGAACGGGAGAATGACGAGCTGTTTCATTGTTTCGGCGAAGAGCTTGAGGGCCAGGCGGCCTAGTGTGAAGAACCAGCCGAACACGATCATCACGAACCGGGCGAGCCCGACCCAATACATCCACATGCAAACTGCCATGTCCCACCAGGCCAGAAGCAGCGTCTTGAGCAACTCGATCCGGCCTGAGCGGAACGGCAACGTATAGAGTGTCAGGTGCGTGCACCAGACAGCGCCGATCCACAAGAGTGCTGGGAACAGCAGCAGGAGGTAATAGATGCCGGCTAACCAGCTGTTTGTAGGCGACAACACGAAGCCAATTAACGCCTGTTGCATCTCAGGAATCCACGAAAGCGGAAGGATCAGGAGGTGGAAGAGGCTTTGCCAGGGGTCCGGAACCATCTGTGAAATTTGGTCGTTCATGGATACCCCCTCCTGTTGAGGCTAGTCGAAACAGCCCGTACGTTACATCTCGAATGAGTAGAGCAAGAAACAGGCTGGCCTCATAGGGCCTGGATCATGAAAGAAGACAGTGGCTTACGCATGCAGGCCAGAGTCGAATGTGTTGGTCAAGTGAAGGGGGGAGGATACGGGGCTGTTCCAGCTACTCGCAGGGCCGGAGAAACCAAGTTTCTACGCACGACTGACGCGACAGGCAAGAAAACCAAAACGCGCGACGTCAGGGTTCGCGAGTCATGCCTACCGCGCGCTTGAGAGGTTGATGGAACGTTTCCTCTGTTTTCAAGGAGGGAGCGACACTATGCGAAGGACGAACCCCCAAGGCCCAGGCCAGTTTGGCAGTAAAGAGGGTCAAGCTGCTGAGGAGCAATCCGATGGTGATCCAGGTTGCGATCTGAACGGAGAGAGAATCGAGCGGGACGTTCCAGGTCATTGCAGCGAGGACACCGAGGCCCATCGTCCCTAAGCTCAATCCAGTCAGCTGAACGGCTCGCCATCGGTTCATGATGACCACAAGTTGATCATGATAGGGCCTCTGTATTTTCCGGTTCGTGATCCGGGTGGTCGCCAGCAGATCGGGAATGCCGTGGGACAAGGCTGCAAAGACAGTCTGCAAGATGAACCCGATCAAGGCCATATGGGTATAGGCCGCAAGGTGCAAGGATCCAAACGGCAGTGCCGGAGGTTGCGGAAGGAAATTGGCCCCGACGAGTACGCCCATGATCATCATGAGAACCAGAAAAAACGTTGCGGCGAGGAGGTGGTCTGAAGCGGCATTTCCCGGATGACCTGAATCCATCCACGTACGGAGTAGGTTGTAGGCATAGAGGCCGATGGTCACGATGAGCAGTCCTCCGAGCGCGAGTTCGAAGTAGAGGGAGGAGGTGATAAACCCACCGATCAATAGGATGAAACCGGCGGGGAGCGATACCACCACGAGGCGGGCGAGTCGCGGACTGTAGAGTGTGGTATTCAGGATGATCGGCAAGAAGTATTGTGTGGCGCCGATCATTGCCATCACGATGAAACCCATCAGAGTCACATGCAGGTGAAGAAGCCGCGCATGGGCATGGTATTCCGGTATGAGTCGGAAGGCCATTGCGACGCTGATCACCAATCCACCGAGTAACGCGATGAGGGAGAATCGATACAGCCAGGAAGTATTGGCTGGTTGAGTCAAGGTTTGCTGCCCGTACTGCCAGGCGACTGAGGCGATGGAGACGACTGCTCCGAGCACCACAATTCCAGCCACCCCGACAACCGTCATGTTTCCGAATCCGAATCCGACGAGCAAACCTACTGTGGAGACATTCAGAGCAATGAGCAGCCCAAGATGGGAGCTCGAGGGAGGGACGCCGATCCGGGAGGTGGTTAACTGAGAGGCCAGCAGCCCACCAATCATGAGTTGGAGGATGCCGCCGATGAGGGTGGCATGGACGTGGACCAACCGCAACCAAGAGGGCAGTGGGGTGCCATGGGCCGATCCAAGCAGGATGCCTAATCCCACCAGGGAAGAAAGCAGGAGCCAGCTAAATCCCGATATCAGAAACGCCAGTGGATGGCAGGTGAATCGACCCATGGAGTTCTCTTACGGGCAGAATACTGCAAGCGATGTGGAGATGCGAGAATTTTGAAGATCTGCGCATGCGGAGCAAAAGCCGGCGCTTCCGCTAGGCTTGCAAAAAGTAGAAATGATTCGTCGGGCCGGTTCCGTGACCGATTGCCAGACTATGGCGAATGGCCTCGGTAAGATAGGTCTTGGCTGTCTGGACTGCGTCGTTCACGGATTGGCCTCGAGCGAGATGGGCCGCGATTGCCGAGGCGAAGGTACACCCTGTGCCATGCGTGTGGGGGGTATTGATGAACTCCCCCTTGAACACATTGAAGAACCGGCCGTCATAGAGCAGATCAGTGGCTCGATCGGATGGCAAATGTCCTCCCTTGATCAACACATGTTTACAACCGAATCCGTGAATGATTTTGGCGGCACGGCGGGCATCCGCGAGGGTCTTGATTTCAATGCCGGATAGTTGCTGGGCTTCGTGGATGTTCGGCGTCACGAGGAACGCCAAGGGGAAGAGCTGTATCTTCACGGCGTCGATTGCCTCCGGCTTGAGCAACAGATGGCCGCTCTTCGAGATCATCACCGGATCGACAACCAGGTTTGCCACATTCTGTGGTTTCAGCATTCTGGCCACGGTTTCGACGATGGCCGCAGAGGACAGCATACCGGTCTTGACCGCTGCGACATCGAAGTCGTCGAACACAGCGTCGATTTGCGCTGCGATGATCGAGGTCGGCAACTCAAAGACATCGGTAACCTCTTCCGTATTCTGCGCCGTGACGGCGGTAACCACCGACATGGCAAACACTCCATTCGCCGACATGGATTTGATATCGGCTTGAATCCCCGCGCCTCCGCCGGAATCAGAACCGGCGATCGTCAAGACTTGTTTGATCGGTTGCCTGTCCATATGATTATCAATTGGAAGGTGGTGTGGTTACGTCGATTGCTGCTGGAGGGGTTCCGGCTGATTCAGCCTTGAGACCCTCGATGGAGAACAGGGCATCCGGTCGTGGCGCCTTCTCGTGGTAACGCAAGATAACTGGGTTTTCGGTTTCGTCGGTCGGAGCCGAGAATGTCAGCACTGCCCGGCCCTTTCCCCGTCGAGGGATCTCGATGCCACGCATGCAGAGCCCTTCGCGATTGTCCGCCACCTCGAGCTTCCACTGCCCACCATGGTCATCTTCAAGGAGAGTGTCCTGCAGCTGACACAGTACTTTGATGTCGCGCGAGGATTTGTTTTCAATGGTGAGATCGGCCGAGATCCGCTTCTCTTGCCTGTGCAGGGCCGTCACAACCAGCTGATAGTATTCATTGCTGTGGAATCCAAGACCGGGCGGTGGCGCCGGCTTGGCGGCGAGGTCCACCTTCACGACGGGAGGTTTGCGCGCCTCCTTGATCAGCTCCGCCAGCGGGCCGGTTTTAGGAATCGTGCTGCGCGTCGCGCCCAGTGAATGCATCGTACCGGGGCTGAGCAGTTTTACCGTCACCCGAAGGCCGTCCGGTGATTCCAGATAGGAACCGGTTGCAAATACATCGGCGTTCACTGCTTTGGCTGTCTGGTTGACGGCTTTAGCCTGAGCCGGTTCGAACTGGGTGACATGGAACTTCTTCAACGTCGAGCCCACCATAGCGCGGTCGACAACTTTGAGTTCTCCTGTGACCAAAATCTGCGTGCCCAACTCCTCCGCCAAAAATTTCCCGATCGGCGTGACTGTGCCCTTGGCGTCCGTAAAGTCCACCACCGCCAACCGTCCTCTTCCTACTTTCACCGCATTGGCCACCACTCCCTCCGCCAGCTGCTTCAGACTTTCCTCGTAAGACGATGCCGCATGAGCCGGAAGCGCCCAGAGAACAGCGATAGTTAGGAGGACTGTGAACAGAAGACGATTCATTCCTATGAATTTCCCTAGAAGATAGGAAGCAAGTTCAAGGCCTGAGTCACATTATACTCAGCGAGCCAAGCCTGTCCAGCAAGGCAATCAATACCTTAAGTCCGATGAGACTTAGTCGGATTTGACGTGTGGTCAGCGTAGGCTTGATTTGGGTTTTTTCGATCAGCAACATCTAATGGAATACAGCGTTCTCAGTTGTATTCAAACTCATAGAGAGTAGTGCTAATTCTGTGGAACTTCCGGATGAGCTCATAGTTTTCATAGACTATACGGCCACCCTTAGTTGTAATTGAGAGCCTGGTGAAGTCAATATTTCGAAGCCAGTCAGGGTCTGGACCCGTGTATGATCTTGAGCGACCTATGCTGACCGAACTGCCCTCTCTCCCCTCACACCGGCCACTTCTCTTCGTTCCACGCCATCTCCCAAAACATCCACTCGTATCGCGAGCTGATGACGAACGATTGCTCCATCCGTCGTTTCTCTTCTTTTCCCGCTGTCTTGGCCCACTGGTCGACCTTCTTGCGCATCCATTGCTGGACCTCGGCGAATTCCGGCGAGGCGTAGAGCATGAGCCAGTCCCGATAGGGGTGATCTTTTTTCGGCGGGCCATGTTTCAAAAGATGCTGCCCGACGACGCAGTAGATCCAGGCGCAGGGGAGGGCGACAACAGTGACTTCCGCTACCGAACCGGTGTGGGCAACAGAGAGCATGTGACGCGTGTAGGCGTAGTTCGTCGGCGCCATGGGCATGGACGACATTTCCTTCGCGGTCATGTTCCATTGTGATCCATACCCTTCATGGAGGCTGCGTTCGACGACCATGGTTTCTTCGGCGAGCTTCGTCAGGCGCAGGGCAGATTCTGAATCCGGCGCTCTCATCGCTCCGGCAGAAAATACACGGGCGAGGTCGCCGAGAAACCTGGCATCCTGCAGGATTTAGTACTTGAATTTGCGTTCCGGCCAGGTCCCATTGCCTAGCGCCACGACGAAGGGATGGGTCAGCTGGGCATCCCAGATAGGCGTGGCGAGTTGTCGCAAGTGATCAGTAAAGGACATGTGGCTTCTCCCAATTCGGCGTAAAACGTGAACGGTAAAACGTAAGAATTTCGACCAAAGATCTCACATAATCAGAAGCGGCGATTGTACCAGTCAAGCTATTCCCATATGATGGCTCGGCCCTCTCACGTTTCACGTTTTACGTCTAACCTCTTCTGGGGCCAGGGCCTCGGCAAACGATTGATGCCGTCGAGCGCGGCGACTTTATAACATTCCGCTAGGGTCGGGTAGTTGAAGATGGTGTCGATGAAATAATCGATTTTTCCCTGGAAAGCCATGACGGCTTGGCCTATGTGAATGAGCTCCGTGGCCCCTTCTCCAATGGCATGAACGCCCAGGAGCGCGCGGCTGTGGCGATGAAAGAGCAGCTTCACCATACCGGTCTCATCGCCGATGAGCTGTCCTCGGGCGATTTCCCGATAGTGTGCGATGCCGACACCATAGGGGATCTCGGCCTTGGTCAGTTCTTCCTCAGTCCGCCCCACCATGGAGATTTCCGGGATGGCATAGATGCCGTAGGGCAGGAGGTCTGTGTCGGTGTGGTCAGGATGCCCAAAGGCATGGCAGGAGGCATGGCGTCCTTGCTGCATGGATGTAGAGGCTAAAGCGGGAAAGCCGATCACGTCGCCGACAGCGTAGATATGGGGAACTGCTGTTTGGAAATGGTCGTTCACGATCAGACGGCCTCGTGTATCAGGTGTGAGGCCGAGGGCTCCCATATTGAGGTTCTTCGTTGCGCCGACGCGGCCGATAGCATACATGAGCGTTGAGGTGGTGATCGGCGGCTTGTGTGACAGAGAGACCGTCACCTGGCCATCTGGATTTTTTCGGATCGCGACGACTTCTTCTTCATGGTAAATCGTCACGCCGATCGCGGCCATCTGTTTTTGCAGGGCGGCAATAATCTCGGCGTCGACAAATTCCAGCAAGCGCGGTCGCTTGTCGATCAGAATAACCGGCACGCCTATCATGGCCAAGATCGATGCGTATTCTGTGCCGATCACGCCGCCGCCGACTATGACCATCGATGTTGGAAGATGTTTGAGCGTGAGTAAGCCGTCTGTATCGATGATGGTGTCCTCATCGAAGGGAATCTCAGCCGGTCGAGCTGGTTCGGTTCCAACGGCAACGACGATCACGTGCGCGCGGTGTTCCATCGTTGTGCCGGCCCGTTGAATGTGGAGCCGGTGGGGATCGATGAAGCAGGCCTCTCCATAAATCAGATCGATGCCGTTGCGCGCCATCTGGTCCTGCACGATCTCAATTTCATTCTGGACGACGTGGTTGGCACGAAACGCGAGATCTTCGATCGTGATCGTCTTTTTCAGGCGATATTCGGCTCCGTACAGGGTGCGCTGGCGAAATCCTGCGAGATACAGGACCGCTTCGCGGAGAGCTTTGCTGGGGATGGTGCCGGTGTTGGTACTGACGCCGCCTACGACTTCTTTACGTTCAATGATGCCGACTTTTTTCCCGAGCTTGGCCGCCTGAACCGCAGCCTTCTGGCCGGCTGGGCCTGTCCCTATGACAAGAAGGTCGTAATGGGCCATGAGATGTATTGCCTATACTGGCTGAACTGTAGCAGGATTCTGAAAAAGTCCTCCAGCGGCGTTCTCGCATCGCTCCGAGGCTCAACGTACCGCAAGGGTACGCCTCGCCTCTTCGCTCGCTGCGGCCTTGCCGGACGGCCCTTTTGAGCATCCTGCGTGACCTCGGATGACTGGGTGTTGGCCCGAACATCGAGCGCAGCCTGTTTCGACCTAGCTTTGATTAATCAATGACTTGGCCACAGCGAAGGCCTCATCCAGGTTTGGCAGCTGGGTCAGTTCGGGAGTGATTTGCAGATACCGCACGGTGTTTTTTGCGTCGATGACCATGACAGTACGAGTCAGGATATGGGGGCCCTTGAGGAAGAGACCATAGGTCTTCCCGAACTCGGCATCTCGATAGTCCGACAGGAAGGTCACGTTGGAGATACGGGCTTCATCCGCGAAGCGTTTCTGTGCAAAAGGGGTGTCGATGCTCACGGTTACCAATTCGACCATCTTGTCGATTCCCTTATTTTTTTCGCTCAGATAGTGGGTCTGCTGTTCGCACACTAGGGTGTCGAGCGACGGCACGACGCTGATGATCCTGACCTTGCCTTTACCCTTGGTGTCGGTGATGCCGATCTGCGACAAATCTGTCTGTGTCAGATTCACCTCCCGGAGGGGGTCGCCGACTTTAATGCCGGTTCCCGAGAGCATCAGGGGGCTTCCCTTGAAGAGGACCTTTTGGCCTTCACCAGCCACGGCGCTGCCACCAGCGATTGTGAAGTCCTTGTAGAGAAAACTGGTGCCGCCGGTGCTTGCGCATCCGGTGAGCCCGAGTGTCATACACAGTGTGGCCCCGATGACCAGGTGACGTGCTGTCTTCATAATGCCCTCCATGGTGAAGTGACTGGAACCATTGTGATCTGGAATACGTTGGCTTGTGCTTGTGTTGTGAACAGAATGTAGACCAACTGTTTCGGCATAGGGGAACCTCGCGGATCTGCACTTATAGCACAAGAGAATAACATCGCGCAGGGTCATCGCACGAGAGGGGGGGGAGAGTGCGAAGTCCTCATCTCGCCAATGGATTTTACGGCATCCTGTTACGGTTCAATAAATGCGATGAGTTCCTGGTTGACCACATCCGGTCGTTCCCACTGCGGGATATGTCCGGCAGTGGATATTCTGATGAACCGCGACCCCTTAATGGTCTGGTGGAGTTCTTCGCCCACGGCGATGGGGAACACCCGATCTTCTTCCCCCCAGATCACCAGCGTAGGATGGATAATTTCACCGATGCGCGTGGCAAATCCCGATTCCCATAACGGAAGGTTCTCCCTGACGGTCAAAATGGGTTTGATAAGTCCGGGGCGTTGACGGTTTCTATTCGATCGCTCGATGACCGCCGGGGTGAGGAGTGCCGGGTCATGCACGATTTCTTTTAAAACGGACTCGGTCATCAACCGGCCGAACAGCATGTTAGCGAACGAGACGAACCAGGTCGGCGCACTGGTTTCTAATGCCCGCCTGACTGACGGACTGGTGAGTTTCTTCATGACATGTTGCGGCAACCCGTCGATCAGGACGAGCTTGTCCACTCGTGTCGGATGCGCCAGCGCCATACCAATGGCCAAGCCGGCGCCCATGGAGTTGCCGACCAACGTGGCCTGCGGGATTTTCACGGCATCCATAAATCCGACAAAGTAGTCCACCATCTGATCCGGTCGGTAGCCGATCTCAGGCTTATCGGACAGCCCGGATCCTGGCAAATCGAGCGTGAGAACGCGGAAGTGCTGCGATAGTGCATGCTGCTGATATTCCCATTGCCACATCGATCCCCCGAATCCGTGGATCAGGATGACCGGCGGGCCTGCGCCGACATCCAGATAGGCAATCCTCTGGTTGTGGACGAAGGTGGTTTGGATAGGCATGCGCTCAATGGCGTCAAACTGTGTTGGAATCGATGGTGGAGAGGAGCAGGCGGTCATGATGTGGCACAACAGTGTGACGGCGAGCAGCGTAATGTGCCGCTGTCCCTGTACACGACCTGGAGCACAATGATCTATTGGTCTACTCGAGCTGGATGACTGTCTCATCCGTCTTCACGTTGTCGCCTTCGGCGACCAGGATGGCGGTGACTGTTCCGTCGATCGGCGCCGGTACCTGGCTTTCCATCTTCATGGCTTCGATGATCAGGAGGGGGGCGCCAGCCTTGACCACGGCATTGATCCTGACGAGCACCTTGACGACGCGACCCGGCATCGGGGGGGCTACGTCTCCCGGTTTGGACGGCTTGGGCCGCTTGGGTTTGGCGCTGCTCCCGGCATCAGGAGCTTCCGGCACGCCTGCTAGGATCTCCTGGATCGGCTCCAGCGAGACTTCCTCGAGTTTGTCGTTGACCCGGATGTAATAGGGTTTGCGGCCATCGACCTTCCGTCCAGAGCCTGAAACCTCGACATGGTAGGTTTCTCCGTGGACTGTGACGTTGAATTCGGCCGGGGCCAAATGGAGTTCGGTGGCTGCAGCTGATCCACTGGAGGAGAAGCTCTCGAGAGGCTCCAGCGTCAGGTCCCCCTTCTCGCGCGCCTCAAAGAAGTCGCGTGCGATTGTGGGGAATAGGGTGAACGATAGCTGATCCTCCATCGTAGTGGCTGAGGCAGGGAGATCTTTTCTCGTGGCCTCGAGTTCCGGTTCCAAGCGATCGGCGGGCCGAGTCTTGATCGGCTGGTCGTCCCCGATTGCGCGAGCCATGATGTCATGATCGAGGGGACCTGGTGCCCGCCCGTAGAGCCCGAGGAAGTAGTTTTTTGTTTCCGTGGTGATGACTTTGTATCGTTCGCCCGTCAGGACATTGAGCGTGGCTTGAGTGCCTACGATCTGGCTGGTCGGGGTGACGAGGGGAGGGTAGCCCATTTCCTTTCTGACGCGCGGTACTTCGTCCAGGACTTCTTTGATGCGGTCGAGCGCATTTTGTTCGGTCAGTTGTGCGGCGAGGTTCGAAAGCATGCCACCGGGAATCTGTGAGGTGAGGATCTCGGCATCGACCCCGGTGAACTCGCTTTCGAACTGACGATACTTTCGTCGAACGGTCCGGAAGTATTCGGTGATCGGGAGGAACGACGCGAGATCAAGACCCGTGTCGTACGGGGTGTTGCGCAACGAGGCCACCAGCGTTTCCGTTGAAGGGTGTGAGGTGCCGCCAGCCAAGGGCGAGATGGATGTATCCAGCATGTCCAGACCACCCAAAACTGCCATGAGGGAGGTCATGGAGGCCATTCCCGAGGTGTAGTGTGAATGCAAATGGAGCGGGACCGTGACCGCTGCTTTGATCCGGCGTATGAGATGATAGGCATCGAGCGGCGACAAAAGTCCAGCCATGTCTTTAATACAGAGCGTGTCGGTTCCCAAATCTTCAAGCTGTTTCGCCATGTCGACAAAACGGTCTACACTGTGGACGGGGCTGACGGTATAGCTGATGGCGGCTTCGACATGCTTGCCGCAGGCCTTTACCTCTCGCATGGCCCGTTCGACATTGCGAATATCGTTTAATGCATCGAAGATGCGAAAGACATCGATGCCATTGGCAGCGGACCGTTCAATGAATCGTTCCAGCACATCGTCGGCATAGTGTCGATATCCAACCAAATTCTGCCCACGGAGCAGCATTTGGAGCTTGGTATTGGGCATGGCGGCGCGCAGCGCACGGAGCCGTTCCCAGGGATCTTCCTTGAGGAAGCGGAGGCAGGTGTCGTAAGTGGCACCACCCCAAACCTCGAGCGACCAATAGCCTACGGCGTCCAGCTTTTGGGCGATGGGCAGCATGTCCTCCGTCCGCATGCGTGTGGCCAGGAGCGACTGATGGCCGTCGCGCAAGGCCACATCGGTGATCAGGATGGCTTTGCCAGGCGCCGGCTGGATCGTCAGCTCTTGGCCGCTCCGGGAACGTGTTTTCGACGTCCGGACGGCTGGTCCGGCTGTCCGTTTCTGGGCGCCCTGTGTTCGTATGGGTCGTCGTGTCGCCATAATGTCCGGATTGCGTATTCTCTCGTCTTCGGAGTACGGGGATTGCCAGGCAGCTGTTGGGCTATAGCCCTTCGTAGGCGGCGATAGCTGCAGAGAGTGCCAGCACCAGATCCTCCGGCTGCTCAAAGTCGTGGTAGTTGAACAGGTCAGGGTGTGTCTCCAGATAGGACGTGTCGAAATGTCCTGCCATGAAGTCCTGGTCCTGCATGATCTCCATCATAAAAGGGATCGTCGTTTTCACCCCGCGCAAGACATATTCTTCGAGCGATCGCCTCATGCGGCTGACAGTTTCTTCCCACGTACGGCCGCGTACGGTGAGTTTGGCCAAGAGGCCGTCATAGTAGGGTGGGACCGTGTAGTCCTTATAAACTGCTCCATCGATGCGTACGCCGATCCCGCCCGGTGAGAGATAGGCTGTGATCGTGCCGGTGCAAGGGCGGAAGTTGTTTTTGGGATCCTCTGCGTTGATGCGGCACTGGATCGCATGGCCTTGGAGCGTGACTTCCTGTTGCGAGATCTCAAGAGGCATGCCGGCTGCGATGGTAATTTGATGGCGCACGATATCGATCGCCGTGATCTGCTCGGTCACTGTATGTTCGACTTGGAGGCGAGGGTTCATCTCCATGAAGTAATAGCGGCTATCCTGATCGAGGAGGAACTCGACGGTGCCGGCATTGTCATATTCGATAGCCTTGGCGATGGCAATGGCCGACTCACCCATTTCGGCACGCAGACGTGGGGTGAGAATCAAGGATGGGGCAATTTCGATGAGCTTTTGATGTCGGCGCTGAATCGAGCAATCGCGCTCACCTAGATGGATGATGTGCCCGTGCCGGTCGGCCAGGATCTGAAATTCGATGTGATGTGGTCGTTCGATATATTTTTCAAGAAAGACGGTTCCATTTCCGAAGGCAGCCTGAGCCTCCCGTGAAGCAACTGCCATATTCTCGCGAAGTTCAGTATCCGACCGCACCACTCGGAGGCCGCGTCCACCTCCGCCTGCACTGGCTTTAATAATGATGGGATAGCCGGTGTCTCTTGCGAAGGACAAGGCGTCCGTAACCTCAGTGATGCCGCCTTCGGTACCGGGGACGATGGGGACCCCGACTCGCTTGGCCAGCTCGCGGGCTTTGATCTTGCTTCCCATCAAGTCGATGGCCTGTGGCGATGGGCCGATGAAGGTCACACCGGAGGTATGGCATAGCTGTGCAAATTGCGAATTTTCTGAGAGAAAACCATAACCTGGGTGGATGGCATCGGCGCCGATCCGTTGTGCAAGGTCAACAATCTGTTGGCTGTCAAGGAAGCCTTTGACCGGTCCCGGGCCGACCATGTATGCCTCGTCCGCCTTCTTGACGTAGATCCCGGTCGAGTCAGCTTCGGAGTAGATGGCAGCAGTGGCGATGTTCAGTTCGCGGCAGGCGCGGATAACCCGCATGGCGATTTCGCCGCGATTGGCCACCAGAATTTTCTTGAACATACCGGTCCCTGTCTCTTCAGATCCTTCGCGATTCGTATGAGATATCAGGCAAAAATGAGGGCGTAAGCTAGCATAGGATTAGGAGTCCTGTCGAGGGAGGCAGGGGGAGAACAGCCCGATTCCTAGAGGATTTTGGTAGAGTTGCGCTGGTTCAGGGCTGTGCTGCGCGTGACAGTTCTCTTGCTGAGTTGGTCGAGCCAGAGAAACCGGATGAACCAAACAAACCGGCCCTGGTCGGCTTTCCAGGGAGTGAGCCTACCTGGACTTGATCAAGACCGGTTTTGATTGGGCGCTTCCGCCGCCTGCGACGATGATCACGAACGACATTCCCGCTTTCGCATCCGGCACAGTTGCTTCAATCGTCGAATCGCTCATGAACTTGAAGGCTACGGGCATGTTTGAGGCTGCGCTGAAGGTCACCGCATGAAAACACTCCTTTGTGCCGAAATTCTCGCCTGTGATGACAACTTTATCCCCCGGCTTGGCTTCATCCGGTTCGACCTTGGAGATCCGTGGGCGCTTGCTCTGGTCGCAGATAGGGTCCCGTTCGACTTTTCCAGCATCGAACCCCTTGATCGATTCTGTACCGTAGAGGGTGAATCCTGCGCCGTCAACCATTGCGCCTGGCTCCTCCGTGTAAGAGACAGTGATGGGCGAAGCCAATGCTACGATGAATCCCAGTAACATGAACCGCAATGCTCGCCTCATCTGCATAGGTACCTCCTTCAAGAACAATGACGCAGGCTTATTTCCCATTGATCGGAACATACGTTTCGGCAATGAGCTGTCGACCGGCAGGGGACAGGACAAACTCGGTGAATGCTTCCGCCAGGGTATTCGGTCCTTTTTTGGACAAGAGAAGGACGGGACGTCGGAGCGGATAACGACCGTCTTTGACCGTGGGTACCTCGGGTTCGACCTTATCGATAGGCAAGAGCCTGACGGCGACACCGCTTGAGACGACAGACAATCCCTGGTTCAGTGAGAGGTAGGCGACCGCAGACAGAGGGGGTAGTGTCCCCACGACAGTCTTGACGACCTGATCATCGGAAGCAATTGTTTTGGCCCCTGTGCTCTTGCCGGTAATACCGAGCTGGGACTCAAACGCATCGCGGAGATTTTGGTTTCGAGGCCGGTCGATGACCAATATTTTCGTCTCAGGGCCCCCGAGTTCTGACCACAGTGTGGTCTTGCCTGAGAAAATGTCGGCCACCTGTTGCTTTGTGACTTCTTTCGTAAAATTGGAGAGGTGCACGAGGACGCCGATTCCATCCCACGCGATGGGTGTTGCCGAGAAGCCCGGTTCTTCTGTTCCGGTCACGGCGATGTGGGCCTGGCCGGATTTCACCATCTCAACGGGCCGTGAATTGCCGTCCCAGACGATATCAAGGTAGGCCTGCGGGTTGGCTTTTTCAAACGCGTGGGCAAGGGATTCGATGGTCGACAGCTCCGGTCCATTGCCCGCAATGATGAGGTTCCCCGCGACTTCCGCTAGGGCGACGAAGCCCATTCCCCAGCTAAGTAGAAGGCTCAGGCCGAGGGAGAACATGAGTCTTGCGACCATGGAATCTCCGTGGGGTTGGTGTGGGTGGGGGAAGAAGGACTCTTGTTCACATGCAGGCTACAATCTGGTTCAATTTTCCGTCGTGCCGCTATTCGTAGAATCAGGAGGTGGCGTCGCAGCCGGCGCGGCGCGTCTGCCCATCAGCGGCGGGAGTTTGGCGAACTTGTCCATCCGTTCGTTCAACATGTTGTAGGCCTTCATTTCGGCGAAGCCGGTTTTGTGAGTGCCTTTCACTTGCGTTGTGCAGGTTGACAGTAACCGTGTGGCGCTCTGGGCATGACAGTGAGGGCATAGGGTATCTTCCACTCTAGCATGAACGGATTGCGTGGCGTCAAAATGCTTCCCGCATTGGTTGCAACTGTATTCGTAGATCGGCATGGTTCCTCTCCTTCGGCAAGATCAAGACAGTGTGAGAAGGCGCTCTTGACCGGCTGTTGAGATTTACCTTATTGTACCTATCTTGCTGGCGTGACTTCCAGTGGTATAAGAGGAGGATTTCGATGTCTCTGTTGATTCGGAAGTATAAGAGTGTCGGTGGAATGATGCAGGAAGAGCGGATCGACGATCCTGATCGGATCGAGCGGTACATGAGGCTCTTTGACAAGGACGATATCAAGAAGCTCGAGACTGGCGTAAAGGTCTTTATTGAAAAGGATGAATGGCAACTCCTGCCGTGAGCTAGGGGTAAAGGGTAAGGAGCGATTGATGAAGGTGGCCTCGTTCGCATACCACCCTTACCTTTCACCCCTAACTAGTCCCTCATGACCTATTGGGTTCACATCGCGCGTTCGATCGATCGAGTCACGCTTCATAAGGATCGTTGTTCCGAGGTGCCGTCTTCGTCGATCGGTTCCTCAACCGATTTTTGGGAAGGCGGGTGGTTTGATTACCCGGATAAGGAGCGAGCGCTGGCGGCAATGGAGCAAGCCGGGACGACCGAACAGCGCCGGTGTACGTTATGCAAAGCATAATCTAAATATGGTCAATAGTTATGTGTCATTGGTCACTGGGCAGAATGTTTTTGTGTGAGCGTACCCATTTTGACCAGTGACTATTGACCATGTCCGGTTCCCTTTCATGCCTCGATTAGCACTTTTGCTGACAACGTTCGTCTGGGGCGCGACGTTTCCGGCCACCAAGGCGGTGTTGGAGCAAATCCCACCGTTCTCGTTTCTCTTCCTCAGATTTCTCTTAGGGGCATTGCTGGTCGGGGGAGGGTATCTGCTCTTCAGATTTCGATTACACCGCGAGCCAGCGCTCTTGCGGGCGAGTGCGATCGCCACCGGCTGGCTCATTCTCGGCTATATCCTCCAAACGGTCGGCCTCAACTACACTACGGCATCGAACTCCGCCTTCATCACGGCGCTCTATGTTGTCATCGTGCCGCTGATTCTGCGCCGATTCGACCGGCGTGTGTGGCTAGCCATTGGAATCGCCACGGTGGGGCTCTGGTTGCTGGTGAAACCCAGCATATCCGCGAATGTTGGAGATTTTTTGACGCTTGTCTGTGCGATCGCGTTTGCCGCTCATATTGCCTGTCTCGAACGGTTTACACGCGCGGTCGACGCACCGTCCCTGTTTGCCTGGCAAATGATGGCGATGGTCGTCCTGTTGTTTCCTACTCTCCTGATTGAACAAGCACCGGCTCAAGCGTTTGCGCCGACGGCGTTGTTGCTTGTCGGGCTAGGGGTGACCGGAGGACTTGCAACCGGGGCCTTTGCTGTTCAAATGTGGGTGCAGCGCATTTTGCCAGCCCAACAGGTAGCGTTGATTTTCGCGTCAGAACCGGCTTATGCGGCCGGCCTCTCCTGGTATTTTCTGGGAGAAACGTTGGACCTTCAGGGGTGGATCGGGAGTGGACTTATTTTGTTAGCAGTATTGGTGGGCACTATTGGAAGCGGCCCTCAGTCGTCATTGCCTCCGGTTGGCACTGTCCAGCCAGCGTAACCCGTTGGAGGAGTCACATGTCACAAAAGTTTGGAAATGGCCGCTGGGTTCAGGAAGGGTTTCTGGACAATCGGGTCGACGGATCCATCGTGGGGCGGATTGTGTTTGCGGTGATCGGCCCTGTCGATATGTATTTGCGAGGAAACTTCAAGGCTGATATCGCGGGCCATGTCATTCAGTTCCGGAATAGCCGATTTGAGGACGAGGATCTCGCGGGGCAGGTCCTTGGTGACATGGAAATCCCGCAGATCGGGGATGTCAACCTGGTCTCGTTCGACCCCCATCCCAATCTCAGTCCTCATCCTTATATCGAATGGTTCTCGGCGAAGAAGAATCACTATCGTATCGCACTGGAACCGGCAGATGCCTGGATCGTCCCTGATTCTGAGGTGGGGGAGATCGATCGTGTGAGTCGAACGATTCGTGAGTCACTTGCCGGGCAGGTGCATGAACGACCGACCCAGGCGTCCACTGATTGGGTGTAGCGGACTAGCGGAATGATACGGTGACGTCCACCAGCGGTGGCGTTGTTGGAGGGCCTTTTTGAGCATCCTGTGATGGTGTCTTCCTCTTGTCCCAGAGGAGGACACCAGTGAACTTCCGGCGGGCCGGCAGAGGTTGTCTGCAGAGACCGCCTCACAAGAAAATTGAACGACGATTGCCTTGGTAAGGTTGAGTGACATCGCGGCGTGGGGCATAGCGCGTAAGGCCGGATACGGGATCGAAAGATGACGATACGGCAATGTGCTCGCGTAAGAAGCACGACTGTTCGAAAAGTGTCCCTCCGGAAACCAGGCTGATAGGCTGAGGTAACCGAGTAACAATGGCGGTCGATATTTCGCTGTGGTCGGAAGGATCTGGCCCATGCAGACCAGTCACACGGCGAGCCCGTTGCTGGATCCAGATATCGCCAGGAGGTGATCGAAGTGGATACACCAGCTGGGGAGCAGACTTTTCCCAATCGGAGGAGCATGTCTCTGTGGCTCCTGATGGAGCTTGACTACCGAGAATGAGGGCAACCGATACTGTCTCCATGGCCTTAGAAGAGAGCAGAGCAGCTGGACGGCGCTCCCCAACCACCTGAACCCGTACGACGGAAAGGCCCCCTTCCGTCATCCCTAACTGGGCCGCTGCCCCACGAGAAAGATCGAGGATCCTGTTCTTGACATAGGGACCCCGGTCGGTGATTTTCACGTGAGCGTGCTTTCCGTTCTTTAGATTGACAACTCGGACGACGCTGCCGAGGGGGAGAGTCCTATGGGCTGCGGTCAATGCCTTCATGTCGAACGGTTCACCGTTGGCCGCCTGCTTGCCATGAAACGATTCACCATACCAGGATGCTACTCCGCGATCCTCAATCCCCACATCCAATGGAGACGCCCCCTTTGGAACCCACGAACAGGCACTCAGGAGCAATCCCAGACTGAGACTTAGAACCCATAACAGCTGCCGACTGCTTCCAAGAGATTGACTGAGCATCAAACACCTCTTGTTCTCGGTTGAACCAACGGTTGCCTAGGATACCGGCCTGTGTCCCCCCACAGTACGGCCCAACTGCTGGTCCATCAATACCGAGAGCGTAGCCCTAGCCCCTACGTTGGGATGAATGAAAAATCTGAAATCATTAGAAAACTGTACGAAAATGAACTGCCATTTTTCGCCGTTGGCATCCTAAGCAGGCTGCCCAAAAAATATCCTGGAAGTGTAACCTTGATCCTTCGTATGTCCGATTCAGAAGGAATGCACGGTTGCTGGCTGCCGGAAAAGCCTGGTTCCTTACCCCTTCTGGGCGGTTACTTCACCGGCCCATTCTGCGTCTGAATAAGACGCCTCTTCGGCCAGGCCCAGGGCTTGCCCCCTGCAGGAGGGCGTAACCTCAGACGACGACTGAAGCGAAGGTTGAGCGCCTTCCCACCACCACTCACGGACTTATTTAGAGTCCTTTGCTAGACGCCTTTATAAAAGAAAGCGCTTGTATCAGTCAAGCCTTGGACTTGGCAAGGATTCGGACGGTTTGATGCGCGATGCCTGAAACCGGCCTACAATCGAAGTCTCTCGAAATCATGCGTCGGACTCCGTAGCGAGTTCCCTGGTATTGTCTGGGCGGCTTGAATTAAAGCACTACTGAACTTGAATGATCCGAGCGAAGACCCCATCCCGCTGTTTGACATAGGTTAGCCATACCCCCTCACCCACTCTGATAGTCTGAAGCGCGACCCGCGCCCCTTTTCGTACAATCTTGGTTTGGGCTGTCACCTTGGCTCCCACAGTCATATCATCTTGCTTGGTCAACGGTGTTTTGATGACAATCAAATGGGGAGCTTGGACGATGTTCACTGCGATGACTTGGCCATGGACCCGATAGGTCCGTCCGTCGGTTGCCTCACTGTCAGACGGGAAAGAGGACAGCATCATCAACGTGCAAACACCGAATAGTGCCATCCATGCTTGATGTACCCTGGTCATTGACCGATCCCGCTGCGATAGGCCTGTCCACGCGCGAGCGGACTCTATCAGGGCCGAGAAAACGTGTAAAGGTGTCGGCCCGAGCGCGATATTGACTGCCCCAATCCGACTGAGTAAGATGCCCCTGTGCCGCCTGATAGAGTGCAACCACCAACCTCTTCAGACGGTACTCCCCAACTCAATCGATCCAATCACCACATATGATTGAAGTTCAAAAGATTACGAAGCGGTATGGACAACATACCGCCCTCGATCGTGTCAGTTTCTCCGTCGCCAAGGGCGAGGTGTTGGCATTCCTGGGCCCGAACGGGGCAGGTAAAACCACCACGATGCGCATCCTGACCTGTTTTATGCCGGCCACAGAGGGTATTGCGAGGGTGGCGGGATTCGATTGTGCGGATCAGCCGATGGAGGTGAAACGCCGGATTGGTTATCTGCCTGAGACTCCGCCTGTCTACCAGGAATTGACGGTCACAGAGTACCTTCAGTTCGTTGGCCGGCTCCGCGGTTTAGGGGGGAAAATCCTCACCTCGTCCATGCAGCGTGAAATCGAGCGGCTCGGTCTCGGCACGGTGCAACAGCGGCTCATCGGGAATCTGTCTCGCGGATACCGTCAACGTGTCGGTCTGGCTCAGGCTCTGCTGCACGATCCCCCGATCCTGATCTTGGATGAACCGACCGTTGGCCTCGACCCCAAGCAGATTATCGAGATCCGCGAATTGATCAAGAACCTGGCTGGATCCCATTCCGTCATCCTGAGCACCCACATTCTTCCGGAAGCGACCGCTGTGTGTCAGCGCGTTGTGATCATCAGCGGTGGGCGCATCGTGGCCGAAGACACGCCCGGGCAGCTCTCGGCGCGCCTACGGCAGTCTGAGAAGATTTCGCTCACACTCAAATCCCCTGCAGCTGACACGAACAGCCGCTTGAAGGCGGTGCAGGGGGTTCAGAATATCTTCACGAGCGACGCCTCCGGCACCTATCTCCTGGAATGCGAACTTGGCCGGGATGTGCGTGAAGAAGTAGCCCGTCTGGCGGTTGCCAGTGGATGGGGCCTGCTCGAACTGAAAGCGATTTCCATGACGTTGGAAGACGTGTTCCTCCAATTGACCAGACATGAGGAGGGCCTCACCCCGGACGCAGTAGTCGCTTCAAAAGAACCGGCAGGCCAGCCAGTATGACACCAGTCCAAGCGATTATCGCAAAGGAGCTGCGTTCGTATTTTGTCTCGCCTGTTGTGTATGCGGTGGGATCCGTGTTCCTCCTCAGCGTGGGACTGCTCGCCTATCTCTATGTAGTGTTTGCCGGATCCCAGGCAATTCAGTTGATGCAGATGCAGGGAAGCGCCCAACTCAATCTGAACGATCTGGTCTTCCGGAATCTGTTTGCCAGCACACGATTTATCCTTCTGATTATCCTGCCGATCCTGACAATGAGGTTATTTGCCGAAGAACGCAAACTCCGCACCTTTGAATTCTTGCTGACCTCTCCGGTCCGCGTCAACGAAATCGTGGTCGGCAAGTTCATGGGCGTATTCCTCGTGTTTCTGGGCCTCCTCGGGCTGACCGGCCTCATGCCGCTCATGCTTGCCCTATTCAGCGATTTCGATTGGTATCCCGTGCTGACCGGCTATCTTGGATTGGTCTTACTCGGGGCCCTCTTTCTCTCCGTCGGCGTGCTGGCCTCCGCACTGACGGAAAACCAGATCGTCGCAGCCTTTGTCAGTATCGGGCTACTACTGGTTCTCTGGCTCCTTGCCGGCCTTGGCTCACTGCTTGGAGATACGACCATCGGGCAGATCGTCTCGTATCTGTCATTCATGGAACATTATGACCACCTGGTGCGTGGGCTGGTTGACACAAGAGATCTCGTGTATTTTTTTAGCGCATTGATATTGATGCTCTTCTTGTCTCACCGGGTTGTCGACTCGACACGGTGGAAATGAACCTCAAGACGATTCCCCTTGGCGTGATTGGAGTGGCTCTGGCGGTGGCCGGAGCGATCGGTTATAGCCTTCTTCCGGAGAAACTCTGGCTGGTCAGCCTCCTGGAAGGATCAGCACTTCTGTGTCTTATCATCTTTTTTTTCGTGCATTTCATCAGTCTGAAAGCCTTCTCCGCCCGCCGCTCAACACGCATGGGCGCAAACAGCCTGCTGATGATCCTTCTCTTTGTCGGCATTCTAGCGATCGTCAATTTTCTCGCCGCCCGACATTCCGTTCGTTGGGATCTGTCGGAGAATCAGAACTTTTCCCTCGCGCCGCAGACGCATCGCGTGTTGCGGAGTCTCCCTCGCGAGGTGAATATCACCGTCTTTACCAGAGAAAAAGACCCCGGTTACCAGCCCTATAAGGAACGGCTCGATAGTTATCGGCAGGCAAGCCCGAAGATTTCTGTGGCATTTGTCGACCCGGAACGCCAGCCGAAAATCGCCCAAAACTACGGCATCTCCAGAACAGATACGGCCATTTTCGAAAGCGCCGGTCACACCGTTCGCGTTACCGCTCCTTCGGAGGTAGAACTCACAGGCGCGTTGATCCGTGTGACTCAAGACAGCAAGAAACGTGTGCTGTTTCTCGAAGGGCATGGGGAACCGAGTCTAGACGATCGCGAAAGGACCGGACTCTCCGCAGCCAGAGAGATCTTGATTAAACAGGGCTACGACGTCGACACTGTCAGCTTGCTCAAAGAGGAATCTGTGCCGGATCACACCGCTATCCTCGTTGTGGCTGGGCCCCGCCGCTCGGTGACTACCGAGGAGCAAGAACGGATTCACAGCTATGTGGAAAAGGGCGGCCATCTCCTCTTGCTCATCGACCCGGACACGCAGGCCGACCTGAGTCCCCTGCTTAAGCGATGGGGCCTGGGACTCGGCCCCGGAGCACTCGTCGATCTGCAAGATCGATTAGCCCAAGGTGATCTAACATCTCTGCTTGTGCGCACATTCACGGAGCATGAAATTACGCAGGACCTCTCCGCCGCTGTGCTGTTTCCATTCGCGCGACACATTACCTTCGATGAACAGGCTGGCAACGCATGGGATTTCGTGCCGCTCGCCAGAACGTCGCCGAATAGCTGGGCAGAAACTGACCTGAAAGGCCGCGTCGTGAACCTCAATGAACAGGAAGATGTCAAGGGTCCCCTGCCAATGGCCGCGGCCCTCACACCGAAGGTCGCACAGGAGGAAGGCAAGCCTCGGCCTGCGATCGTGGCCATTGGCAATTCTATGTTTGTGACCAATGCCTTCGTGAACTTTCCCGGCAATAGCGACTTTTTTCTCCACACGGCTGCTTGGCTGGCTGAGGAACGGAATATCTTGGCGATTACCCCAAGGGATTCTGCGCTTCAACCCTTTACCCCCAACCCCTTACAGGAACGAGCACTGCTCTATCTCCAAGTTATCCTCCTGCCAGCCACCATGTTGTTCTCCGGCATCATGGTTTGGCGCCGGCGCCGGCGCCTTTAACCCCATGCGTTATTGGCCTACACTTATTATGTTGCTTGTACTGGCCGGACTTGGCCTCTACCTCTATGCCATCGAACTTCCACAGAAAGAATTGCACGAGCGACAAGACACTGCCGACAAGAAGGTGCTGCTCTTCGACCAGGAGACCCTCTCCGGGCTCACCATCAAGACCGATCGACACCAACTCGTCTTCGCACGAAATCCACAGCAGGGTTGGATATTGACCGCGCCTCTCACCACCGAAGCCGATCAGCGGGAAGTACAGAATCTGATCCGGGCCTTGGTCACAGGTACTGTGACCCGCTTCGTCGAGGACCATCCAACCAACCTGACTCCATTTGGACTCGACAACCCGGTGACGATCGTCACTGTCATGGCCGGCGCGGCACAAGAGACCTTCTCCATCGGGGATAGTGGCCCTCTCTCTTCCACGCTCTATGTCCTTCGTGATTCTGATCACAAGGTTTTGCTTACGACGTTGGCCCCGAAAGATTTCGCGAACAAGACCTTGATGACCTTTCGGCGTAAGGACATCTTGCATATGTCGCAGGGCGACGTCGAAAGGATCCGTCTCACTTATCCGACCACAGAAATTGTGCTCTATCGGGGACAGGAGAAACCCAAGAGCAAGTGGAAACTTCGCTACCCGATCGAAGCCGAAGCCGATCAAACGGAGGTGCGGACCCTGCTCTTCAGGCTCGAAGACCTCAAAGCGCTAGGCATCATCGACCCGGGGCCTGAACGCGATGTTTTAGCGAAAACACTGACGGTGCCGAAAGTGAAAGTCGCGATCCATACGGCCGATGGCGATCAGACGGTCAGGCTGTACCAGCCGGACGAAGCTGGCGGCGCGGCCATCGCGGAAACGAGCCCCTATGGCCCCCTCTACCGGGTGAATGCCACTGCGATCAAAGACCTGACCAAGGAATTATTTATATTCCAAGACAAGCGGCTTCTCGGCATCGACTACACGGACATTGCCATCCTTTCCGTTAAAACTCCAACCGAACAATATGTGCTGATCAATCAACAAAACGAGTGGGTCCTTGAAGATCAGCCTGCTGAAAAATTAGACCAACAGGCGACCGACTTGTTTGTCAGCCGTGTCGCCAATGTCCCGGCTGAAGAACGTGTGATCAAACAGGCCGGGCCATTGGCGCCCTACGGGCTTGTGACACCGGCTGCGGAGTTTATCGCCACAGGGAGGGACGGGAAGACCAGAGGGAAACTTTCGATTGGGAGCCATGCCGACGGACTGGCCTATGCCATGGGGCAACGGATCTCGGGGATATTTCAGATTCGGGCCGACCTGCTGACGCAGATTCCGAAGAAGACCGAACTTCTGGTTGCCCAAACGGGAAAGATAGCTACCCCACGCTAGGTCGACAGAGGCTGTCGACCCGAACGCTCTCACGCAATCACTGTGATCGGTCATCGAGCGTCGCATTATCCAGAGCCGAGAGACTGAAGCATCGGTGATGGCTCCGCCCATGTGCTCTCTCTCGACGGCATCAGAAGAAACAATCAGGATTTACGACATTCTCTCCTTCCAATCCTCACGTAAGTGCGCTAAATTCACACCATGCCCCCGTAGCTCAGTTGGATAGAGCAGCGGTTTCCTAAGCCTTTCAAGACTCCACCACAATGCGTTGTGAATACAGCTAAACACCTTTACTGGAGCGGCATTTCGCTGTTTTTCGATTTGGTTCTGTTTAGGTCGATGTGGGCAAATTTGGGTGGTTTTTGCTATAGAATGAACACGCCGGGAACACGTAGGGTTTCTATTTATGAACATGTTATTTTTGATGCGAAATGGAAGGACTGTTTCGCAAGCTGCAAAAATGAAAAGCTGGACCTTGCTATTTGTTCGAGGGATGAGAACCTGACTGACGGTCACTCAGTTTCGTCAAGGGTGGCTTTCTCACAGAGTAGCCATTCTGTACACGTGCCCAATAGCCCCTGGGTGGGACTGGGACCTGCAGGCTGCGGCAAACCTTCCCCAGTCTTACCCCCGAGAACCCGTAAGACTTGGCCACCTCCTGAACG
Organism: Nitrospirota bacterium; assembly: GCA_013388555.1. Classification (GTDB taxonomy): domain Bacteria; phylum Nitrospirota; class Nitrospiria; order Nitrospirales; family Nitrospiraceae; genus Palsa-1315. The sequence continues at coordinate 1,396 of JACAFD010000154.1, read as the reverse complement.
GGTTGTGACCAGACTTGTTCGTAGAGCGCGGAACGGTCGTAACGGCTCATGAGCCGCGCGAGTTCGTCCTTTCGCTTCTCGTGTTCGCTCACAGGTTTTTTCGCAAGCCCCAAGGCGAGCAATCGCTTCTGCATGCTCGGTGTCCGGATGAGCTCTCGATAAGTCTCGGGCGCACAGACCTCCGGCTTTCTCAGCCGTGACACGATAGTTTTCAGGTCGTAATCGCTCAACTTTAGGAGCAACCGCCGAATATCGGCGATTCGTTCAGGGTTGGCCTCCTCCCACCGTACCTTGCACGCAAGGAGAGTCTCGATCGTCCACGTCCCCGTGCGGCTAGCCCAAGGGAATGGATTCGCTACCCACTGGAGGTGCCATAACAGGATTGACGTTAAATCCTTCGGCGGTTGGATGGTCGAAAGGAAGGCAATGATGGAACCGTCCTTCGCGTACCGATACAGATTGTCGAAGTCGTCACGGGTAGGATCGGGGCCCAGTCGCTTGAGGATGGTCAGGTGTCCCTCCCTTGCCGCTTCTTCGATTGCTGACCAGCCGGCGAATCGTTCTTCTCCATCCTCGGGTTCAGCGTCTTCCGAAAAGCCCAATTCGGGATTGGGGGCGGGCGCATGCGCGTCGGCTCCGGCCCAGAGACAGAGGTTGATGCCTTTCTCATTCCCTGCCCTCACGTGGTAGCCGAGGGCAATATCGAGCTCGTGCTGGATCTTCGGGTCTTCCGCACGATGGCGCTTTATGAACCCAAGGAGAGGACGGTTTGAGGTGCCGTGGCCCAAGACGGATGCCATCTCGTGGCCCTCAGTGAGATCATACCCTGCGGCCCTGAAGCGCTCATACAGTTTCACGTTGTAGGTGTTGAGGACGGTGTAGACATCAGTACTCCTCAGATCTGCTCCCCACTGGACCAGGAGATCGAAGAGGTCCCAACGTCGTGCCTGCAGAGCCATGTCGAGGGGTGAGTACCGCTCCAATTCGATCCGATAGCCCCTGCTCAACAGGAGAACTGCCAGTGAATGCTGGCCAGTCTCAAGGGCGATTTGTAGTGCCGTCTTCAGTCGTGTGCTCTGAGGGATGGCCTGAGGCGAAACCTGGATGGGCTTTCCGTCCGCGATCCACCGTTCGATCTCGTACAGGCGTCCTTCCCGACACAGTTGGTGGAGGGCTCGGACGTCTTCTGGGGATTGAGCGAGAACGCGATGCTCAGCTGGATTTTGGCCGTCGGCCATGGTGACCGGGTCCAGAGAGGAGGTTAGGTTGCGTGTGTCGCTTCGATGATCTTCACGATTTGCGGCGCGATAAACACGCGGTTACGCTGCTTGCCTGTGGCCTCTTTAAGAATCCCCTTGCGGATCAGTTTTTCAATGTTCAACTGCGCCGAGCGATG
>JACAFD010000029.1 GCA_013388555.1 Nitrospirota bacterium | reverse complement strand
TGGGCCGGCTGTCTTCGCCCCATGATCGAGCAGTTGTCCGAGGACTACCGGCAGGCGATCACCCTGGTCGACCTTGAAGGCCTGACTCAGCATGAGGCGGCAGTACGGCTCGGTCTATCGGTCTCGGGGATGAAGTCGCGTATCCAGCGGGGGCGGCGTCAATTGCGAGAGATGCTGGAGGCCTGTTGCGTCATCGCACTCGATCGGCGACGCGGGGTGGCTGACTACGACCTTCGGGATCAACAGAACGATTCGTGCAGGGGCAGATCCCGTTGCTCCTAATTGGAGCTTTGCGACAAACTAACAAAGGCCTTTCGGTAGGTCGTCACTTTTTCGAGATAGCGGCGGGTCTCTTCGTAGGGCAGGCTCGCACGCAGTTGGTTATACACCGCGGCTGGTTGGAGACCGTTGATCTGGTTCACGGCGGCCACCCGGTCTCGCGAAAACGTGCGGAACACGTTGCTCGGGCCGGTATTGTAGGCCGAAATCACACAGTACTCGCGGGACACATTATGCGCCACGTCTTCTAGCTGATTAAACATCAATACATGCAAATAGGCGGTTCCCAACTCCACGTTATTTTCAGGGTCAAAGAGATAATCACGTGAGGGGGCTATGTCCTGTCCTTTCGCGCGGCGATAGGCTTCGCGGCCCCCGCTCGTGGGCACGAGCTGCATGAGTCCATAGGCCGGTGCCGAGCTGACGGCATAGGGGTTGAAATTACTTTCCGTGCGAATAATGGCGAAGACGAGACTTGGGCTGATCTTATACTGCCCGGCGAACTGTTGGACGACGGGCCGATATTTCTCAGCTTGCTTCTGCGAGAGATTGGCCGCCATTTTGATCATGACGTAGGTGGCCGTTTTCTTTGTCCCGTCTTGGTCTATGTCCCGCGTGCTGGATTTGCTGGTGAGCAGATGATCTGCGAACGGTTCTGCGTCGCTCGGCGTTCGAATCGCTTTACCCTGCTGGTTGAGGACTAATCCAAAGAGGTAGGGCTCCTTGTCTCCCGTCAGCACGATCTCCTTATCGGAAAACAAGTCGACGGATCGAGGATCTTGAGGCGTCAACAGCGTCGTCACAACGGCATTCTTCAAGCTGCGCTTAGGGTCTTGATCGTCAACCGTTTCGACGAGAATGTCACCCTTGTCGAAGTCTACGATCGCGCGACTTTTATAGTTCTGCGTGTACTTCACGTATTTCTTCTGCTCGGGCAGTTTGACTTCTTTCTTCCCCCATGTCTCGCCGACCTTGCCGCCGAGAGCTTCGTAGAGGGCTTTGAAATCACGTTGGGCGGCTCGGAGGTCCCGGAGCACTAACTCGGGGTCGCGGGCATACTCATCGAGCCGACGCTTGGCGATCTGCCCCGGATCCTTTCCCTGGGCGAGATCGATAATAGTCTTGCCGGTCCGGCCAGAAACGACCCGCTCCGCACCGGTAAGCACACGGTCGGTCGTTTCGCAGCCGGACGCGAGAAGGGCAAAGATGGGAGTCAACAGCAAGGAAAGCGAGGCCGATGGACGCATGGAGAGCATTGTACAGATTTTGTGACGGTCTTCAAGACAACCAGATTCTCTTAGGATTGGGCCTGGCCGGCGGACTCCGTCTGTTTTCCCTCGAGTTGGGTCCAGCGGTCATAGAGCCGTTCTGCGGCTGCGCGTGCTGCCTCCAGCGCTTCGGATCGTGCCAGTAATTCTGCCGCATTGGAGGCGATGGCTGGATCTTCTACTGCTGCCTGACAGGCGGCGATGGTCTCCTCTGCCTGGAGAATTCGTTGCTCCATCTTCGCCCATTCCTTTTGCTCGCGATAGGATAGGCCGGTCTTTTTGGCCTTCGGAGTCGGGTCTGATTCTGAGCGAGAGGTCTTGGAGGGGCGTGACGTCGAGGCATGAGTCTGCTCTGCCGTTTTGCGTTCCTGTGCGGACTCCCATTGGGCATAGTCGGCAAACCATTCGGTCTGTCCTGTGCCGTCCAGCGCAAGCAGCATGGTCGAGACACGGTCTAAAAGCCATCGGTCGTGGGTTACTAGCATCAAGGCGCCGGGGAACTCCAGCAGACTGTCCTCCAACACATCAAGCGTTGGAATATCCAAGTCGTTCGTTGGTTCGTCGAGGATCAAGAGATCGGCCGGTTGGAGCATCAGCCGTGCGATGAGGAGCCGCGCCTGTTCGCCTCCGGAGAGGCGGGAGACCGGGAGATCCAACTGCTCAGGCCGGAAGAGAAACCGTTTTGCCCAGGAGACGAGGTGCACCGAGCGTTCTTGATAGACGACCGCATCGCCATGCGGGGCGAGGGCTCGGCGGAGGGAAGAGGATTGGTCCAGTGATTCGCGGTGCTGCTCGAACGTAACGACACGCAGTTTGTCTGCGCGGGTGATGGTGCCCGAATCCGGCTGGAGTGTGCCCGCCACCAGTTTGAGCAACGTGCTCTTTCCGCTGCCATTCGGTCCCAGCAAGCCAAGCCGCTGTCCCGGTCCGAGCAGCAGATCGAGATCCTTGACGATCTGTTTCCCCCCGAGCGATTTGCAGAGTTGTGTGGCTTCGACCAACTGTTTTGACCTGCGCCCCGATGCGGTGAAATTGATGCCGGCCGGACCTTGGTCCTTCCGGGCATCGGCGCTGTTCAGTTCCTCGATCAAGCGGCCGGCTGAGTCGATCCGCGATTTGGCTTTTGTCGTGCGGGCTTTGGGGCCACGACGGAGCCACTCCACCTCGCGGCGGACACGATTCGCTAACGACGCCTCGTAGTTCGCCTGCGCATGAAGTGCGGCATCCCGCTGTTCCAGGAAATCGCTGTAGTTACCTTTGGCTTCGAACACCCCATCCGGATAACTGCGATTGATCTCGATCATCCGAGACGTCACCGCTTGCAGAAAACGCCGGTCATGGCTCACGACGAGAAAGGCGCGGGCTTGGGCCCGTAACAGTCGTTCCAGCCACAGAATGCCTTCGAGATCCAAATGGTTGGTCGGTTCGTCCATCAGGAGGACGTCCGGTTCCAGCATCAGCGATCGGACGATGGCCAGGCGTTTCTTCCACCCTCCGGAGAGCGTACCCACTAATTGGTCGGTTGTGGGAAATTCACCCAGGCTGAGTGCTGTAGCTGTGCGACCACTGTGGTCGTGTGGGTCCAGCCCTTCGTCGATGAGGACCTGTGCGAGCACCTCTTCAATCGTATGCGCTTCGTCAAGCGAGGGTTCTTGCGGAACGTAGCCGACGCGAAGTTGTCGGCGCATGGATCTGGTGCCCTCATCCGGCTCTTCGAGTCCCGCCATGATCTTCAGCAGGGTCGATTTCCCGGATCCGTTCGGCCCAACCAGTCCGACATGATCGCCCTCGGCCAGCCCGACCGATAATTCGGCAAACAACGGCTTCACGCCATAGCTCTTTCTGATGGACTCGCAGCTCAGAAGCATTGTAGGTGGCATAGCTCTACCGACCGAATGAAACAATTAGTAATCAGCTGATGGACGATCAGGCAGGACTGTTCAGGCCAGGCTGGATCGCGAGGATATGAGTGTACGGGTTGGGGGGAGGAACTGCAAGGGGGAGAGGAGGGGGCAGGCAACCGTCCTTCTTGCTCGCAGAGCTCCTCTCCGCATCTATCGTGTTAACCAAGCTGTGTGTGTAAGAGATAGCCTGGCAAGGGAGTGAAGCGTGAGTCGAGCAGCGAACCTGGTGGGGTTGAAACGGCAACGAGCATGGCGTTATGCTCTGAAAAATCGGTGGCGAGTGATACGAACAGAAACTGGCAATCCGGATCATATGCGGATCGCCTAAATATTGTTAGGCATTTTCTCTAAAACAAAAGGAGGATCTTAATGAGCCCAAAATCACTCTATGAACGTCTCGGTGGGTACGATGGTCTGACAGCCTTTGCCAACGATTTGCTGCCTCGTTTGCAAACCGATTCGCAATTGGGTCGCTTTTGGAAGAATCGGGGAGATGACGGAATCGCGAGAGAAAAGCAATTGCTGGTCGATTTCCTGTGCTCCTCTGCCGGTGGTCCGATGTACTATACCGGACGTGATATGAAGCTCTCCCATAAGGGCATGAAGATCAGCGAAGCAGACTGGTCAATATTCTTGCGCCACGCCGGGGCTACGATGAGCGCGTTAAAGGTTCCCAAGCAAGAATGCGATGAGATCGTCGCATTCGTGCAGGGCTTGAAGAACGATATCGTGGAAGCATAATGGGGCGACCAGCATCCATCCAATAGGTCTCTCCAAGCTCGCTCGCTGTTCTTTTCTTGGGAGGGCACCCACGTTGGTCCTGTGCTCCCGGAACGCGCGCCCTCAGAAGGGCCTCGTTCGACGGCCGCACGTAGACCAACATGGGTGCCCTCCCATTTCTTTTATCGTGCGCGTTCTGCGAGGAAGAAAGGCACATTGAAGTATGGCTCAACGCAATTCTTTTTACCGCCTCTAGCGAGGCGACTGGTATGGTCTCCATTGCGCGCATCGAGCGACCACCGTTTTATCGTGGGGGCTCTGCGAGCACAGAGACCACACTAGCTGCCTCGCCATCTCCTTCGGAGGCCGCGCATTGTGTGAGTGGTATTACCTCCCGGATACCGGCTGATCTGGACCGGTCAGTACGAGCACCTGGTGCGGGCAGAGAAACGGTTAAATCTGGTTGTCCCGGTTACCATCGGGGTTATTCTCTGATCATGGGCGGGTTGCTTCCCATCATGTGGACCACCGGCACCGGCGCGGACGTCATGAAACGCATCGCGGCGCCGATGATCGGCGGCATGGTGAGTTCGACCATCCTTACACTGATCGTCATTCCAGTTCTGTATTTTATCTGGAAGGATCGGACGATGAGTTTAGATTCTCTGAACGACAGGACCGTCGTCAATCCTACGTCCTCCCAGTCGCTTCCTTCTTAGTCAGCTATCCGTCGCATGGCCTATGGGATGAATGGGAGATGCGCCATCTTCTCCTGAGCGCAATGCACGAGCTGGCATTGACAGATTTTCCCCTGACTGGTATTTGTGATTGGCCGTATAGGGCATCAGTCTGACGGGGAACAACGGTATTTCTCACCGGCATCAAGATAGAGCAGCAAAAGAGACTGGCTGAACAGAATTCAGCAATTCCAGCGAACAAGGAGTGTAGTCGATCGCATGATTCTACGAGTGAATACACGGTACATCGCCCTGGTGCTCGTGTTTGCCTTCTGCCAGGTGATCGGAGCGATGTGTCCGTTGCCCGATCTTTCGGTGGCGGAAGGGGCGATGCTGTTCGTGGAAGAGGAAATGGCCTGTCCAATGGATGGGACCACCATGTGCCCTCCGTCGGCCACGTCATCGCCGGAACGCCAGGTAAAAAATGGCGTGGCCGCAGACGCAGACCATATGCCAGTGGTGCCAAGTGTTATGAGACTTCTCCAAAATGTGTCAGCTGAGCCGCAGTGGTCCTGGAGCAGCGACTTCTTCTTTGTCCCTCTCTCCATACGTTCATCCTCAGTCCTTCGAATCTGATTCCACACCGCTAGTTCTGTTGCGCACCGTTTGGCTGGTTAGGCTGAGCGGGCGATGTTTATTTTCTTCAGCGCACGCGATGCAGAAAGGATCAGACTTCATGAACCCCGAGCGGATTTCTCGACGTCTGTTGCTGAAGTGCGCGGTAGTGGCGGGGCTGCTCGCAGCGATGGAGGCACTTGTGTCCACCTCTGCCGTGACGAGCGCCGCTAATGCCGGTTCGCAGGCTGTGCTCAATGGAGACGTGATCGATCTGACGATCAGCGAGCACTTGTTCCGTCTTGACGGGCGAGCGGTGCCTGCCCTCGCGTTCAATGGGACGATCCCGGGACCCGTGATCCGTCTGAAAGAAGGCCAACAGGCGACGCTGCGCGTTACGAACCGCCTGCAAGAACGATCGTCGATTCACTGGCATGGGTTGCTCCTTCCTCCGAATATGGACGGCGTGCCCGGCGTCAGCTTTGCCAGCATCGAGCCGGGCGCCACCTTTACATATCAGTTCCTTGTGCACCAGAGCGGCACCTATTGGTTCCATAGCCACTCCGGCGGTCAAGAGTTATCGGGCCTGTATGCGCCGATGATTATTGATCCCATCGAACCAGAACCGTTTCGGTACGAGCGCGATTATGTGGTGATGCTCTCGGATTGGAGCTTCGAGTCGCCAGAAACTCTTTTCTCCAACCTCAAAAAACAAGGGGGCTATTACAACTTCCAGAAACGAGCATCGAGTGAGTTCTTCACCGACGTGAAACGCATGGGTTTATGGCCGGCGATACAAAACTACTTGATGTGGGACCGGATGCGGATGGACCCGACCGACTTCGCAGATGTCACCGGCCACACCTTCACCTATCTGATGAACGGATTATCGCCCGCGGGCAACTGGACCGGGCTGTTTCGTCCGGGCGAGCGGGTGCGTCTGCGATTGATCAATGCAGCCAGTATGACCTTCTACGACGTCCGGATCCCGGGTCTCAAGCTGACGGTGGTGCAGGCTGATGGGCAGAACGTCCAGCCTGTTGTGGTGGATGAACTTCGTATGGGAGTAGCGGAGACCTACGACGTAATCGTCGAACCAATTGAGGACCGGGCCTACACCATCTTTGCCGAGACGATGGATCGTAGTGGCTATGCGCGCGGCACCCTCGCGCCGCGAATGGGCATGAGTGCAGAGATCCCTGAACGTCGGCCAAGACCGCTCCGCACGATGGAGGATATGGGCATGAGCAGGGGGGGCATGAAAGATTCTCATCGCCACACAACAATGTCCGATATGGATCAGCCCGCCGATATGGCGAGCGTGAAGGATGACGACACCTATCGGACTAGCCAGCACATGGAGCATGGTTCGGGCACGCCATCCATGCAAGGTACGCATGAGATGCCGGGCATAAAAGCGGTTGTTCCACACAGCTCAAAGATTCCTGGTGCTGACCCTGTTAAGCATGGCCCCGACGATCATGGGCCAGGCAATCAAATGGTAGCTGAGTATTCGCAGAATCGGATGGGGGAACCAGGAAGAGGGTTGGAATCCAGTGGTCGTCGGGTGCTGCTCTATACCGATTTGAAAAGTCTTGCGCCCTATCCAGATCAACGGGAGCCGGAGCGCGAGATTGAACTCCATCTCACGGGCCAGATGAACCGGTATATGTGGTCCTTTGACGGCAAGAAATATTCAGAAGCTCGCGAGCCGATTCGCTTCCGCTTTGGCGAACGGGTGCGCTTGACATTTGTGAACGATACGATGATGGAACATCCGCTCCATCTGCACGGGATGTGGATGTATTTGGAAAATGGCGTGGGCGAGTATCTGCCGCGCAAGCACACCGTCATCGTCAAGCCGGCTGAGCGGCTGTCCGTAGCTGTCAGCGCCGACGCGCCGGCCCGCTGGGCCTTTCACTGCCACCTGCTCTTCCACATGGAGGCGGGGATGTTCCGGGTTATCGAAGTGTCGGAACAATGAAAGGCCTATGTGCCCATGCCAGATTCGCTGCAAGCCTCCTTGCAGTTGCGTGGGCCTTGCTGATAGGCGACGGCATCGCCATGACGGTCTTGGCTGCCCAACCTACGAGCGAGTCCCTCATGACTTCAATCACGTCAACAGGGACTAATACGATTCCAAACAGAAAGGTTGCAGTTGGCTCTACGGCTTCTAAGACCGCCGCGACCGTCGGTGTTTCCTCCATGCAGGAAGACAGGCCATCGAAGTTTTCTCCTCCAGGCGACTGGCCTGCTCCCGTCAATGATCAGGCGCACCGTCTATTCACGCTTGTCGACGTTCTCGAATACCGCCCGAAAACAGGTGGGAGTCAAGGAAGTGACGACTATCGGTGGGACATCCAGGGCTGGTACGGTGGGGACTACAACCGACTCTGGTTCAAGAGCGAAGGGCAGAGGAACACGGCCTTTAAGGCAGACTACGACGTCGACTTTCAGCTCCTGTATGGGCGATTCATCCAGAAGTATTACGATTTTCAGATCGGCCCACGCGTCGAGACTCAATCGTTCCGTGGAAGCAACGTGACCCGTGGGCTCGCTGTGATTGGAATCGAGGGACTCGTCCCCTATAACTACGAATTCGAGTCCTCCCTGTTCATTGATCACAACGGCGCTGTGGCCGCGCGGCTCTCGTTTAACAAGGACATGTTGCTGACGCAACGATTGATCCTCCAGACCCGCTTTGAGACCAACGCCGCTGTGCAGCGAGTTGAGGAGTTCACAACCGGTTCTGGTCTCAATAATCTCGAATTGGGATTTCGTCTGCGTTATGAAATTCGACGTGAGTTCGCGCCCTACGTGGGTTTCTCTCTGGATCGAAGCTTCGGCGAGACGTCGACCCTCGTGCGGGAAGAGGGAGGCACCTCGAGTCAGATTCGCTTCGTGGCAGGGATACGAATGTGGTTTTAACCAACCAGACCATCTCACTCGACCTTCTGGAGGCTACTACGGGGTGGATTGTTTGGTCACGACCTCAAGAAGATCAATGTCGAACACTAATGTCGCGCCCGGCTTGATCAGAGGAGGCATTCCTTTGTCGCGATAGGCCAGATTGGACGGGCAGATCAATCTGCTCTTGCCGCCGGCTTTCATCTGCTGTATCCCCTCTGTCCAGCACTTGCTCATTTCACTCACGATGAGAGTGGTCGGCTCGCTCTTCTTGAGGGTGCTATCGAATACTGTCCCGTCGATCAGGGTGCCGTTATAGTGCACTTTCAC
>JACAFD010000104.1 GCA_013388555.1 Nitrospirota bacterium | reverse complement strand
GTCTATATGATTCTCGTGCCACAGCTGCCCTACCCGCTCCTGGAGCGGGAGCAGGATCCCGTGAAGTGCCTCCTCAAATGGAACAACCGCAACAGCGCCGTTCAAACGCTTTTCAAAGGTCACACGGTTGAAGGGATTCAGGGTAGACAGAAGTTCCCCCAGGAGCCTGCTGAAAGTGTTGTCGACGAATGACACGCGCGGCGCACTGGCTCGTGCCTGCCCCAATAACTCCTCGCGCCCCAATTTCGCAAGCTCTCCGATAGAACCGCCAGCATCCAGCTGCTCCTTAAGGAACCTCAGCAACGCAACATCCTCATCGGAATAATTACGATAACGATTGGCACCCCTGGTCGGTTTCAAGAGTCCAAACCGGCGCTCCCATACTCGGATGACATCTTTCGAGAGGCCCGTGAGTTTTGCAACTCTATGAATTCTATGGGTATTCATGGCGAATAGTTTATTGTATTTAACGTCTAATGTTTGTCAAATATTATTTATTATAACACTTGACACATTGGACATTATGGTTTATACATTAGACATACTTGCTACAAACAGTCAACGGGAAATATTGGGAGGCAGTCATGGCAAGAGTATGGGCGGAGAAGGCGAAAAACGAACAACTCGCGAATGACACAGTCTCTTCCGCAACTCAACATGAATCGACGTGCGTCAGATGCGGCGGACTCATGGTCACTGACTTCTACATGGATGTACTGTTTTGCATCGGTGAGACAGAGGTTGCCGCGAATCGCTGTGTCCAATGTGGTGAGATTGTCGACCCCGTCATTCTGCACAACCGAGGAGTCCAGCAAGTGCCGAAGACAACTCAGCTTGCAGGAAGGATGTTGCCAATCAATTGCGTGACAAAAGGTCGATAGGCCTTTGTTCAACTAACCAGGGTAGTCCTGGTGTTCCTAAACCAAAGGGGGGTGTCCTATGAGGAGTTACAGAGTGCTTCAGGTCGGATTGGGAGTGGCATTGGTGGCAGGAGCCATCTCTGTCGCAACAGCGGCGGACATGCCGAGCAGCGACAAGGACATGGTGCTGATCCCAAAAGGCGAGTTCACTATGGGGAGTAACGAACATTCAGATGAAACCAAACATCAGGTCGTGCTTGATGCCTATATGATCGACAAGTTTGAAGCGTCGAACAGACGGTACAAAGAATTTATGAAAGCCACCGGTCATCCGGCACCGGCCTATTGGGACGATCCTCGACTTAGCAAGGCTTATCAGCCTGTGGTCGGCGTGAGCTGGACTGATGCAAGCACGTTCTGCAAGTGGGAAGGCAAGCGGCTCCCGACGGAGGCGGAGTGGGAGCGAGCAGCCAAGGGTCCGCAAGGCGACAACCATTATCCCTGGGGCCATACACTCGACCCGAAGAAGGCCAACTATGGGCAGAACATTGGCCGGACGACGCCCGTCGATTCCTATCCCGAAGGAGTGAGCGGGTTTGGGGTCTACAACATGGCAGGGAACGTCTTCGAATGGGTCGAAGATTGGTATGACTTGAAATACTATAAGGAGAGCCCTGCCTTGAATCCACCTGGCGCCGAGAAGGGTTACAACTTTGCCAATCAAGGCCCGGTGAGGGTGCTGCGCGGCGGTTCCTGGCTTGCGCCGGCAACTTCCCTTCATACCAGCCATCGGTTCTGGAATCAGCCCGAGAATAACTCCTATGGGGTCGGTCTGGGATTCCGTTGTGCAAAGTCAGTCCAGCAGGCTTCGGATGACGCCATGCAAGCAGGACGCGACGCGTTCATTCAGGCATTAATCGCCATGGGTGTAGAGAAGCACGTCGATGCGATGGCCTTCATCGAGAAGGCGTTGGCTGCGGAGCCTGGCAACAAGGAATACCTGGCGACACTCGATCTGATCAATAAGAGCATGAAGAAGAAATAGGTCAAACGCACGCGGGGTGGGGCATCGCGCGTCCCCCTCCGAAGGCCGGCGTCGTGACGGGAGGTCTGAGGTGAGTAAGTCTGAACCCATGGTGGTGACCAAGTCGACGGCTAACCCCGCTGCGATTCCTGAGAAGTCCCTCATTCTTCTCACAGGGGCCAGCGGGTACGTCGGCGGGCGCCTCCTGCCGTCGTTGGAGAATCAGGGGTACCGCCTGCGCTGTGTGGCCAGGCATCCAGAAATTCTCAAGCCGAAGGTCAGCCCCTCAACGGAAGTGGTCGCGGGTGACGTCCTGGATCGCCCGAGCCTCGACGCCGCAATGCGCGGGGTCGATGTGGCCTACTACATGGTTCACTCCATGAGTTCGATTGGCTCTTTTGAAGAGACAGACCGGCAGGCGGCGCGGAACTTTAGCGAAGCGGCCAAGGCAGCGGGGGTCAAGGGTCTCATCTATCTGGGCGGCTTGGGGAGCGACAACGAGGAGCTCTCAGCCCATCTGCGCAGTCGACACGAGGTCGGCGAGATCCTGCGGCAGTCGGGTCTGCCCGTGTGTGAATTTCGCGCGGCGGCCGTAATTGGGTCCGGCAGCGCCTCGTTCGAGCTGATTCGCGCGCTGGTGGAGCGCCTGCCGATCATGCTCACCCCAAAATGGTGCAAGGGGAAAACGCAGCCCATCGCGATTGACGACTTGCTGGACTACCTGATCGAAGCGTTGCGAATACCCCTCGCCCACTACCGCATCTACGAAGTCGGCGGGACGGACCAAGTCTCCTACGCAGAGATGATGCTTGCCTACGGACGTCAACGAGGGCTCACGCCGCGGATCATCACCGTGCCGGTTCTTACCCCTTGGCTGTCTGCTCTGTGGCTGGGGTTGATCACGCCGGTCTACGCGCGCATCGGGCGGGCGATTATTGAGAGCATCGTCCATGTCACGGTGGTACGGGACGATGCCGCGCTCACAACCTTTTCTGTACGTCCGATGGGAATCGATGAAGCCATTCACCGAGCTTTAGCCCGCGAAGAGACGCATTTCGCCGCCACGCGCTGGTCCGATGCGCTTTCCTCATCGGGCAAGTTGCCGTCGTGGGGGGGGGTACGGTTCGGCACACGGCTAGTCGATTCGCGGACGTTGACCGTCGACGCGCCTCCTGACGTCGTCTTCAAATGCATTGAGAGAATCGGCGGGGACAATGGTTGGTACGCCTGGAACTGGCTATGGCGGGTGCGCGGCTTCATCGACCTGCTCGAAGGGGGAGTCGGCTTGAGACGAGGGCGGCCGTTCGCCACCACCCTGCGTGTCGGGGATACGGTCGACTCATTTCGCGTGGAGGCGATTGAGCCGAACCGCCGCCTGCGGCTCAAGTCAGAGATGCATTTGTACGGGCGGGCGTGGCTGGAGTTCGAGGTGACTGGTACAGGTTCTTCAACAACGATCCGACAGACCGCAATCTTTGATCCGGTGGGACTGATCGGGCAGATTTATTGGTATACGCTCTACCTGCCGCACCAATTCGTGTTTAGTGGGATGTTGCGGGGAATCGCACAAGCCGCGTTGCGTGAAATGAGAGACCTCGATGGGGCAACGATACCAAATGGGCAGCAGGCGGCGCCGCACCGCCGCTGAACCGAGCATACCGAGGGAGGCAAGACCGCTCCCTATCGGGGAACCAACTTGGGATGGAGTCTGCAATGCATAGGGCACTCACCATTGTGATCGCGACACTGGCAGCAGGATTCATGATATTGCCCGCAACAGTCCGTGCGGTGGAGCCCTTGATCCCGAAAGACATGCAGTACATCGGGCAAGGAGGATCGGTGATGGGACTCGACAAAGAAGAGCCTGCGAGCTCAGGTACACAGCATACGGTATACGCTCAACGTATGAAGACCTGGTCTGCCGAGGCGCTAAAGGACGAAAGTCCTGCTCATATGGTGTTTCTCGACTCGTACCTCATGGATACGTACGAAGTTTCGAACAAGAACTATGGGGAATTCATGAAGGAGAAAGAGCATCCAGCCCCCGCATATTGGGACGATCCACGGTTGAATAAACCGCAACAACCCGTGGTCGGAGTGAATTGGGAGGACGCTAACGCCTTCTGTGAAAATCGCGGCAAACGCCTTCCAACGGAAGCGGAATGGGAGAAGGCGGCTCGGGGTCCTATGGCCAACCTCTACCCCTGGGGCAATGTCTTCGATCCGGCGAAAGTCAACTATGGCATGCATCACGATGCCACCATGCCAGTAGATTCCTATCCAGAGGGCGCGAGCTACTATGGCCTGTATAACATGGCTGGGAACGTTTTTGAGTGGGTCTCAGATTGGTATGACCCGCGATACTATGGACGGCTTGAAACGATGGTCAATCCGACCGGTCCGACCAAACCCGCATGGATTGCCGGCACCGGCACCTATGTCGACCGCCTCGCGCTCGGTGAAAAGCGGGTTATTCGTGGTGGATCGTGGGTCGCACCGGAAAAGACGGTCAGGACGACTCATAGATTTTGGAATGGTCCGCTGAACAACAGTTACGGGGTGGGCCTAGGTTTCCGCTGTGCCAAGACGGCCCCACCCGAAATCGATGAGCGAATCAAAGAGGCCTCCATCGTGGCCTATGTCGAGATGGGACGAGAGCGGTTTGTGGAGGCACAGCAGGCGGTGAGGCGAGGTTTGGCCATCGATCCCAGGAACATCGAGTTATTGGAACTCCGCTCTCTCATTGAACAGTCGATGAAGCAGCCGTGAGGGAAGATTGCAAGGGCTTTTGTCAATGGTTTAAGGACGGAGGCGCACCTATGATACACGCCAAGATTCTCCTTTCAGGAATTTTCCTCATCGCGCTACTCGGGGCTTCACCCCTCCGGGCTGATCCCATTGATACGACCCGGCATCCCCAGCCAGATAAGATCCAGACGGTACATGAGGCAGAGCATGATGTGGATCAGGCGTGGGAGGTCTATCATCGCGCGGCGTTAGGCGGAACGGTCGCGTCCCCTGCCCTGCAGGCCGAAATTGAGCAACACCTGCATGAAGCCAGAACTCTCGTCGCCCAGGCACAGGAAGCAGCCGAGCGGGGAGACAAGCGTCAGGTGCAGCGTCTCGTGAACCAGGTGAAAGTCCATACCACCAAGGCCATCGAGGGGAGCAAGGAGCAGAAGAAATGACGCAAGGCCTGAGGAGAAGAGGAACTCGCTGGAGCACTATTGTTGCGATGATGGCCCTCGCCTCTGCCGTGGCCATCGCGCCTGTCACAGCAGCGCCGGCGATTCCCAAAGAGGTTGACCCGGTCCCCATGGTGACGATTCCAGCTGGAGAATTCTTGATGGGGAATCCGGAAGGAAAAGGCCGGACAGATGAGTGGCCGCAGCGATCTGTGTACCTCGACGAATTTGCGATCGATCAAGTTGAAGTGACGAATGAGCGATACCTGGTGTTTGTCAAGACCACCGGTCACCGGAGCCCTCCGAATCCCTACGGCACTGGCCCGCTCCTGTCCGTGAAGGGAATTGACCAGCTTCCGGTCGTGCAGACCACCTGGTATGACGCCAAGGCCTATTGTGGTTGGGCAAAGAAGCGGCTTCCGACGGAAGCGGAATGGGAAAAGGCCGCTCGCGGAACCGATGGCCGTCTCTTTACCTGGGGCGATGAACCAGCGACGTTAAAGCGGGCGAACTTTGACCGTGAGTGGGAAGAGGAAAAAACTTTGCATCCAGTCGGATCCTTGCCAGGGGGTGACTCACCCTACGGGGTGAAGGATATGTCCGGTAATGCTCGAGAATGGGTGCAGGATTGGTATGACGCTGACTACTACCAGCTTGCGCCGGATCGGAACCCGCAGGGCCCTGAGAAAAGAGGCGTGGTTCGATCGATTCGCGGGGGGTCCTGGCATAGTCCGATGTCGGACATCACGACGACGGCGCGCGGGCGCGGCGGATTCGCGCTGCAGACCCATGGTACAGGCTTTCGCTGTGTACGGAGCCTCGCCGACCAGACCCAGCAGAAATAGACGGCGAAAAGGTGAAGCGATGAGACCAGAGGACCGCAGCAGAGATAAGGAGGCCGGTTTCTTTTCCCGGTCTTGGTGGGCGCCGCGAATCCTCGCGGTGCCTCCCGCTGAGGTAGATAGGCCCCTTCCTACACCCCGGAGGGGCCTATCTGCTCGGTGAGTCACCGAGACTGGTGACGAGAATACATGGGGCTGTCGGCAGTGAGAAGGAGGACAATGTGGAATTGATGATCTTCTGCGCAATGGCACTGGTGACGCTGCGCTGCTGGACACCTGTCTCGCGATGGGGAATGATAAAAGCACGCGTCCGATTCACCCACGGCTTATCGCTGCGGCGCCTAAAGAAGCGTCTCTGATCGCGTCGTCGCACGGAACCGGCGGATGCAGGAGACCAGGCGCGGATAAGGGAGAATTCTTTATACCGCCACCGTGGTCGGAGCCAGGAGCGAATCATCGCAAGAGCCGAAACAGGAGGGTTCGACCATGATGAGGCAAATAACACAGGCATGCGCGACGGTGCTTCTACTCGCTGCCGGACTGTCCTGCCCCGGCATAGCCGCCGCACATGGAGTCAGCAGCGGAGAAGATGATCCTTGCCTGCGTCGGGTCGGTGAACACCTGGTCCATTTCAGCGCGTATCAGCCGCAATACCAACTGAACGATCAATACTGCACGGACATTCCTCAGGAAGGCGACACCTTCCTGGTCGTAGACCTCGTGGACCCGGCATTGCGCGACGAGCCGGTCGGGATGCGGGTCGTGAGGGGAAACGGGAGGGATGAAGCCCTCGGCGAGATTGTGGCAGATCTGCGTCCGAGCCACCACCCGGACGGCGTGCTCCGTGGCGAAGTGCGGCTGGACGAAGGGCTGTATACGGTTATTATTGCGGCGGAGAAGCAGAATTTGATGCGACGCCCGCAGTACCTCTTGCGGGTCCATATGACCGACTACCAGAAGCTGATGGCCTCCGTGGGAGCACCACTGCTGGGTGTGTTGCTCGCGGGATGGCTCGGATACAAACTCTTCCGATCGAAGTGGCTGCAGGATTGGTGGGTCGCCCTTCGGTCGTAGGGAGTGGGAGGTCCCGACCCGCAAGTACATGGTTCAACGAAGGTCAGCGAGTTTTACGGGCGATTGAAGCCTCCAAGACGATGCTGGTCAAATCGGCATCACGGGTTTTCGTTGCTCTAGTTGTGGCGAGGTCATTGACCCGGTCATTCTTCAGAACCGATTGAACCAGCCCCCTAATTTCGTGCACGCCGTGAAGCGAAGAGAATATGCTCAACGGGTGGGGCAAGGTGAGTCAGATGGCCAAGATCAGAACGGCCCATGGGAATGAGATGCAGTTCACTGACCGATCGCGAGCCGGTCCCGCGAAGTAGTCCTGAGAAGGAATGAGACCATGCAGATTGTTGTGACCGGTGGAACGGGGTTTATCGGCCAACCCTTATGTGCCGCGCTCTGTCAGGCAGGACATCAGATTACCCTCCTTACAAGAAGGAAGGATGAGGCCCAACGATCGTGTGGATCAAGCGTCACGGTCGTCGAGTGGAATGGTCGAGATGCAGGAATCTGGGAGAAATGTCTCGACAATGCCGATGCCCTCGTCAATCTTGCCGGCGCACCGATTGCGGAGGGGCGCTGGACAGATGACCGCAAGCAGCTTCTTACGGAAAGCCGGGTTCTCACCACTCGTCTTCTGGTAGAAGCCATGTCGCGTCGCACTTCGAAACCCCGTACGCTGATCAATGCCTCCGGTATCGGCTACTACGGGGCCAGCGATGATCGTGTTCTGAATGAAGGTGCCGCGCGCGGCCAAGGCTTTCTGGCCGATCTCTGTCTCGCGTGGGAAGCGGAGGCACTTCGGGCTGCAGAGTTCGGTGTCCGAGTCGTCATGTTGCGGACCGGGATGGTGCTCGAACAAGATGGCGGAGCCTTGCCGAAGATGCTGTTGCCATTTAGATTTTTTGCGGGCGGCCCGATCATGCCGGGAACTCAGTGGGTGTCGTGGATCCATCGGCGCGATCACATCGGTCTGATCCAGTGGGCACTCACGACGCCGAGTGTCTCCGGCCCCGTCAATGCGGTAGCTCCCGAGCCTGTGACGATGAATCAGTTCTGTACAGTACTCGCACAAGTTCTCCACCGACCATCCTGGCTGCCCGTTCCAGGCTTCGCGCTACGCATGGCACTGGGCGAACTCGGGACGCTCATGACCACGGGCCAACGGGTCAATCCGACGAAGGCACTCTCCGAGGGATACCGCTTTCTCTACCCGACTCTGGAGTCGGCCTTGCGGGCAATCTTGGCGCAGGAATGGAGGAAGGGGTAACCGAGGTCCC
This sequence comes from Nitrospirota bacterium, assembly GCA_013388555.1. Lineage (GTDB taxonomy): Bacteria > Nitrospirota > Nitrospiria > Nitrospirales > Nitrospiraceae > Palsa-1315. Next base: position 24,377 of record JACAFD010000104.1, on the reverse strand, counting down.
GGTTGGTCAATCGGTCTCTCTAAGTCCACTCCAGCCACCGCAGGACTCGGTGTCGTCGGACTTGCACATCGATTGTCGTTAACAAGGAGGTACTTCCATCATGACTAAGAAAATGAACATCACGACCACCGTATTGCTAAGCGTGTTGGCTGTCGTGCTATATCAGATCTCAGGGACGACAAGTGAGGCGAGGGCGGCTGAGGAGCAGGATAAGCCAGAGAGTCAGGCCCAGAGACCGTATGGAGACGATGCCAATCTGCCGAAGGGTGTGATCGGCATATCGCTGCATGTCGGGGCGGAACGAATCGGCGATCCGGCTTCGCTCTATGTGAACCATGTGCATCCTGAGGGTCCTGCACGGCTGGCAGGCCTCAAGCACGGAGATGAAATAGTAACGGTGAACGATATGGCAGTCAGCGGTAAAACCTATGAACAAGTGATACAAATGGTCCGGGGGGAGGCTGGCACTGCCGTGAAGCTCGGTGTGAAGGGAGACGGAAGTCTGCGCGAGATTGCGATCACGCGTATCGCAGGCGAAAAACTCTACAAAGGCGAGATGAGGCCACATGGGAGCCCGGCTCGATAGGAGCAGTCATGAAGCCGACCGGATCTGGTCAAATGGTGACGACCTTGCTGTTAGCCTGCCATCTCATCCGGCGACGCGCCTCCTTCATCGATGGACCCATGCCAGAGAACAGGCTGAAGTGGTCATCGCAGGAGCGACCCTGATGCGTGGAATCGTCTGGTTCAGACGGGATCTACGGCTCAACGATCAGCCTGCGCTGACTGAGGCTTGTAACGAGTGCGATGAGGTCATCCCCTTGTTCGTGTTCGATGAACCTCTGCTGCAATCCCATGTTTTCAGCCCAGCTTGTGTGAACTTCATGCTCGGCTGCCTGCAGGAACTGACCACATCTCTAGCCGGGCTGGGCTTTCAGCTTCAATGGCGTCGCGGTGAACCGGACGAAGAAGTGGTTCAAGCCGCACGTGAATGGAAGGCAGATGTGGTCTATTGGAACCGTGACTATGAGCCGGCGGCGATTGACCGAGATCGGAAAATCCAGCAGGCGCTCATGACCCGTGGTGTGGCGGTCCACACGTTCAAAGACCATGTAGTATTCGAAGCAGAGGAAATCAGAGGATCGACGGGAGCTCCCTTGCAGCGATACAGTGCCTATCGTGCCCGCTGGTGGACGAAGTGGCACGCCACAACCCCGCCGCTTCTTCCCTCCCCTGTCAGGCAACGAAACCAGCAAGGTGGTACCTCGTCACCACGGATTGCCCTGCCGACCGTGGAAGATCTCGGCTATCAGACAGTTCCCTTGTCAATCAACCCAGGAGAGAAAGAATCGCAGCGGCGGCTGCGCTGGTTTCTTGATGGTCCCGTCCATTGCTATGTTAAAGGACGGAACCTCCCCGCAATCGACGGGACCTCCAAACTCTCTCCACAGTTCCGGTTCGGAACGCTCTCGGTGCGAACCGCTGTGCATGCCGCCTTAGGCACGTTCGCAGCAGGAAGCCGAGTATCGCGTCGCGATGTACTCACGTGGATCGATGAATTGATCTGGCGTGAGTTTTTCCAACAAATCCTGTCCGCGTTTCCACAAGTGGCCTCCAGTCCGTTCCGAAGCAAGGACGGACTGCCGAGATCCCGTCCGTCTGGAGCAGAGCGGAATCGTCTCTATGCCGCCTGGTGTGAAGGACAGACTGGTTACCCGCTGGTGGATGCAGGCATGCGGCAGCTGAACCAGACCGGGTGGATGCACAATCGTGTGCGGATGGTCGTGGCGTCGTTTCTCATCAAAGATCTTCGCATCGATTGGCAAAGCGGTGAGCGCTATTTCATGCAGCGGCTCATCGACGGTGATCTGGCCGCCAATAATGGCAATTGGCAATGGGCCTCCTCGACCGGAACAGATTCTATGCCCGGTTACAGAATTTTCAACCCCATGCTGCAGAGCAGGAAGTTCGATCCGGACGGGACATACATTCGGCAGTATGTGCCGGAGCTTGCAGCCGTTCCGACTCACCGAATTCATGCGCCGCATATGATGACCCAGGAAGAACAGGCCCTGGCCGGATGCCGTTTGGGCACAGACTATCCTTTGCCCATTGTGGACCACCGGCAAGCCCGCGAGGAATACTTAGGCCTCGGCAAACTGCAGGGGACGAGATGACGACCACGCCACTCCGCCTTGGAATCAGTCGTTGTCTCCTCGGAGACGAAGTCCGGTTCGATGGGGGACATAAGCGGGACAGTTTTCTGACCGATGTGTTTGGCCGCTATGTGGAGTGGGTTCCGGTCTGTCCGGAGGTTGAGGCAGGACTGGGCACTCCTCGCGAGGCGATGCGACTGGTCGGCGATCCTCAGAATCCCCGACTCGTGACGATCAAGAGTGGGACCGATCACACGCGCGCACTGGAAACGTTGACCACGAATCGTATCGCGCAACTCATGGAGCTGGACTTATCCGGGTATGTCTTTAAGAAGGGTTCGCCGAGCTGCGGGATCGAGCGAGTTCGTCTTTACAATGAGCATGGGATACCCAACCGGAATGGAGTCGGACTATTTGCGCGGGCTTTTATGGAGGAGTTTCCGTTGATTCCGGTCGAGGAAGAAGGACGGCTCTGCGAGCCTACACTGAGGGAGAATTTTATCGAGCGGGTCTTCTGTTACCGCCGCTGGCAGGACCTCGTACAGAGTGGCGTCACGAGACGGGCCCTGGTGCAGTTCCACACGATCCACAAATATTTGCTGTTAGCTCATAGCCCACAGCAATACGAATTGCTCGGGCGGCTGGTCGGTCAGGCAGAGCGGCACCGTCCCAAGGAATTCGCTCACCGGTATGGAGAACTGTTCATGAAGGCATTGGCCGTGAAAGCGACGGTGCGCAAACATGTGAACGTACTCCAACACATCCTGGGGTATTTCAAGGAGCGGCTCGGCGCTCACGAGAAAGCCGAGCTATTGGGCGTGATCGGTGATTACCATCAGGAACTCACACCCTTGGTTGTCCCTCTGACGCTGATCAAACATTACGTCAAGATCTTCGATGTCGGGTACATTCATGATCAGATCTATCTCAATCCACATCCGAAGGAACTCATGTTGCGCAACCATGTGTAAATCATCACGTCTGAGGAAAGGAGTGCGCTGATGGCGACAGTTGTACGGGGAGTGATTCTAGTTGGTCACGGGGGCATTCCCAAGGGTTGCCCGCAGGAATTGGTCACGAAACTGAAAAGGCTGGAGGCTCAGCGGCGCGCGGCAAAGATCCCGCCCTCGCCGGAAGAACTTGAGCTGGATGCCAAGATTCGCCAGTGGCCGAGAACGCGGGAGACGGACCCCTATCAATCGGGACTTGAGGCAGTGGCTGCTGAGTTGCGAGCCAACCTGGGCAATGTGCTTTTTGCCGTGGCCTACAACGAGTTCTGTGCCCCGACTTTGGAAGAATCGGTGGAAGAGCTGATCGAAAAAGGCGCGACCCACATTACCGTGACCACGACGATGTTTACGCCCGGCGGTTCTCACTCGGAAGTTGAGATTCCTGAAATCCTCGATCATCTACGGCCGCAGCATCCGGAGGTCGAATTCCGCTACGCCTGGCCGTTCGATCTGACTCTAGTTGCGAACACCTTGACGGAACAGATAAAGCGCTTTTCCTGAACAGGATCGTGGTGAAGCAGCACTAGCAAGCATGTCTACAATGGGCTGACCGGTGAGTAAACGGCAAGGAGGAGATGCATGGGAGTGAGGCAAAGTGGGCAGGTGCGGTTGCGTGCGCTCGGTTTGCTGATGGCTGTCACGTTCGTCGTGTGGGTCGCAGGCCCGGCGCAGGGGCAGCAGGAGATCACCGGTAAAGACGGGGCACCGATGGTGCTCGTACCAGCGGGGGAATTTACCATGGGGAGCAACGACGGTAGTGACGATGAAAAGCCCGTCCATCGGGTCTCTCTCGATGCCTATTACATCGACAAGTATGAAGTGACTGTCGGGCAGTATGCAAAGTTTCTGGAGGCCAGGGGCGTGAACGGACCACCGATGTGGACAACCATGGACCAGCCGCCCCATCAGAAGCGCCCGGTCGTGAATGTCGATTGGTCGGATGCGAGCACCTATTGCGAGTGGGCCGGCAAGCGTCTCCCAACAGAAGCGGAATGGGAGAAGGCGGCACGGGGGGCGGATGGGCGAATCTATCCATGGGGCAATGAGCCACCCGATCCGCTACGGGCGAACTATGGGAAGGAGAAGTGGAACAACCATGACGCGCTGGTGCCGGTGGGACAATTGAAAGACGGCAAGAGCCCCTATGGGATCTATGATCTAGCGGGGAATGTCTGGGAATGGGTGAGCGACTGGTATGACCAGGACTATTACACGACCAGCCCGGCGCAGAACCCGAAGGGGCCGGAAAATGGTAAATACAGAGTGTTGCGGGGCGGCTCGTGGGACCTCGCTCCGGAGAACCTGCGATCCTCACGCCGGGACTTCAACCTACCGTTATCCCCCAGCTATGAATCACCGTCGTACCGAAACTTCAACAGCGGGTTCCGCTGTGCAAAAAATCCTGTCCTGACTCCTTCAGGAAGGATGGCGTCCTCAGGGGAACTAATGCCATTGTCTCCGGTTCCGGCCGATTATACCGACAAACATATGCCGACTGGCTGGTGGACGGACCCGAATATCATTGAGGAGGGAAAGCAGGTTTACTCCCAGGAGGGCTGCCGCAGTTGCCATAAGGACGGCAAGCCGGTAAAAAGTGGGGGAGGGCTTCGTGACCAGAAAAACACCAGCCGCTTCTCAGACAGCTACTGGTTCTGGCGAGTGGCCGAAGGGGTTCCAAAGACGACAATGAAGGCCTGGAAGTCGTACCTCTCAGAAGAGCAGATCTGGAAGGTGATCGCCTACATTCATCAGTTCTCACATGGGGGTAAACCCTCCGAACACACCGATTACAAGCCCTGAACGTGAGGCTAGTCTGAACGCCCTGACAGGGCTGATATCGACTCAGTTCGTACCAAGTCGATCTTAGAAGAAGCCATCAGAGGGCTTTCTCCGTTCGCCAAGATCCATGTGCACGGGCGAACGGCCCAGACGAAGTGTGGTGCGTACCTCCTCGCCTCCTCGAGCAATGCGGCCTCGCCCGTGGAACGGCGCGTCTCGGCGCACCGGAGTCGGGTGGGTAAGACGTCTGACCTTTCTCAACCGCCTGTGTCCTAAATTACTCTAGTTTCCTGACTGAAACGGTTGGAAGGGCAGCGGCGGACATGCCGATGCCGGAAGAGGAAATTTCACTTCTTGCCATGGCTAGCATCCGTCAGCGATCGTCTCCGCTCGTCACACGCTGCTTGCCGAGGCCGGCTTCGCCGGTTTTTCCGGTGAACGATCTCCGCCTGGCGGCCCCTCCTGAACCATTTTGATCATGGACAAAATGAACAGTACGTAGAGGGCGATGCCGACGTAGATTAAGTAGGGCTGGACGCCTCCAGTCTCCTTCAATACTTCGTCCCGCTTGGCCAGGTCACTCCAAGAACCCTGCTTGATCTCGCCGATCTTCTCTCGACAATGCCAGTAATAGATATAGTTCGCTGTGGCTCCGGCCATGATACTCCAGATGAGACCCACGGTGATGTCACCGGTCAAATAGGTCGAGATCATCGGACCGAGGGCGTAGACCAGTGCATAGACATACATTTTGCGATAGAGAAACCAGAGAAAGGAAATATAGAGAAAGGCTGGCCAGTTCCACGTCAGGGCAAATTTCGGCTTGTCTCCCAATCCGAACTTTCTAAAATGTTGCAGATAATGGTCGGCAGAGGGGCCGATGAATTGACGCCAGAGCTGCTCATCTGTATGAGTCACGGGTGTTATTGGGTGAGCAATCGGTGGTTCAGGCTCCACGGTCAGCGTACTGCCGCACTGGTAGCAGAATTTTGCGTCTTCCTGGTTCTGCTGTTGGCAATGCGCGCAGGCTTTCATCGGTCACAGAATAGCACAATACAGACAATACCTGGTACAGAAGCCCAGCGACGCTGCCTCACATTGCCTACCGCCCGTTTCAAGTTGCTTCCATCGGGAGGCCTATGCTACCTTCCCTTACTTTACAAAGGGATAGGTCTCTTATGCCGACAGAAGAACTGCAGCAGGATGCTGCACGTTATATGATGCAGACCTATACGCGTCAACCGCTCTCGATCGTACGCGGACGTGGGACGAAAGTGTATGACCTCGAAGGGCGGGAGTATCTCGATTTCGTCGGCGGGATTGCGGTAAACATCCTCGGACATGGTCACCCAGATCTGGTTCAGGCGATCCAGCGCCAAGCCGCGCAGCTGATCCATACCTCGAACCTCTATTACACTGAGCCACAAGTAAAGCTGGCCCAGATCCTGGTGGAGCATTCCTTTGCCGACAAAGTGTTTTTTTGCAACGGCGGGGCTGAGGCCAACGAAGCCGCGATCAAGCTGGCCCGCCGCTATTCCCATGACAGATATGGAGCCGGGCGGTTCGAGATCGTCACGATGAAGAACTCGTTCCATGGCCGGACGATGGCGACGTTGACAGCGACCGGCCAGGACAAGGTCCAGAAGGGCTACGAGCCGTTGCTGCAGGGATTCAGCTACGTCGCCTTCAATAATCAGGAAGAACTGGAACGGGCTGTGACTGACAAGACTGCGGCGATCATGCTCGAGCCGATTCAGGGCGAGGGGGGCGTCCATGTCGCAGACCGCGAATATTTGAAGCAGGTGAGAGATCTATGCGCAAGAAAAGATGTGCTGTTGATTTTCGATGAAGTGCAGACCGGGATGGGACGGACCGGATCGCTCTTTGCCTATGAACAGTTAGGGGTGCAGCCGGACATTATGACCTTGGCAAAAGGGTTGGGTGGAGGTGTGCCCATCGGAGCCTGCCTTGCAATTGACTCCGTTGCGAAAGCTTTTTCACCCGGCAGCCACGCCTCGACGTTCGGCGGCAATCCGCTTGCCTGTGCGGCAGGATTGGCTGTCTGCCACGCCCTGCTGGATGGCCGAATACTTGATCATGCGCGCAGAACAGGAGAGTATTTTGCGAAGGGGTTATCCGACTGTAAGGCGCGACACCGGGTGGTGCGAGAGGTGCGTGGGCTCGGTCTCTTGCAAGGGATTGAGCTCGATATGGACGCAAAAACCGTCGTAAGCGAGTGCTTAGCCCGCGGCATTCTGATCAATGCGACCGGCGAGCATGTGCTGCGGTTCGTACCGCCCCTTATCATCAGTGAGCCGGAGATCGATCGATTACTTGAAACGCTTGCTCAGATTTTCAGCGCACAGGCATCGTGAGACGACCCCACGGCGAATGGATGTGACGGGCATGACCACACAACCGACAGGAAGGCGGGCCGGCAAGAAAGATGTGCTGGATGTTGCGACCATCAGCAAGGCGGAGGTGGACAGCTTGCTGGCGTCGGCGATTCGCTTAAAAGACAAACTGCAGCGCGGGGTTCCGCATCCACTACTTCCCGGAAAGACGTTGGGACTCCTGTTCCAGAAACCATCGACAAGGACGCGTGTGTCGTTCGAAGCGGGGATGAATCAGCTGGGTGGCCATGCGCTGGTGCTGCCCATGGCTGATATTCAGCTCTCGCGCGGGGAAAGTATCGCCGATACGGCGCGCGTGTTGTCGCGCTATCTCGACGCGATCGTCATTCGCACCTACGACCACTCTATCGTGGAGGAATGGGCGAGGGAAGCGACGATCCCGGTGATCAATGGGTTGACCGACCTGAGCCATCCTTGTCAGGCTCTTTCTGATCTCCTGACCATTCGTGAAAAAAAGGGCCGGTTGAAGGGGGTCAAGATCGCGTATATCGGCGACGGCAATAATGTGGCGAATTCATTGATCGAGGCAGCGGCGAAGATGGGGATGATCATCACGCTTGGTTGTCCAGTAGGGTATCAGCCTGAGCAGCATGTCGTCGACAGGGCAAGGGTAGAGGCGGCAAAAACCGGAGCGGTGATCGAGATCGGGCACGATCCCAATGTGGCTGCGAAGGAAGCCGACGTCATCTATACCGATGTCTGGATCAGCATGGGGCGCGAGCGGGAGCATGCGCGAAGACTCAAAGTCTTGGCGCCATATCAAGTGAACAGCCGCCTCATGCAACGCGCCAAAACCGATGCGATCGTCATGCATTGTTTACCTGCTCACCGAGGTGAGGAAATCAGCGCCGACGTGCTGGACGGCCCGCAGTCAGTGATTATCGACCAGGCGGAGAATCGGTTGCATATGCAGAAAGCCATTCTCACGAACCTATTAGCAGGCAAGAGGGGGCGAACGAGACGATGAGTCAGGTCATAAAGAAAGTGGTGTTGGCCTATTCAGGCGGGCTGGATACGTCCGTAATCTTGAAGTGGCTGCAGGAGACCTATGATGCTGAAGTCATCGCATTCTGCGCGGATCTTGGCCAGGGCGAGGATCTCCAAGCGATCAAGGCAAAAGCGAAGGCGCTCGGCGTGAAAAAAGTCTATGTGGAAGATCTGCGGGAAATATTCGTCAAGGACTATGTGTTTCCGATGTTGCGTGGCAACGCCATGTATGAAGGGTGCTATTTGCTGGGGACGTCGATTGCGCGCCCGCTCATCGCGCGCCGGCAGGCAGAGATAGCCCTGAAAGAAGGCGCCGAGGCGGTCTCGCATGGCGCCACAGGGAAACGGAACGATCAGGTGCGGTTTGAGTTAACATACACAGCCCTTGCGCCGAAGCTCAAGATTATCGCGCCTTGGCGCGAGTGGACCATGCGCTCGCGCCGAGAATTGATTGAGTATGCCGATCGCCATGGCATCCCTGTGACTGCAACGAAATCGAAGCCCTACAGCATGGACCTCAACATGTTCCACGTGAGTTACGAAGGAGGCATTCTCGAAAATCCGTGGGAAGCGCCGCCCGATGAAATTTTCCAGATGACGGTGTCGCCAGAACAGGCTCCGAACAAACCTCTCGAGGTCGAGATCGAGTATGAGGCCGGCGATCCCGTCGCGGTGGATGGAAAGAAGATGAGTCCGGCCAAGTTACTGACCCACCTCAACCGGTTGGGCGGTGCACATGGGGTCGGACGCGTCGATCTGGTCGAGAACCGCTACGTCGGCATGAAGTCGCGCGGCGTGTATGAAACACCGGGAGGGACCATGCTGCATGTTGCACATCGCGGCCTCGAATCATTGACCATGGATCGCGAGGTGCTCCATTTCAGGGATAGCCTGATTCCACGATTCGCAGATCTGATCTACAACGGCTATTGGTTCAGCCCCGAACGTGAAATGGTGCAGACGGCCATGGATGAGGCCCAGAAGGATGTGTCGGGGACTGTGCGTGTCAAGTTGTACAAGGGCAATTGCACGGTGGTCGGCCGGAAGTCCAAAAATTCATTGTATCGTCTTGACATCGCCACGTTCGAAGAAGACGACGTATATAACCAGAAAGATGCCGAGGGGTTCATCCGTCTGAATGCATTGCGTCTGAAAATTAGGGCTCAACGGGGAAAGGGTTCAGCCTGATGGGGCGACAGAGCAGACGTCTGCCGCAACGTCCAGCAGGCGAGAAGGCATGGGGTGGACGGTTTCGACAGAAGACGAACCGTCTCGTGGAGGCGTTTACCGTTTCGGTGGCGGTCGATCGCCGTCTCTATACCTATGACATTCAGGGCAGTATCGCCCATTGCAAGACGTTGGGAAAGGCGTGCGTACTGACCCCCTCTGAAACCAGAACGATCGTGCAAGGTCTGGAATCAGTGAAGACGGAGCTGGACCGGGGCCGCTTTCGCTTCACCCGGCAGGATGAAGACATTCACATGGCGATTGAGCGCCGGCTGACAGAGTTGATCGGTCCGCTTGGCGGCAAGCTGCACACGGGCCGGAGCAGGAACGACCAGGTTGCACTGGACATCCGACTCTATTTGCGGGATCAACTTGGTCAGCTCGTCACGCGCCTGGAACACTTTCAACGGGTCTTAGTAGGAAAGGCGAAGGCGAATCGAACAGTCGCCATGCCTGGCTATACGCATCTGCAACGTGCTCAGCCGGTGTTGTTTGCCCATCATCTCCTAGCCTATGTGGAAATGATCGAGCGGGACAAGGGGCGGTTTCGCGATGCATCGGTGCGCGTGAATGTCATGCCGTTGGGGTCCGGCGCGCTCGCGGGGACGAACTATCCGGTCGATCGCCGGGTCACCGCTGCGCTGTTGGGATTTCCTGCCCTGACGCAAAACAGCCTCGATGCCGTATCGGATCGAGATTTCATGATCGAGGTGGCTTCGGCACTGGCAATCACCATGATGCATCTGTCCCGGCTCAGTGAGGAATTGATTCTCTGGTCGTCACAAGAATTCCGATTCGTCGAGCTTCCCGATGCCTTCTGTACCGGCAGCAGTATGATGCCCCAGAAAAAGAATCCCGATGTACCTGAACTGGTGCGGGGCAAGACAGGACGTGTCTACGGCCATCTCGTCAACCTGTTGACGATGCTCAAGGCCCTGCCCTTGAGTTATAACCGAGACCTTCAGGAGGATAAGCCGGCGCTCTTCGATGCCCTCGATACTGTCGTCTCGTCAGTTGATGTCTTGACGGAACTGATGCCTCGCCTCACCGTAAACCGGGATGTGCTCAAGCAGGCGGTTCAGGGTGGCGGTATGTTGGCCACGGAAGTTGCGGATTATCTTGTGACCCGGGGAGTACCGTTTCGTGAAGCGCATGCGATTACGGGCCGTCTGGTCCGTGCCGCATCGGATCAAGGCCGTGAACTCACCGACTTCTCGCTCGAGGAGCTACGCACCTTTTGCGAACGAATTGAAAAGGGTCTGTTCGCTCGGTTGACGGTCACCGCCGCGATCGACCGGAAGTCCCAGGTCGGTGGAACCGCCCGAACGCGAGTGGAGCAGCGCATGAAAGACCTCGAGCGGATGCTTTCGTGAAGATGCGGGTGACGAGTGCGCCTTCCATCGCGGCAGGCATGATGATGGTCATATTGATGGGCTGCGGGACCGTGGGGTCGCCGATTCCTCCTGAACGTGTCGGTGTGAATGCGACCATCGAGCGGCAAAAGACGTTAGAGTCGCTCGAGGAGAAGCGCCGCAAGGACGCATCGGTGATCGAACCCGCCGAGCCAGAACCGGAAGAACCGGACTCAGCGCTCCAGGGGCAGGATGTCAACCTCCCCCCGTTGCAACCTGTGGGAACAAGGTAATGTTCATGCGCCATTCTTGCTAGACCTCAATGGCAAGATACGGCTATACTGAAGAGAATTGATATTTGTTCTCGCTGTAGAACATTCTGTAAGGGAGATAGCGGAACCATACCTCGCGGATTGAGAGCGCTTCGAAGCCGAGCATGCGAAGCACAGTCCGCTCTGACGACAAAGCACAGTAAGACAACCATTGGGCCGCCACAAACACTTTAACGAACCTATTGACCGCCTCAGCCGAATAGCCGGAAGGAGGTAAGGAGGATCGATTCATGGAGCTTATTCAACCTACGCGGCACAATCAGCTCGTTGGGCAGGCACCGACGGTCAAGCCCATACCGGGCAAGCGGCTATTGCTAGTCGATCCTTATCCTCGCAATAACCCCTATAGATTGACCGCGTCGGAACGGCGCGCGGTGTGGTTTCCCAAGCTGAGCTTGCCGACCATCGCGGCCTATACGCCGGCCAATTGGGAAGTCAGTCTGGTCGATGAAGCGGTTCACGATATCGACTACGACTTTCCCTGTGACATGGTTGGCCTCTCCATGTTTACCTGCTATGCCCCTCGCGCCTACGAGATTGCAGCAGAGTTTCGCAAGCGAGGTAAGACGATCGTCATGGGGGGGGTTCATCCCACCTACTGCCCCGACGAAGCGCTTCGACACGCGGATGCGATCGTCTGTGGAGAAGCCGAAGATCTCTGGCCACAATTGGTGGCGGACTATGAGGCGGGAAAGATGCAGCGCATATACAAGATGACCTCATTTCCTTCTCTGGAGAATTACAGGAGCCCGCGCGTCGATTTGCTGAGTCCCGACTCCTACATGACGAGACAGTGTAGTTTCACGACCCGTGGGTGTCATTTCGATTGCGAGTTTTGCAGTGTGTCCCCGTTTAATGGGAAGACCACGCGGCGGCGGCCGGTGAAGGAAGTCATCACGGAGCTTCGGAATGTTCAGCGGTGGATTCGTAGTGAGTTGGTCGAGCGAGTGCGCGATGAGCCGATGTGGAAAGCCTTCCTCACTACGCTTAAGATTCGAGTCGGCATAGAGGACGGCAGCATCGTCGCGTTTGTCGATGACTTGCACAACAGCAACCGTGCCTATTGCCGTGAGCTCTGGGCTGCGCTGAAGCCGCTCAAGCTTAAATGGGGCTGCCAGTCAACGATGTTCCTAGCCGACGATGAGGAGATGGTCAAGCTTGCGGCAGAGAGCGGCTGCGTGTCGGTGTTTGTCGGTATGGAATCGCTCGATGAAGACGCGCTGGATGAAACAAACAAACCCTTTAACCGGGTTCTGAAGTTCTCCAAAGAGATCAAGATGTTCCACGATTACGGGATCATGGTGAATCCCGGGATCGTGTTCGGATTCGACAGCGATGATGTGACCGTGTTTGAACGGGCGGTTGACTTCTTGACAAAGAACCAGGTGGAATTGGCCTACTTCAACGTGTTGACGCCTCTTCCTGGAACGCAATTGTTCGACCGCTTCGAAAAATCCGGTCGTATCTTCGATAGGGATTGGGCGAAATACGACGGCAAGCATGTCGTGTTCCAGCCGAGCCGGATGACGGTCGAGCAACTACAAGATGGTTTCCACTGGGCCAACCATCAGTTCTACTCGATCTCCTCAATCTGGAAACGACTGTCGGGCACGAGTCAACGGTTCATTCCGAGATTGGAGATGAATCGGGAGTTCAGGAAGTTGGTTAAGAGAACCTGCCCGAAAGCGTCCCTGTCGCCGCTCGCAGGCGTATTGAAGAATCTCCAAGCGAAGCTTCCGGTGTTGGACAAAGAGCAATTGGTTCCGAGCGCGCTGCATGCCTTGAAACAGGCGTTAGATCCGAACGCGCTCTCTTCGCAACAGATGATATTCCACATCAAGGCCAAGCGGCATGACAAGTTTGCGGCTTTGTTCGTGGACCTTGATGGCACCCTCGATCGCCTGAATGCATTGGAATTGATCAAACGGATCAAGGAAGCCGCCAATCATGCACGCATGGACATCATCGTCAATTTCGAGCACCTCAAGCTGGCCACTCCCGATGCCCTCAAGACATTGATGGATTCGGACGCGATGAAGGTCGCAATTCCGAATGTGAAGGTCCGCTTTCGTAAGTTCAAGGATGCCTTTGAGGCTGCCTTGCAGAATTCCTCCCTTGCAGGTTTGCAAGGCTTCTCGCTCACAGGCCTCGAACATCTCAATGAAGATTCCTCTGATGCATAGTTTCGAGTATCGACATGGCGAACTCTATTGCGAACAGGTGCCGGTCAGCCGGATTGCGAAAGAGGTCGGTACACCCTGTTATATCTACAGCTATGAAACCCTGGTCCGTCATTTTCGAGCCTACGACGGAGCCTTCAAGAGCGTACCCCATATAATCGCCTTCGCCATGAAGGCAAATTCCAATATCGCGATCCTCCGTCTCATGGCACAGGAGGGGGGCGGAGTGGATATTGTGTCCGGCGGAGAGCTCTTTCGGGCGCTCAAAGCGGGTGTTCCTCCCTCAAAGATCGTATTCGCAGGTGTCGGCAAGAATGCTGAGGAGATTCGCGAGGCTTTGCAGGCTGGCATCCTCATGTTCAACGTCGAATCTCCGGCTGAGTTGCGGGCGCTTAATGAAGTTGCTGCGGCTGTCGGAACCAAGGCGAGAGTCGCCCTGCGCATCAATCCAGACATCGACCCCAAGACACATCCTTACATTTCGACCGGTCTCAAGAAAAGCAAGTTCGGAATCGCCGCCGATCGCGCGCTTGAAGAATTCACGCTGGCTTCCTCGCTTGCCAACATCGATGTCGTCGGGGTCCATAAGCATATCGGGTCGCAGTTGACGGAAGTTACGCCGTTTGTCGAGGCCGTGAAGAAGGTCGTCAAGCTGGTTGAAGCCTTAAAATCCCAGGGGATCAACATCCGGTATGTCAATATCGGGGGCGGCCTTGGCATTACCTACTCAGACGAAACACCGCCGCTGCCGCAAGATCTTGCGGATGCCGTATCGCCGCTTTTGAGGAATTTGAATGTGACCCTCATCATGGAGCCGGGCCGTGTCATCGTTGGCAACGCCGGCATCCTTGTGACGAAGGTGTTGTATCGGAAGGACGGCGAAGCGAAACGGTTTATTATTGTCGATGCGGCCATGAACGACCTGATCAGACCGAGCCTCTACGGGGCCTATCATGAAATTCGCCCCTTGTCCGAGGCGGTGTTGCAGCGGCCCAAGCACAATGTAGATGTTGTCGGCCCGGTTTGTGAGTCCGGTGATTTTCTGGCGAAGGACCGGTCATTGCCGGAGGTCAATCCGGATGACATGCTCGCGGTGATGAGCGCGGGGGCCTATGGTTTTGTGATGGCCTCCAATTACAATTCGCGACCACGAGTACCGGAGGTCCTGATCAAAGACGGGGAAATCCACGTCATCAAGACCAGGGAGACCTACGACGATCTGGTCAAGGACGAAATGATTCCGGCGTTTCTCAATTGAGAAACCGGCGGAACAGCTGTGTCCTTGGTGAAAGAGTCCCATGTTTATAGGTACATTGATTGCCATCGTGACTCCGTTCCGCAACGGGAAAGTCGACGAGCAAGCCTTCGGTGATCTTATCGAGTGGCAAATTGCCAACGGGACGAACGGGATTGTACCCTGCGGCACCACAGGCGAATCCGCCACCCTCTCACACCAAGAGCACCACCGCGTGATCGAGCTGACCGTCGAGGCAGTTAACCGACGCGTCCCTGTAATTGCTGGGACCGGGTCCAACAGCACGGCCGAAGCTGTGTCCCTCACGAAACACGCCAAGCAGGCAGGGGCCGATGGAGCGCTGATCATTACTCCCTACTACAACAAGCCGCCGCAAGAGGGCCTGTACCGGCATTACAAACTGATCGCAGAATCGGTCGAGCTTCCGCAGATCCTCTATAACATTCCTGGACGCACCGGCGTGAACATGTTGCCATCCACTGTCGCGAGGCTCTGCGGGTTGCAGAACATCGTCGGGATCAAAGAAGGGAGCGGGTCAGTCCAGCAGGCTTCCGAGATTGCGCAAACCTGTGGGGATAGAATAACGGTCCTGGCAGGAGATGATGCCCTAACGTTGCCTATGATGGCAGTCGGAGGGAAGGGGGTCATTAGCGTGACGTCGAACATCGCTCCATCCCAGATGGCTCAATTGGTCCAGGCATTTTTGAGTGGCCGAATCGACGAGGCTCGACGGATTCATTTCGCTTTGTCGCCGCTGTTCAACGCCCTCTTCTACGAGACCAATCCGATCCCGGTAAAAACTGCCCTAGGCATGATGGGAAAGATCGACCCGGAGCTGCGTCTGCCGCTTTGTGCCATGGCGACCGAGACAAAGGACCAGCTTGCACGGGCCTTAAAGGACGCAGGCCTCATTTAACGCGAGGCAATCGGGGTTTGGATGATCAACGTCATAGTTGCAGGGGCCGCTGGTCGTATGGGCTGTCGACTGGTCGCGCTAATTAGGGACTCGACCTTCTTGACGTTATCCGGTGCAATCGAAGGGAAAGGCCATCGTGCGTTGGGTAAAGACGCGGGGGAAACAGCGGGCTGTGGCCACGCAGGTGTTCCGATTACCGACGATTTTACGGCGCTTCTTGATCGAGGCGAGGTAGTCATCGATTTCTCAAATCCAGAGGCTACACTACTTCACTTACGCGCAACGGCAAAACATCGACGAGCCATGGTGATCGGCACGACGGGATTTTCCGCTCCCCACCTCGCAGAGCTGCAATTTCTTGCATCCCAATCTCCAATCGTGCTGTCCCCTAATATGAGCGTAGGGGTCAACCTCATCTACAAAGTCATCGGCGAGATGGCAAAAACTCTAGGGGACGAATACGACATCGAGGTGATTGAGGCGCACCATCGTCTCAAAAAAGATGCACCGAGCGGGACCGCGCTCAAGATTGCAGAAGTCCTGGCAAAGGCTGTGGGCCGCGACCTGAATCAGGTCGGCGTCTATTCCAGAAAAGGCCTGGTTGGGGAACGGAAAAAAGGCGAGATCGGAATACAAACAATTCGTGCCGGCGACATTGTTGGTGACCATACAATTCTCTTCGGCGGAATGGGTGAACGTATCGAGGTGACGCATCGAGCGAGTAACAGAGATACCTTCGCAGGAGGCGCCTTGCGTGCCGCTCAGTGGGTGGTCCGGCAACCTCCTGGCTTGTACGACATGATGGACGTGCTAGGTCTCCGATAGTTTCTCCTTCCTATTCCAATTCCTCTCATCGTAAATTCGGACGCCAATGGTCTACCCCTGTGATGGATCTTCAGACAAAGCGCTGTCGGGTTCATATTAAACTAGGGGAGGGGCACAGAAGGGGCTAGACCGTGGCTCAGGATTGGTCGCTCAGTTCTGCACTATGTGTAGGTAATAGCTCGGTGTTCGATGCCAGTCAACCATGCGCCGACTGAATGGGGAGTGGTGGAGGTCGATCTCTTGGATTACCCAGGATGTGGGCAAGGAAACACACCTCAATTTATCGAGTGGCTTCCTCAAGGTTACGTTCGTTTATCTGGTCGAAAGCGGTGGCTCTTCGCTTGGCAATCGCTGCAGATAGACGCACATAAATTTCGTGGGCCGAGTCCGTCCAATCATCGTTGGGCGGATATCCATTAAAGGCAGCTTCAGCTGCCTTATGCTCGTCGTGCGTGAGCGGTTTCGCTATCATAGCGCCGGTTAATGTCTCGCGGTAATAGGCCGAGGTTCCTGATCTGCTGATTTCCTGCGACCACAATTCAAACAAGCAAACACGGTGATCGCAAGACCTGCGTTCAGGTCCACTGCCCGTTCCGGCAACATCGCCCCGCGGCATTTATCACAAATCATCATGGTGGCAATCTACCATACTAAGGAATGGAAGCATATCCACCTGAAGTACTGGGTCTGGCTGGAAGGTAGGCTCTTCCGCTCATATGCAGCTAGGCCATTTGAGTAGAGTGAAGGAAGGAGAGTTCGTTCGCTAATCACCCTGAACAGAGTATGGAGCCCTTGACAGCAGTGGTACTGTCACATAGGATTGTGGTGTCAGGAAAAACCTACCACTATATGTATAGAATTTTGCTCGCAATCGGCCTACTGGTCGTGCTGTACTTTCTCATCCGGCGCGCCGTCAAAAAAATCAAGGAGCGGAGCGAGCCGGAACGGCTCTCCCCTGGTAAAAATCACATGGTGCAGGATCCCGTCTGCCTGGTCTTTGTTCCAAGGGGAACGGCAATAACGGAAGAAATTGGGGGACAGACCTATTACTTCTGCAGCCGATCCTGTGCACACAAGTTTCAGGAAAAGCTCGCCGGCTAACAACCCGAATAACTATAGTCGGAAAGTTTTTCTTCCTTGTCGAATTTGAGTGTAATCTGGCACTGATTGGGGGAGAAGTTGAAGAGAGGTGGGCCTGATTTCCCCCCGGCAATACGATAGTAGGTCCAGGTTTCGCCACCGAAAAATCTCGGGGCCTTGCCGCTTGGCACCCCCCAGTTCTTCTCAAACCAGGCCTTGTCCTTACCTTGAAGTTCAGCTGGTTTGAGCGATTGTTCAAGATAGGGGTTACCACCTCCGCACCCGGTCAGGGCCAGACCAAATAGGAGCACACAAGCCCATCGTTGCATCGCGCATTCTCCTGTCGGTCGTGTTGATTTTCGCAGTGACAAGCCCGTTGGTATCGGTCGAATTCTAACCGGCGGTTTCAGGTCTGTCAAACCTTCACATGCCGGCAGATGATTGCAGTCAGAGTGAGTTCTTCATAGAATAACCGATAACGAATCGATCGCGACAATTTCCTATTACGACATGAAAGGACAAGCCCATGAAATTCTTTCTTGATACTGCCAACGTCAAAGAAATTCAGGAAGCAGCCAGCCTCGGACTTCTTGACGGAGTAACTACGAATCCGTCGCTCGTCGCCAAGGAAGGGCGTAGCTTTAATGAAATGCTCATCGAGATTTGTAACATCGTAGATGGGCCGATCAGTGCGGAGGTCGTCAGCCTCGAAGCCGACGCCATGGTGAAGGAAGGGAAGGGACTTGCAAAGATCCATAAGAACATCGTCGTAAAGGTGCCGTTGATTGCTGAAGGGTTGAAGGCCACCAAGAGATTGGCCGCTGAAGGCATCAAGGTGAATGTCACCTTGTGCTTTTCTCCAACCCAAGCGCTCCTCGCAGCAAAAGCAGGCGCCTGGTGCGTCTCACCCTTCATCGGTCGACTTGATGACATCAGTTCGAACGGGATGGAACTGATCCGCCAGATCTTGACCATCTACCGTAATTACGACTATAAAACCCTGGTCTTGGTAGCCAGCGTACGCCATCCTCAGCACGTAGTCGAGGCTGCTCTAGCCGGTGGGCATATCTGTACGATGCCCTTCCCAATATTTCAGCAGATGGTAAAACATCCGCTGACGGATAACGGATTGAAAAAATTCTTGGCGGACTGGGAAGCTCAAGCCAAGAAGTAAAACCTAAGCAAGAAGCTGACAAAGTCCGCAAACGCTATACCGGAAGGCTGACGCGTATAGGAGGAAAGTTAGATCTTCGCTCAACCTCGATCCGAGCTTACTTCACTCCCAGCGGTGCGTCGGGCTCGGCAAGTCGTTGTCGAGCTGTAGCAAAAATACGGTGAAACATCGGTCTGGTTAGTTTCCCGGTAAAGGTGTTTTGCTGACTGGGATGGTACGAGCCGATCAGTGTCGTGTTCCACGGTAGAACTTGGACTATTCCATGGGAGAATTTCGGGAGCGGTGAGGGAAGTTGCCGCCCCTCATCACGGCAGGCTTTCAGGTAGTGATCGAACGCAACCTTGCCCAGTGCCACAACTACTCGGATCTTCCGCAATAACCGGACCTCTTCACACAGATAGGGACGGCAGGCCATGAATTCTTCAGGGGCCGGTTTGTTGTCGGGCGGCGCGCACCGGACCGTGGCGCCAACATAACAATCTGATAATTTCAGCCCGTCATCCCGGTGGTAAGAGCCTGGTTGGTTGGCAAAGCCAAATCGATATAGGGCGTCATATAACCAGTCGCCGCTCCGATCGCCTGTAAATACTCGCCCGGTTCGATTACCACCGTGGGCAGCCGGCGCCAGCCCTAACACGTAGAGACTGGCGTAGGAATCTCCGAATCCCGGGACTGGACGGCCCCAATAGGCGCAGTTCTCAAACTGCTTCCGTTTCTCTGCTGCAACCGCCTCCCGATAAGCAACGAGCCGAGGACAGGCCGTGCAATGAGTGATGCGATCGTTGAGGAGAGCCAGAGCACGCATAGTGAGATCAGTCTAGCACGAATGCAAAAATCGATCATACTTGCCGGTCCCCTGCCAGGCTGTTAGCATAGGCGCTCGACTTCGGACCGTTCATTGCAAGCAGGAGGCAGGATTGGCATGACAACGTGGCTTCGGCGAATACTGGTGCTCAGTGGGTTGTGGGCAATGATGACACTTCCGATCGCGGCAGGAGCACAGCCTCCATCAGAGCATTCCGATGCAAAAGAGACTGCACTTCGTTCTGGAACCAATGGAGAACAGGATCGAGAAGTGAATCTGCTGGATTCCCTTGAGAATCCCAATGAGCAGGAAGGTCGCCTCGTTATTCTTCCGGAAATCAAGCGAGAAGGAGAGCGCTACTTCCTAAGTTCATTCAAGCTGCCTGACAAGCTGACCTTTGCCGGTCAATCAGTCCCGCTCGATAACTGGCAGGTGCGTGAACGCATCGAGTACGAGTTCTATCAATTTTTAGAAGACCAGGGTGAAAGTATCATACTCGCCAAACGAACAGGGCGCTGTTTTCCTCCCGCCGAGAAGCAGTTGGCCGAAGCCGGGTTGCCGGATGATCTCAAGTATATGCTGCTGGTAGAGAGTAAGTGTGTGGCCGCCGCCTATTCCAAGGCAAAAGCGTCGGGACCGTGGCAATTCATCCCTTCCACTGGGCGACGTTATCGTCTCAAGAGCGATGCCGTGCGGGATGAACGACGCAACTTGGAGATGTCCACTGAGGCGGCAGTAAAATATCTTAAATATCTCAAAGACTTCAAAGAGAACGATTGGTTTATGGCCATGGCGTCCTATAATGCTGGTGAGGAGCGAGTACGCAAGCTCCTCAAGGAACAAAAGATCACCGACTATTGGAAGATGCACGGCCCGCGCGAAACGATGCGCTATGTTCCGAGAATCATTGCTGCCAAGGAAATCTACTCTCAGCCGGAGAAGTACTTGGGGCTAAGCAGAAAAGACCTCTATATGCCCATGGAGACTGAAACAGTCACCGTCACTATAAAAGATCCCCAACGCGCCCTTACCTCAATTGCAGAGGAATTTGGGACCTACTTCTTGGAACTCAAGATGCTGAATCCTGAATTTAAGAGGGATGCCCTCCCACGCGGGACCTATCAAATAAAGGTCCCGCGACAAACTTGCCCCACTCGTTGCTTCGTTCAAGACAAGATTCCTTAGTCCGACGCCGGCGTGATGCAGATTCCACCCTCTCCTATTCGCTCGCTTCTGAGGAAACTACTCATCCGAGGACTGGCCGCGGTCGATGCCCGTACGGCGGTCTGTCAGGCCATCTCAAGACATGGCCAGGAGTTGATCATCGGCCGGCGCCGGTATGACCTACGCCACTATGAACAAGTGGTCGTGGCCGGGGCAGGGAAGGCGACAGCCCCGATGGCCCAGGCGATAGAACAGCAGCTAGGACCTCGGCTGGACGGTGGATTAGTCGTGGTAAAGTACGGCCATGGCCTGCCGACGAAACATATCATCGTGGCGGAGGGCGGCCACCCAGTTCCTGATCAATCAGGCCAGCGGGCGGCAGCCAGGCTTTGTGCCATGGCTGCAGAACTCGGCCAACGCGATCTCTTGATCGTGCTCCTATCCGGCGGTGCTTCCAGTTTGCTGCCCGGTCCTGTCCCAGGAGTCACATTGGCCGATAAGCAACGGGCCACACGGGAACTTTTGCGATGCGGAGCGAGTATCCGAGAAATCAATACCGTTAGGAAACACCTCTCGTACATCAAGGGCGGACGTCTCGCTGAGTTAACGAAGGCCACTGTTGTGACGCTGATTCTGTCCGATGTATTAGACGACGATCTTAGCGCCATTGCCTCAGGGCCGACCGCCCCGGACCCGACAACCTATCAAGAGGCTCTGGCGGTTCTGAAACGCTATCGCATCTGGCGTGCGGTCCCTCAGCGGATACGCCAGCATCTCGACCGTGGATGTCGGGGGCTCGTGAGTGAGACTCCGAAGCCTGGCGCGTCTCTGTTTCGCCGAGTCCATCATCACATCATCGGAAACAACACAACAGCCGTGACGGCTGTGACCTGCGCAGCCAGAGAAGCAGGGCTTCGAACGCTCGTACATACACCGGCCTTAACCGGAGAGGCCCGTGAGGGAGGAACACGGTTTGGCGCCTTGGCGAAGAAAATTGTGCGCGGCCGCAAACAGCTGCGGAGGCCCTATTGTGTAGTGGCTGGCGGGGAAACCACCGTGACCGTCACCGGAAAGGGAACGGGTGGGCGGGCGCAGGAATTCGCTGCAGCCGCGGCTCTGGAAATCTCCGGTCTCGCCAATGTATGGGTGGTGGCAATTGGTACCGATGGCACCGACGGGCCGACTGACGCGGCTGGCGCTGTCGTCGATGGAAATACCGTAACCCGCGCGCAGCGCCTCTCGGTCGACCTCAAAGGCGCGTTGAAGCGCCACAACACCTACCCTGCTTTGAAGAGACTCCATCAGCTTATCACCACCGGTCCCACCGGCACGAACGTCAATGATCTTTACCTCATCTTCGTACTCTAGGTAGTATCCACTTCCATGAATCGCTCTCTCCTTCTTCCCTTGGCCACCTGCACTCAATCGTCTCTTGTTGGGGGGAAGGCTGTGGGCCTAGCGCGTTTGCTCGCAGGAGGATTCCCCGTTCCTACCGGGCTCTGTTTGACAACGGAGGCCTATGATCACGCGCTTCGTGCGGCGGGTTTTTCTCCGACCGAACAGTGGCAGGCGGCCAAAAATTCCTCAGGGGCCGAACGCCAACGCATACTGTCTCACTGTTGTAACCTCATTCGGAACTATGACATCGCTGAATTGACGTCTCAGATCCTCGAGCAGGTGCGACGGCTAGACCTGCCGCTGCAGCAGCTGTGGGCGGTGAGATCGTCTGCGACGAACGAGGATGGTGTTCATGCGAGCTTTGCAGGAGTCTATCGTACGCACCTCGGTATCCCGCTGGAGGAGATGGGCTTGGCAGTGAAGGATCTGTGGCTGTCGATCTGGGATGAACGGGTCCTGAATTATCATGCGAGGTCGGGATCGAGCGGAACGCCTCCCGCCATGGCCGTCGTGATCCAACCGCTGCTAGAGGCGCGGGCCGCCGGTGTGGCCTATTCCATCCATCCCCTCACGGGACGAGCGAGTCAGGTGGTAATTAACTCGGTCGCAGGGCTTGCGGCACCCCTCGTCGATGGGAGCGTCACGCCGGATCAATACGTGGTGGAGATGGACGAAACCAGTCAACCCATCCGGATTTGCGAGCGGACTGTCACCGGGCAGTTTCAGGCGTTGCGGGCGACCAGCCAAGGTCTTCGCGAATTGCCGTTGCAGGATGAAGCAGCTGGGCGCGCAACATTGTCGGATGACCAACTGTTTGCTCTGTCCCGTACGGCAAAACAGATCGAAAAGCTATTCGGCCATCCAGTGGATCTCGAATGGCTCTACGACGATTGTGGCCTGTGGTTGCTCCAGGCGCGCCCCATTTCTGGTCTGACCCGATCCACACAACTCACTAATAATGATGACTGTGAATGGTCGCGTGCTAACTTCAAAGAAACCTTGCCTGAGCTGCCGAGCCCCCTTGGGCTGTCGTTTCTTGAGCTGTTCATGGAGCGCTACATTCTGGCACCCTATCAGCGTCTAGGCTGCCGAATTCCTGAAGAGGTCACATCGGTCCGCACGTTCCAGGGACGTCCCTACATCAATATGACGTTATTTTATTCCCTCATCGTCCAACTGAGGGGAAATCCTGCTCCGTTTACGGAACAGATGGGAGGAGAAGCCCTGGCCCGGGTTCCCGAAACTCACCCTCTCGGGTGGTTTACAATTGCCCGTGCAGCTGTCGTGATGATGGCCGAACTGAGAAGGGTGGCCCACAATGGACCGGCCTGGTTTGCGGAGATGAAAGCGATGGCGGCCGAGCATCGCACCGAACGTCTTCGAGCTCTCTCCGGCGAAGCCATCGCCCTGCGCCTCGATGCCATAGGGCAACGGCTTGATGAACAGGAGCTGACGTTCGGCATCGCGGGGGGGGTGTCGCAGTGTTTGCAAGCTTTAGGCAGCACGCTGCCTCGATGGTTAGGCGAAGACTGGAGAGCGCTGCTGAACGGGGCGCTGCAGGGTCAGGCATCGGTGATCAGCGCACAGCAGATAGTCCGGTTGGCTGAAATTTCTGACATGATTCGACGCGATCCTCGATCGACTTCGTGGTTTACCGCAGAGAAATGGGACCCGGGCGAGTTTCGTCGCCGGCTCGAGGGGACAGACGCTCTGGATGCTTTCGACCGGTATCTCGACGACTATGGCCATCGCGGGGTCGGTGAGTCGGACCCCATGTCGCCCCGGTTTGCAGATCGACCTGAGTTGTTACTGTCGGTATTGCGCACACAGATTTTGGCTCGAACCAGTGCTACTCCAGCGGGTATTCTTGAGCGTCAAGCAGCGGTACGGGAACAGGCGCTGTCAGAGATTCGCGCCAGGTTCGGATGGCGATTCCATCGATGGGCCATCTTTTCATGGTGGTATCGACGGCTTTGCCGCTTCTTCGCCCTGCGGGAGGCGAACCGGCACTATCTGATGCACTACTCGGCAGCGGTACGTAGCTTACTGCTTCGCCTTGGCGAGTTGCTGGTAGAGCAGGGACGGCTCTCGTCCCGGGAGGATATTTTCTACCTCACGATCAACGAACGTGCAGAATGGTCCACCGGAGGGCTACGTGACTGGCGAGGACTGATTGAGGCCCGCCGGGCCGAGCGAGACCGTTACGCTACGGTCAGCGTTCCAGACACGATTCGGGATTGGAATGCATTGGTCCGTGGCACAGACACACCCATGCCTATGGATTCGGAGAAGATCCTGCACGGGATTCCCATCAGTCCAGGAC